>CAQPBJ010000005.1 GCA_948852945.1 uncultured Clostridia bacterium | reverse complement strand
CAGAAGATTTTGAAGCACAAGAAGATTGCTATGAAATCACAACAGCACCAGAAAACTTCTCAGAAGTAAGAGAAAAATTAGAAGAAAATAACTTAACATTCGTAGAAGCAGAAGTAACAATGATACCAAACACATATGTAAAATTAGATGAAAAAGATGCTGAAAGAATGGAAAACTTCTTAGAAAAATTAGATGACCTAGATGATGTATCAGATGTATATCACAACTGGGAAGAATAAAAATATCGAAAATAACTTCAATTTTAATTGAAGTTATTTTTTATTTTAGTTATAATAAATTTATCAAAAGAAAAAGGAAAAAACATGGAAGAAGATAAATTAAAAATATATCTAAATACAATAAATAAAATGATTAAAACTGGAAATCCAAAATATATGTCATACATAAGCAAACAATATATGACTAACATGAAAACAAATCCAGTTATTTGTGAAGCAATTGGAGATATGTTATTTAAAGAAGTAACTAGAAACGAAAAATCACCATATGCCATATTTTTGCACGACAATGGAAGTGTCTGTCTTGATGCAATAAGTGATGTATCTAAAATTACTAATATAGCAAATTTTGTTGCTCAAATAAAAGAATTAAGTAAATATGATGTAGATTTTAGCACAGTCACACCAGATGATTTAATCATGGAAGGTGATGAAATACTTGCTGAGCTTGAAAAAGAATTAGAAAGAGACGATTTAACAAAACAAGATATAGAAGACGTAGAAAATAAAGCAGGAACAGCATTAGCTAAAGTCGGAATAATAGCAGCAATAGGAGGAACAATTGGGGCTGCTGCAAGAGGTGTATTTGCAAAAATAACATCATCACTTTCATCATTAAAAAAACAAAAAGAAATAGTGCCAGAAAATCAAGAAGAATTAAAAGTACAAAAAAATAATGCACAAATAACAGCATCAAGATTAAGTTTTGATGAAGTATGCCCAAAAGTTGATGTAGATGAAGAAAAAGTAATTGCATCAATGAGTGCAAAAACTAATGATAAAGAATTAAATAAGAAAAAAAATACAGACACATATGGAGATGGAGATCCAGATGGGGATGATATGAGTTTATAAATAAAAACTTCTTTTAATTAATTTTAAAAGAAGTTTTTGTAATATATAAGTAAAAAGAAAAGGAGAAAAAGATGAAAGATATTAAAATATTTGCTTGTCCAACAGCTGAAGAATTTACAAAAGAAATTTGTGATTATCTAAAAGAGGAACCAGGAAAAATCAACTTTGTTAAATTTAAAAATGATAACAACTTTGTACAGATACTAGAAACAGTAAGAGAAAAAGATGTATACTTAGTACAAACTTGTATGCCACCAATAAATGAAAGAATAATGGAATTACTTATTACAATAGATGCGGCCAAAAGGGCATCTGCAAAAAATATAAATGTAGTACTACCATATTTTCCATATTCAAGATCTGATAAAAAAGATCAGCCAAGAATACCAATAACAGCAAAATTAATGGCACAATTATTAGAAGCAGCAGGAGCAACTAGAGTAATAACTTGTGACCTACATAATCCAGCAATACAAGCATATTTTAATAATATAAATTGTGATAGACTAACAGGAGAATATGTTTTAGAAAAATATTTTTTAGAAAAGAAAATTGAAGATATGGTAATAATAGCAACAGACGCAGGAAGTGCCAAAAAAGCATATAAATATTCACAATTTTTTAAATGTCCAATAGCTATGGTAGATAAAAGAAGAGAAGGAAACAAAGATAAAGCGATTTCAACAACAATAATTGGAGATGTAAAAGACAAAAACACAATAATATTTGATGACGAAATAAGCACTGGTGGAACTTTAATGGAAACTGTAAATGTATTAGATAAATATGGAGCTAAAAGTATTTATGCTGCAGCAACTCATGGAATACTAGTAGGAGAAGCTATCGAAAGAATCAAGAACTCACCAATTAAAGAACTTGTTGTAACTAATACTGTTCCTGTACCGGAAGAGAAAAGAATTAAGAAGTTGAAAGTGTTATCAATTGCTCCAATGTTTGCAGAGGCAATAAAGAGAATTCATGAAGAAAGACCATTAGGAGAAATTTTTAGAATTTAAAAAATGTAAAATTATAAATAAGTTGCCAATAGAGACGTTCTTTTTGATAAGTTTGACTTATAAAAATAAAACCATACATAAAATATTACATAGTTTTGAAAATGCGCTAGCGACCAAACGAAGCAAACGTAGTGAGCGAAGTGCGAAATTGAGCAATCGACCTTATAAAAACGGAGTTTTTTATTAAGGTGATTGCGAAGAGCAAATTTTTAAAACTATGTAATATTTTATGTATGTATATTATTAATTTATTCATCAAAAAGAACGTCTCCATTGGCAACTATAGTTAAATTTATGTATAAAAACCTCCTAAAAATTTCAAAATAAATAAAAAGGAGGTTTTTATGAATTTTAGAACAGATTTAGCGGTTGAAAGACAAGAAGTATTTAAAAAGGTAAATAATATAAGTGAAAATATACCAGGAATAGAAAGCGAAGAAAAGCAAATATCAAAATCAATACATGTATATAAAGTAAAAGTAAAAGACAAGCAAGGACAAGAAGCAATTCAAAAACCAATAGGAAATTATGTTACAATAGATGTCAAAAAAATGAAAAATATACAAGATGAAGAAAAAGAAAAAATAGCATTTACAATATCAAGCGAACTACAAGAATTAATAAAAGGACAAGTAGGAAAAAAAGATGAAATTTTAATAGTGGGATTAGGAAATTTATATTCAACACCAGATTCACTACGGACCAAAAGTAATACAAAAAGTAGACGTAACAAGACATATCTTTAAATATTTACCACAGTATGTAAATGAAGACGATAGAGAAGTATCAGCAATATCACCAGGCGTATTAGGAACAACAGGAATTGAGACACAAGAAATTTTAAAAGGAATCGTAGATAATGTAAAACCCAAATTAATAATAGTGATAGACAGTTTAGCATCTAAAAGCATAGATAGAATTAGTAGCTCTGTACAAATATCAGATACAGGAATAGTTCCAGGCGCGGGAGTTGGAAATAAAAGAAAAGAATTATCAAAAGAAACATTAGGCGTTCCAGTAATAGCAATAGGAATACCAACAGTAGTAGATGCAGCAACAATAACAAACGATTGTCTAGATTTATTTATAGGTAAGCTTCAAGATGAAGCAAAATCAAATGAATATTTAAATCAATTAAAAGAAGAAGACAACTATCAGGAAATAAAAGACACATTATTACCTAAAAATTTTAATCTAATAGTTACGCCAAAAGAAATCGATGAACTAATAATAAATATGACTGAAGTAATTGCAATGGGAATAAATCAAAGTTTATAAAGAACTAGTAAAATAAGCTAGTTCTTTTTTTATTCTTATGATATAATACACAAAAAAACAAGAAGAACAAAACAAAAGGAGAGATTATTATGAGCGAAAAAATTAAAATTCTATGTTACGGCGATTCTAATACTTGGGGATATATACCAGGGACAGACCATCAAAGATTTAGTAAAGAAGAAAGATGGACAGGTGTGCTTCAAAGGATGCTTGGAGATAAATTCGAAATAATAGAAGAAGGTTTAAATAGTAGAACACTAATATCAGTAGACAAAAGAAAAGACAAAGAAGGCAGAAGTGGGGCAGAATATTTATTACCATGTTTAGACACTCACGATCCAATCGATTTGGTAATAATAATGTTAGGAACAAATGAATTAAAAACAGATTATTATAGAAATCCAAAAGAAGTTGGAGAAATTTTTGAAGAAATGTTTGTTAAAAAGATTATCTCAAGAAAATCAGTATGCAGACAAACAACACCAAAACTATTGATAATTGCACCACCATTAATAACAAAAGAAAATCCAAAGTTTATAGGTGGAAAAGAAAAATCCGAAAAATTAAACGATATATATGAAGATATAGCAATGAGAAACGAATGTGAATTTATGGGAAATGAAGACTGGGAAGTAGGAGAAGACGGAATTCACTTATCAAGAGATGGTCATAGAATATTAGCAAGTAAATTATCAATGAAAATAAAAGAAATATATAAATAAGAGGTAACAAATGAAAGTAGAATTAATAGGAACAGGTTGCATAGGAACAAAACAAAACAGTGCATCAAGCATAGTAAACCAAAAAATACTAATAGATGCGCCAAATGGAATTTGTAGAATTTTAAGAAACTTAGATAAACCATTAGAATACATACAAACTGTAATAATAACACATTACCATGCAGATCATATTTTTGATTTACCATTTTTAATATTAGAAAAAGCAATAGATTATGGAAAAACAGAAACACCACTTAATATAGTTGGACCAAAAGGAATAAAAGAAATAACAAAAACTTTATATGAATTAGCTTTTACATCTAGCTGGGAAAAAGTAAATGAAATGCTGAACATCAATTATATAGAGATATTACCAGGAGAAACTAAATACATAAACGACTTAACCCTTGAAGCAGTAAAGGTAGAACACGATGCGAAAGAAGCACAAGGTTATATATTAACAATAGATAATCAAAGATGTGCCTTTACAGGAGATACTAAAAAATGCGAAGGTGTAGATTATCTATTATCAAAAAGTAAAATTCTTATAGCAGATTGTGCTAAACCAAAAGGAATAGAAACACATATGGGAATAGATAATATTCAAGAATATGCCCAAAAATATCCAGAAAATATAATTGTAACAACGCATATGAGAGAAGATACCAGAAGAGAATTAGAAAAAATAGAATTAGAAAACATAATAATACCACAAGATGGATATAATTTAGATTTTTAAAAGAACAACAACATACTGATAAAAAAAGAGCCTAAAAGGTAGGCTCTTTTTTTATGCAATTAATTTGACGGCACAAAGAAGAATAAAGTGTAAAGGATAAAAACAGTAAAAAATTAATTTAGTGTATTTATTTTTTTTATCTTTATCGCTTCTATATAAAACAGGGAAAAGTAAACCAATTATAGAAAACATCATTTGAAATAATAAATATCGAATATTATCAAGAGTAGGAATATATCTATAAAGTTTTTCCAAATACAAAGCTACAAATAAAGCAATTTGTAAAAGAGTTCTAAAAGTAGGCTTAATATTTGAAAGAGAAAAAGAAACAATAAGTAATATTCCAACAGCACCATAATCAAAATTTAATACTTCAGCCAAAATAGAAATTATTCCAACAATTAAAAAAGCAATAAATCTATTTTGAAGTTTATCAATAAATCTAAGAGCAAGTAATCCTAAAGCTAATGTAAAGAAAATATTAAAATATAAAACTTTTATTTTTCCGAAAAATAAAAGAGTAGAAAAGATCTGTGCCATTAAAGCAAAAACAATTAATCTTGTTAAACACTTAGAAAAATTAGATTTATTAGATAAATAATTATTGGCAACTAAAAAAGCGAATATAGGAAAAGCAAGTTTTCCAATACACGCCATTCCATGAGCTATTGATAAATCAGGAATAGCAAAAGGAATATGTCCAATAAAAAGTGTTATACAAGCAATAACAACTAATATAAACGAAGACATAAAAAAAGCTCCTTTAATTTTTTCTATATTATATCAATTACGTATAAAAAATATCAATAGAAAAAGGAGCTTAAACTAATTTTCAATATTTAAAGAAGTAGCATGAATTTTATAAAAATCACATATTTCGCAAGAATTACAAAACAATAATCTATCACCAAAAATTTTTGTTAAAGTTTCTAAAAAAACATCAGATTCTTCTAAAGAATGTACTAATATTTTTTTAGGTACAATATTAAGTAAAGTATTTAAACAAAAATCATTAGAAGAAAAAGATATATCTGATAAATATTTCGCATCAAGAATATTATTATCAAAAGGAATTACATTTTTATCATTATCAAGTAATACACTTTCTTTTTTAAAGTAAACCAAATGGACTATATCAAGTTTAGATTCGGAAGAAGAAATATAATTCTTTAGCAAATCTATAAATCTATCGTATTCGCGATTAACAATAAAAGAATTAACCGATAAATCGATTAAATAATCTAAAACTTCAATATAATCTTTAAGTCTAAATTTAATAAAACCAGATAAAATCATAGAAGATTCAGAAGATAAATAATCATAAACAGAAAAATAAACTAAATCATGTTTACTATTAGAATTGTCTTTTATTATATTAGAAGATTCTTTAAAAATGTTTAATTGCTCGTCATATGAAAAATAACAATAATGTTTTTCTAGTATTTCTTTAATTAAATTTTCTTCAAAAAGATCAATAATTAAGTCAGCAAAAAAATCTGAAAAAGAAGAAGTAGAAGAAAAAGAAAAAACGATAGAATTTTCTTCTCTTTTAAAAGTAAAATTATTAGATGTATTATCTAATAAATAAGAATAAATCATATCAGTTTCTTTCGAATTATCTAAAAAAAGCGAAAACATAGCATCCTCCTACGAAATATTATTGACACTTTATAATAGTTTATTCGAAAAAAATAAAAATGAGTTTGTCATACCAGATTTATAAATAAGATTGTTATATAAGTATTAATATATTTGAAATAAAAGTAGAGATACTAATTTAAAAATTTGCTCTTCGCAATCTCCGAATAAAAAACTCCGTTTTTATATTGTAGATTGCTCAAATTCGCACTTCAGCAAATTTCATTTGCTTACGTTTGGTCGCTAGCGCATTTTTTAATTAGTATCTCTACTTTTATTTCTATTTATTTTTAAATATAACAATCTTATTTATAAATTCTATAATCAATATCTTTAAAAACTAAATCCTGAGAATAAATGTCATCGACAAACTTCTCATCAATCTTGTCATTCTTAATTTGATAATACAATTTTGTAAAACGTCCAATATGTTGTTTAATACGTTTTTTAGCATAATCAACCATAGTACCATTAGTAATAATGAAAAGCCAATCACTACTTTGAGCAAGCAAAAGTTCACGAGCACATTGATCTAAAGCCTTTTTTCTAACGCCATCATTTTCATCAGGAAACATATTAGCAAGTTCAACCATTCTATTACCAGCTTTATGAAGATGACGATGAGCATAGTCATTAGTAGGGTTAAGCCATACTTCACTATAACCGTTAGCCCCCCAACTAGAACGACAAGGAGTAGAAACTTGAATATGAGGATGTCTATCGATATAATCACCAGGAGTAATTAAAGTAAAATTACAATCATCATAATAAATCTTTTTAAATAAAATATACAACCAATAAGGACCTTCATACCACCAATGACCATAAAGTTCAGCATCATAAGGACAAACAACAACAGGAGGAACATCCATAAATTTAGAAAGCATATCAATTTGAGCTGTTCTAGAATCTAAGAAATGTCCAGCTTGTTTTTCAGCAGTATCCATAGCCCATTGAACATTATAATAATCTTTATCACCAGATTTAGAAGTGATTCTATAATATTTGATACCAGTATGAACACGAGCACCATTAGATGCAATGTAAGGCTTAACATAATCATAATCTAAATCATAACCAATATCTCTATAATATTCTCTATAATTAAAATCACCAGGATAACCACAAATAGAACTCCAAACTTGTTTAGAAGATTCCATGTCACGACCAAAGCAAGTTAATCCACCAGGAGAAGTGATAGGAGCAAAAGTTCCATAAAGAGGAGCAGGATCAGCGTATAAAATACCATGTGATTCAACTATAGCATATTCGATTCCAAATTCTTTTAAATATTGATCAGCTTCAGGAACATAACCACATTCAGGAAGCCAAATACCACGAGGTTGTCTTCCAAAAAATCTTTTATAAGTTTGAACACCAACAGCAATCTGAGCACGAACTGTTTGAGGAGTAACATATAAAATTGGAAAATATCCATGTGTAGCACCACAAGTAATTATTTCTAAGAAACCAGCATCTTGAAAATGTTTAAAAGCATCAATTAATTTGCAATCATAAACATCTTTAAAAACATGTAAATCATTAGAATATCTATCATAATAATATTGAGCTAAATTATGAACTCTTTCATCATAAGTAGTTCTTTTTAATTCTTTTTCAGAAAGCTCAATATGTTTTTTCAAATAATTAATATATTTTTGTTGTAACAATTTATTATCAAGCATATAAAGAAGAGGAGGAGTCATAGTCATAGTTAGTCTAAATTTAACATTTTCTTCTTCAAGCTTTTTGAAATTAAGTAAAAGTGGGATATATGTTTCTGATATAGCTTCAAAAAGCCATTGCTCTTCTAAATAATCATCACTTTCAGGATGATGAATAAAAGGCAAATGTGCATGAAGTATAAAAGTTACGTATCCTTTATTTTTATCCATATAGTCTCCTTTTTGTAAAATATTTGCTAAGCAAAACTAAAAAGGCAAAAGCAATAAAAAATGTAAAACATTAGCTTTTGCCAAATTTTATTTAAAAGTTGAAGTAGGATTCATAAATGACGAAGTAGGATTAGCAAGAGTAGAATCTCCTAAAACTAAAAATTCTGATAAATCTTCAACTTGATAAAGTTCTTTATATAATTCATAAAAATTAACTAATTTATTATTAGCTAAAATAGATTTAACGTTTTTATAAGCTTCCTCACCAGTTTTTACATTTCTATATTTAACTTGAGGTTTTAATTCATTAAGAAGAACACGATCATTAGGCATAATCAAATTATTTGATGTAGTAACATATATTAAAGAATTAACATCTTCTTTATGAGGCATAACTTCATTTCTTTTAGCGTATTCTTTAAAACGTCTGCCAAGTTCAACACTATATTCACTACGAGAATCATTAATAGAAATGTACCAACTATTAGCAAAATCATTAATTTCAATTTCTTGATAATAGTTAAAAGTCTTATTATGAACAATCAAAACTGGATAAGTATCATTGAAGAAAAATTCACCATATTTTTCTTTGTATTTTTCTCTATCGTCATCTGAAACATCCCAATAAACAAATAAAATCTTAGGTGTTTGAGCTAGAATTTTAACAACTGTTTCATTGTAACGATAAGGTAAATCATAATACTCTAAAATATTAACAAAATCTTTTTGTTCTTCTTTAGCAACTGTAACTTTTTTTGTAGCAGTTTTTCTTTTTGTAGCTAAAGAAGGCACTTTAGTAACTTTTTTCTTTGCAGTAGTTTTAGTATTAGTTTTTGTCTTAGATGTGCTAACTTTTTTTGTTGGCTTTTTGGCAACTTTTGTTTCAGAAGCTTTAGTAGCCTTTTTAGTAGTTGATTTTTTTACTGCTGAAGTAGTAGATTTTGTTTTTGTAGCCTGTTTTGTTACACTAGATTTTTTTGAATTAGCAGTAGCCTTTGATTTTGTTTCTTTTAACTTCTCTTCCGTCTCTTTCTTTACTGCTCTAGGCATACCTTTTTTCCTCCTTTGTAAAATAATAATACTTAATTAATAATATATATAAATGAAAGAAATTACAAGACTAAAATGAAAAAAATGTCGATAAATTAATTTTTTTTTCGTTTTCTATTTACATTTATTTTTTTATTATATACAATACCTAAAGAGAGAAAAAATACATAAGAAAAAATTTATAAAAAACGAAAGGGGCTATAGAAAAGAATGAAAATATTAATGTTATCATGGGAGTATCCACCAAGAATAGTAGGAGGAATAGCAAGAGTTGTACACGATTTGTCACATAGACTAATAAAAGATGGACATGATGTAACAGTTGTAACCTACAGAGATGGAGATATGTCTTATTTTGAAGATGATAACGGAGTAAAAGTATATAGAGTAGATAATTACATGATAAGCCCTAATAATTTTATAGATTGGATAATGCAACTAAACTTTAACATGATAGCAAAAGCAAGTGAAATAATAAATCAAGAAGGAAAATTTGATGTAATACATGCACATGATTGGCTAGTAGCAAATGCAGCTAAAGCATTAAAGCAATCATATGATATACCAATAGTATCTACAATTCATGCAACAGAAGCAGGAAGAAACAGTGGTATACATGATGAAACTCAAAGATATATAAATGATACAGAATGGATGTTAACATATGAATCAACAGAAGTAATAGTAAACAGCAATTATATGAAAAGTGAATTACAAAGACTATTTGGATTGCCATATGAAAAAATAAACGTTGTTCCAAATGGAATAACACAAACAAATTTTGCTGGATATGAAAGAGATTATGAATTTAGAAGACAATTTGCAGCAGACAATGAAAAAATAATATTATTCACAGGTAGATTAGTATATGAAAAAGGAATACAAAATTTAATAGCAGCAATGCCTAAAATATTACAAGGATATAATGATGCAAAACTAGTAGTAGCCGGGCGTGGAGGAATGATTGATGAACTAAGAGCACAAGTAAACTATTTAGGAATATCAAATAAAGTATATTTCACAGGATATCTAGATCATAAATCAATATGTAAGATGTATAAATGTGCTGACGTATCAGTATTCCCAAGTACATATGAACCATTTGGAATAGTTGCACTAGAGGCAATGCTTGCAGGAATACCAGTAGTAGTATCAGATGTAGGTGGATTAAATGAAATAGTAGAACATGGAGTAAATGGAATGAAAAGTTATGCAGGAAATGCTAACTCTCTTGCAGATTCAATACTTTCATTATTATATAACCCACAACTATGTGCAAATGTTGTAAAACAAGCAAAATTAGATGTTAAAAACAAATATAATTGGACCAAAATAGCTCAAGATACACACTTTACATATCAAAAAGCTATATGCCAAACAATGGCAGAAAGACAAGCTCGTCAAATTGCACAAGAACAAGCTCAAAAAGCCCAAAAAGCAAAAAATACAGAAAACGAAATTACAAATCTGCTTGGATTCAAGAAAAGACAAGCTTACGCTTAAAAATGGGTATACTTAAAAATATAAATTAAAAAATACAAAAGAGGACCTAAGCCGTCCTCTTTTTGAAATAATAAAGATAATAGTCATAAAAGAAACAAGTATTGCTAGGCACATGAGAATAGAATTCTGAGACGTACTGACGTACTTCGCAAGAATTCTATTTGAAAGGTAACAACGCAAGACGCAGTTTACTTTATGACGAGTAGGAGGAAATTATGAACGTATATGACGAAGTAAATAATTTAGCTAGAGCAATAAAAGAATGTAAAGAATTTACAGATTATAAAGAGGCAAAAGACAAAGTAAGAGGACAAGCAGATTTAAAAGCAAAAATAGATGAATTTGAAAAAATAAGATATGAAGAACAAGTATTAGCACTTAAAGGAGAAACACAAACAGAAGAAAAAATGAAAAAATTACAAGAACTATATCAAATATTAGTTCAAAATCCTGAAGTTAAAGAGTATTTTGATAAAGAAGTACGATTTAATGTTATGATGGCAGACGTAAATAAAATTATAGGTGAAGCAATAAAAGATGTATTACAATAAAATGTAATATAAAAAGTACCACGAAAGTCTTGACATATAAAGTTTTTGAAAATATAATGCAAATATAAATTAGCAAAAGGAATGGTTTAAACAAATGCAAAATTTATACTTCAAAAATGAAGAATTTGAAAACCTTGAAGATGAAGAATTAATAAATATGACTAAAAAAGGTGACAAAAAGGCTCTAAATTATTTACTTGATAAATATACTGATATAGTAAGTATGAAAGCTGGAAAATATTTTATAGTAGGAGCCGAAAAAGAAGATATCATGCAAGAAGGTCTAATAGGTTTATTTAAAGCAATTAAAAGTTTTGATACTCAAAAACAAAGCTCTTTTAAAACCTTTGCAAATCTTTGCATAGAAAGACAACTTCAAACTGCAATAAAGTCATCAATGAGACAAAAACATATGCCACTTAATTCATATTTATCATTCAACGCAGCAGCATATGAAGAAAACGATGATACAAGTTTATTAGAAGTTTTCGAACAAGAAAACACATCAGAAGACCCACTAGATATAGTAACAAAAAAAGAATACTACAATTTTGTAGAAGGCAGAATAGAAGAAACATTAAGTGACTTTGAAAAACAAGTTTTACATAGATATACAAACGGAGAAAGTTACACTGAAATAGCTGAAAAAGTAGATGCACCAGTAAAATCAGTAGATAATGCAATTCAAAGAATAAGAAAGAAAACAATAAAAAATATACTGAACTATGATGAATAAAAAACATGCTTTCATAGCTCAGTAGGTAGAGCACATCCATGGTAAGGATGGGGTCGCCAGTTCGATTCTGGCTGAAAGCTCCAAAATGTCAAAGAAAAAACTTTGACATTTTTTTATAGCAAAACACAAAGGAGAAACAAAAATGAGAATACTAAACGGAAGATTTTCTACAATATTATTAGTACTTATAACGGCTATAGTAGGTGTAGGATTAATAATTTATTCAATTCATTTAATAAGCACAACAAAAGAAAAGAAATCAAACTATATTTCTACTGAAGCTGTTATAATTGGTTATGAAAAAGTAGAGAGTTCTGATGACACAACATATAGATTTATAGCTGAATATGAAGTGGATGGGAAAAAATATACTATTGTACCAAGAACATCTACTAGTATGAATTTACAACCTAAAAAAGGAGATGTAGTCTTAGTAAGATATAATCCAAATTCTCCTGAAGAAGCAATTTTAGATAAAGACAACACATGGGTTATGACAATGGTTTTTGGAATAGTATGTTTAATAGTTGCAGGAATATTTGCAATAATAATTAGAGGAAGAATACTATAAAATAAAAACGTCTAGTCAGAGTTAAGACTAGACGTTTATTTATACTATTTTAAAATATTATTCTTTTATAATTTTATCAATAGAATTTTTTCTCATTTCTTTAATAATACTGCAACTTTTATTTAATTTTTTCTGTTCATCTTTGTCTAATTCAAGATTTATAAGTTCTCTAACACCCTTGCCATTTACCACTGCAGGAACACCAATATAAATATCATCTTGACCATATTCGCCATTTTTTAAATATGTAGAAACTGTTAATACACAATTTTCATTATCTAAAACAGCTTTAACAAGCTTGCTTAAAGCCATTCCAATTCCGTAGTAGGTAGCTTTTTTCTTATTAATTATTTCATATGCAGAATTAACAACATCTTTGTGCATTTTTTCTAAATCTTCCATTGGATGGTTATTATCTTTCATAATATCAATTATTTTTTTGCAACCTAAATAAGCATGATTCCAAGGAACAAATGAAGAATCTCCATGTTCACCCATTATATATGCATGAATATTTTTGCTAGAAACTTTAAAATAACTTGACATTATATAACGTAATCTAGCGGTATCTAAAACAGTTCCTGAACCGATTACTCTACTTTTAGGAAGACCAGAAGTTTCGGCAACGACATAAGTCATTAAATCCACTGGATTACTTGCAACAATTATAACTCCATCAAAGCCACTATTCATTATATTTTGTGTAATATCTTTCATTATTTTAGTATTTATTTCTGCCAATTCTAATCTTGTTTGCCCTGGCTTTTGAGCTACACCCGCAGTAATAACAACAACTTGTGCATCTTCACAATCTTCGTAATCTCCAGCTTTAATGACTATTTTTTGCGGAGCAAAAGGTAACCCATGAGATAAATCCATTTGTTCTCCTATAGTTTTCTCCTTATCAATATCTATTAAAACTAATTCACTAACTCCGCCTCTGTTTAGCATAGAATAAGCCATGCTCATGCCAACAAAACCGGTTCCTACTAAAACAACTTTTCCTTGTTTATTCATAATTTATCACTCCTATCGGTTAATAAATATATCACAAAAGCGAGCAATTTTCAATTACTTATTGACTAACAGTTCGATAAAAACGTTAAAATTTGACAACTAATTATCTTATCTATAAAATAATTTAAACTACAAAAGAAGGAGAAATAAAAAAATGGAAAATGAAAAGAAAAAATCAGGAACACCGCTAATTTTGATGATATTTGTTATAATATTACTAATAGCAGGAATAGCAGTAACAACATATTTATGGCTAGACACTCAAAAAACAGTAAGCAACAAAGAAGAAGAAATATCAAAATTAAATGAAAGTGTAAACAGCTTAAAAGTAGAAATTGAAAATTTTAAAAATATAAAAGCAGATGAAGAAGAAGATGAAGAAAAAGAAAACGAGAAAGTTGAAGAAATTGAAGATGTACTAAAATTACTTAAGGATGGAGGAGAATATGATACATTAAGAATTTCTTCTATAAAGGAAGATGATGATAAATACCTAGTATCAGCTACATATTATAAGCCAATTACAATTACAGAAAAAGAATATGAAGACATGGTTGAAGAAGAAAAAATATCTATACAAGACAAAGAATATCTTTTTGAAGAAGAAAACGAACAATTAGTTAGCTATGGCTATGGATACATATATGAAGAAAATCAAGAAGTATATTCAGGATATTGTGTATATAAAACAGACAACGGATATATTTTCTTAAGAGATGTTGGCGGAGTTTCTTTAACAATAGATGAAGAAGAAAAAGAAATATCATTTTATTTAGAAAATGATACAGAAGTTAATGAAATAACAGTAGATACATGTACATTAGAAGAATATCTTTCAAAAGATAAATCAAACTACAAAGTTGATAAATATAAAATGACAGTAGTATATGATGAAAACGATGAAATATCACTAGAAGCAGACAAAAGATAAAACATAAAGGAGAATAAAAATGGAAAATAAAGAACCAAAAACAGTACGATTATCAACAGTAGTATTATTATTTATAATTTTAATACTAATAATCGCTTTAGTACTAATGTACATGCATTATAATAAAGATACAAAAAATGAAGTACTAACAAACACAAATACTAACCAAAAAGAAACAACAAATGAAGTAGAGCCAGAAGAAAGTAATAAAAAAGAATTAAGCACTAATTCTTCTATAGTAAAAGAAATATATGATTATATACCAGCTATAGACGAAGATTTATATGACGAAAATCCTATAACTTTACCAAATGCATATCAAACTAAAAAAGTAACATATGACGATTTAAACTCAAAACTTTTACTAGCAAATGCCTTTTTTAAATCAAATAAAGATATGTCTTCAGATATATATATGAATGATATTGAATCAGAAAAAGTAACAGATTTTGCACTTAAATATTATAATGAAGAAATCGAACCAGTATCTTTTACAATGGGCTCTATCAGCTTAATTTACGAAAATGGTATGTACGGATTTGCAAATGGTGGATATACAGGTGTTTATGCTAGTCATATTAGAAATATAGAAGAAGCATATGAAGAAAATGACGAATTATATATTATAGATACCTATTTAATGAATATAAGTAAATTTGGAGATATACAAGTAGACGATAAATCAGTAACTTTTGAAATATATGATTCTTCAGAGAGAAAAAAGACAGTAGCAGAAGAAGATATAGAAGATGCAGATAAAATAGAGGATAAAAATGAATATATAAGTGAAAAATATTCAGAGAAATCAAAAAAATATAAACATACATTCAAGAAAAATGATGACGGAGAATATTACTGGTATTCATCAGAACCACTTGACGAATAATATTAAAATCAAAACTTCCTATAATTAAATAGGAAGTTAATTTTTTATATTATAATAATGAAAAAAGTACACAAGTTAATAAAAATATGATATACTTTGCTAGAATAAAATTAGAAAGAGGAATGAAAATGAAAATAGGAATTGTGGGATTACCAAACGTAGGTAAAAGTACAATGTTTAATAGTATAACAAACGCAGGAGCAGAATGTGCCAATTATCCATTCTGTACAATAGAACCAAATGTAGGAATGGTTGCAGTACCAGACGAAAGATTAGACAAACTAACAGAAATGTATAAACCAGAAAAAACAACACCAGCAGTAATAGAATTCGTAGATATAGCTGGTCTAGTAAAAGGTGCTAGTAAAGGAGAAGGATTAGGAAATAAATTCTTATCACATATCAGAGAAGTAGACAGCATCGCACACGTAGTAAGATGTTTCGAAGATAGCAACGTAGTTCACGTTGAAGGAAACGTAGATCCATTAAGAGATATAGAAACAATTAATTTAGAATTAATATTTGCAGACATAGAAACAATTGATAAAAGATTAGACAAAGCTAGAAAAAATTTAAAAGCAGATAAAAAATATCAATTTGAAATAGATACATTAGAAAAAGTGAAAAAAGTATTAGAAGAAGGAAAATCAGCAAGAACAGTTGATTTAAACGATGAAGAAAAAGAAGTAATAAAAGATGCATTCTTATTAACAATGAAACCGATTTTATATATAGCAAATGTTTCTGAAAACGAACTTGAAAATCCAGAAGCAAACGAAAATGTAAAAAAAGTACAAGAATATGCAAAAACAGAAAACGCTGAAGTAATACCTTTATGTGTTAAATTAGAAGAAGAATTAAGTACTCTTGAAAAAGAAGATAAATTAGAAATGTTAAAAGAACTAGGACTACAAGAATCAGGTTTAGATAAAGTAATAAAAGCAAGTTACAAATTACTAGGATTAATGTCATTCTTAACAGCAGGAGAACCAGAAGTTAGAGCATGGACAATAAAAATAGGAACAAAAGCACCTAAAGCAGCAGGAAAAATACATTCAGATATAGAAAGAGGATTTATTAGAGCAGAAGTAGTATCATATGATGATTTAATCAGAGAAGGATCAATGAACGCAGTAAGAGAAAAAGGATTAATGAGGCTAGAAGGAAAAGATTATATAATGCAAGACGGAGATATCGTATTATTTAGATTTAACGTTTAGAGTTAAGAGGGACAGATGAGAAGAAATTTAACAATAATATTTATAGTATTGCTATATATAGCAGCCGTTGCAATAATGCTATGGAAATCTGATATATTAGAAGTTACTGTATTAGAAAAAATAAAAACAACTGACGAGTATATAGAAAATGGTTTATCCTTAGAAGACGAAAATTTGATAATTGAAAAACAAGTTGAAGATAAATACTATTATAATCAAATTGACGAAGACGCTAAAAAAATATATAACAAAATAATAGAATCTAAAGAAAAACTACAAACAGGAACATCAAATATTGAATTTAATAATAATGAATTTAATCATATACTATCACAAGAAAACGGAATTGAAACACTAAGTAAAAAATATCAAGAGGCAGTAGATGCGATAAGATATGACCATATAGAATTGTATTATATAGACTTTACAAAAATGATATTAAAAACAATTACATATACACGAGGAAGAAATATTACATATGAAGTATTTTTAACAGTTGCAGAAGGAGAAAAAAATTATTTTCAAGACGAATTAGCAAATACTGATATAGTCGCAATGATAGAAGCAACAGAAAAAGTATCTGGAGAAATTTTAGAGCAAGCAGATGGAACTGATTATCAAAAAATTCAATATATACACAATTGGCTAATAGATAATTTAGAATATGATATAACCTACAATGCACACAATAACAGAAATATATATGGGGCATTAGTAAACCAAGAAGTAGTATGTGAAGGGTACGCTAAAGCATTTAAATATTTATTAGATAAAATAGAAATACCATGTATTTTAGTATCAGGAGAAGCTATAAATTCAGAAGGACAATCAGAAAAACACATGTGGAATTATATAAGAATAAATAATATTTGGTACGCAGTAGATGTAACTTGGGATGATCCAATAATTACAAATTCCAACAAATTACCACAAAAATATAGATATAAATATTTTTGCCAAGGAGATAATATAAATTCTACACACACACTAATTAAAAGCTTAACTGAGGGTGGAAAAGAATTTGAATATCCAGAGCTTTACCATAAAGAGCAATAGAAAGGAATAATAAATGAAAAAATATTTAATAACAACTTTTGGATGTCAATTAAATGAAAATGATTCAGAAAAATTATCTGGAATAACAGAAAAGTTAGGGTATGAAAAAACTGACATTATAGAAGAAGCAGATTTAGTAATATTTAATACTTGTTGCGTTAGAGAAAATGCAGAAGAGAGACTATTTGGTAAATTAGGAGAACTAAAAAAACAAAGAGAAGAAAAAGGAACAATAATAGCAATTGGTGGATGCATGATGCAAGAACCAGCAATGTTAGAAAAAGTAAAACAAAGTTATAACTATACTGATATAGTTTTTGGAACACATACTCTACATAAATTTGAAGAAGACTTAAAAAAAGTTATTAAAGAACGAAAAAAAGTTAGAGATGTAATAGATATAGATGGTGAAGTAATAGAAGGATTACCAATAAAAAGAAATGATAAATCCAAAGCATCAGTAACAATTATGTATGGGTGTAATAATTTTTGTGCTTATTGCATAGTGCCATATGTAAGAGGTAGAGAAAGAAGTAGAGAGCCTGAAAAAATATTAGAAGAAGTAAAAGAGCTAGCCAAAGAAGGATATAAAGAAATAACTTTATTAGGTCAAAACGTAAACTCATACAATGGCGGAAATGGATATAAATTTGCTAATCTTTTAAACGATGTTTGCAAAATTGACGGAATAGAAAGAATAAGATTTATATCACCACACCCAAAAGATTTTACAGATGATGTAATAGAAGCTATAGCCAATAACCCTAAAATAGCAAGAGTTGTACATTTACCACTTCAGGCAGGAAATAGTAAAGTATTAAAAGAAATGAACAGAAAATATACAAAAGAACAATATTTAGAATTAGTAGATAAAATGAAAGCAAGGATTCCAGATGTAGTATTTTCAACAGACATAATAGTAGGATTTCCTGGCGAAACAGATGAAGAATTTGAAGACACTCTTGACGTAGTTAAAAAAGTAAACTACGAACAAGTATATATGTTTATATATTCAAGAAGAGAAGGAACGGTCGCTGACAGGATGGAAAATCAAATTTCAGAAGAAATTAAACATAAAAGATTTGATAAATTAAAAGAACTTTATGACAGTAGAGTATCAGAAAACAATAAAAAATATATAGGAACTATGCAAAAAATACTAGTAGACGGATATAGTAAAAACGATAAAACAATATTAACAGGAAGAACAGATACAAATAAAGTAGTAAACTTTGAAGGAAAAGAAGAACTAATTGGCCAAATGATAGACATTAAAATTACAGAAGAACATAAATGGTATTTAAAAGGAGAAATATAAATGACAGAGGAAGAACAAGCAAAATTATCACCTATGATGCAACACTACATGGAGAAAAAAGAAGAATACAAAGACTGCATACTATTTTATAGACTAGGAGACTTCTATGAAATGTTTTTTGAAGATGCGCTTACAGCATCAAGAGAATTAGAAATAACATTAACAGGAAGAGCTTGCGGGCTAGAAGAAAGAGCACCAATGTGTGGTGTTCCTTTCCATGCGGCAGAGATGTATATAGCAAAACTAATTTCAAAAGGATTTAAAGTAGCCATATGTGAACAATTAGAAGATCCAAAATCTGCAAAAGGAATAGTAAAAAGAGATGTAATAAGAGTAGTAACACCAGGAACAGTAATAGAAAGCAACTTGTTAGACGAAAAGAAAAATAACTTTATAATGTCAATAGTAAAAAAAGGTCTATTCTTCGGAGTAGCAGTGTGTGATGTAAGCACAGGAGACTTTTTTGCTACACAAATAACAGAAGAAAACAATTTCGAAAAGTTGTTAGATGAAATGGCCAGATTTATGCCAGCAGAAATAATTACAAACAAAATGATGTATGAATCAGAAAAAGAAATTGCAAAAATTAAAGATAGAATAAATGTATGTATATCAAATATAGCAGAAGAAAAATTTTCAGAAGAAACAGAATTAATAGAAAGAATGTACACTTTTGAAAATCAAACAGGAAAAGAAGTAAAAGAAAACTTATTTGCAGTAGCAGCAATTAACGGACTAACAGAATATTTAAATGAAACACAAAAAATAAAACTAGATCATATTAACAAAATAGTTTTATATAAAACAACAAGATATATGGCATTAGATGTAAGTGCAAGAAGAAACCTAGAATTAACTGACAGAATGAGAGATAAATCAAAAAGAGGAACACTACTTTGGGTTTTAGATAAAACATCAACATCTATGGGAGGACGTCTACTAAGAAGATGGATAAACGACCCATTAGTAGATGTAAAAGCAATAAACGATAGATTAAATTCAGTAAAAGAATTAAAAGAAAACATAATACTAAGAGGAGACATATTAGAATCACTAAACAAAGTATATGACATTGAAAGATTAGCAGGAAGAATATCATATGGAAACGCAAACGCAAGAGATTTGATATCATTAAAAAACTCATTAAGCAAATTACCAGAACTAAAACAAGAATTATCAGGTGTAGAATCACCATTACTAAAAAAACTATATAATGATTTAGATGAATTAAAAGACATAACAGAATTAATAGAAAAATCAATAATAGACGAACCACCAATTACAATCAAAGAAGGTGGAATAATTAAAACAGGTTATAATGAAGAAATAGACGAATGCAAAAAAGCTTCAATAGAAGGAAAAAGTTGGCTTGTAAATATAGAGGCAAAAGAAAAAGAAGCAACAGGAATTAAAAACTTAAAAGTAGGATATACAAAAGTATTTGGATATTATATAGAAGTAACAAGATCTTTTTTAAAACAAGTACCAACAGACAGATATATCAGAAAACAAACTTTAACAGGAGCAGAAAGATTTATAACAGAAGAATTAAAAGAAATAGAAGATAAAGTTTTAGGAGCAGAAGAAAGAATTATAACATTAGAATATGAAGAATTTGTAAAAATAAGAGCCAAAATATCATCACAAATAGAAAGAATTCAAAAGTCATCTAACGTAGTAGCAACACTAGATGTATTAAATGACTTTGCATGCCTGGCAGAAGATTATGAATATTGTATGCCAAAAGTAGATGATGAAGACGAAATATTAATTAAAGACGGACGTCATCCGGTAATTGAAAGAATGATAGACAATGGAAGTTTTGTAGAAAACGATACATATTTAAATAGAAGAGATGACAGACTATCAATTATTACAGGACCAAACATGGCAGGAAAATCAACATATATGAGGCAAGTAGCTTTAATTACATTAATGGCACAAATAGGAAGCTTTGTACCAGCATCATCAGCTAAAATCGGTGTTGTAGATAAAATATTTACAAGAGTAGGAGCATCAGATGATTTAAGTATGGGACAAAGTACATTTATGGTAGAGATGTCAGAAGTATCAAACATAATGAAAAATGCAACTAAAAACAGTTTAGTAATATTAGATGAAATAGGAAGAGGAACATCAACATATGATGGACTAGCTATAGCATGGGCAGTTGCAGAATATATAGCTGATAGTCAAAACATTGGATGTAAAACATTATTTGCAACACATTATCACGAACTTACAACTTTAGAAGATGAATTAGAGGGTGTTAAAAATTATCAAATAGCAGTAAAAGAAAAAGGCGAAGATATAATTTTCTTGAGGAAAATTATTCCAGGAGGAACTGATGAAAGTTATGGTATACACGTAGCCAAGCTAGCAGGAGCACCTAAAAAAATGTTAACAAGAGCAAATGAGATATTGAAAACTTTAGAAAAGAAAGTTAAAATAAAAGAAAAGCAAGAAGAAAAAGATATGAAAAAACAAGTTTCAGGACAACTAGACATGTACAATTATAAACTAGCAGATATATCAACAGAGTTAGATAAAATAAACATAAATGAACTAACACCGATAGATGCATTAAATACAATTGTTAAAATTAAAGAAAAGTTAAAATAGGAGGAAAACAAATGAAAGAAAAGAAAAAACATATAGTGAGAAATTTAATTATAGTAGTATTAATTTTAATAATTGCTATATCATGCACAACATATGTATTATATACAAAAGAAATGCTACCAGATGGAATAGAAAAAACAATAAGCAAATTATTAGGAAAAGAAGAAAATAACAGTATATCAGAAGAAGAAAAAGAAGAAGAGAAAATATACAAGGTACTAGCAACATTAGACGAAAAATATAAAGATGATGAAGTTGAAATAATAGATATATATAATAAAGATACATCTCTATATGATATGTATGAAAAAGATATTAGAAATTCAATCTCAATGTTAATAGTAGATGAGAAAATAGGTTTAATTAGCAATGAAGATGGAGAAATTTTAGTTAAACCAGAATATGATAAAATGTATGCTGAGATGTTAGAAATAGACGGAGAACCATATATATCAGCAGATAAAAAAGACAAAAAATACAAAATTAATCTTAAAACCTTTGATGTTAGTGAAAAAGAAGATGTCTATGGTCATGGAGGATCATCATATTATTTCTATGACCCAAAAACAAAAGAAATATATACAGAAGGATACGATTACACAAAATTTGAACCAAGTTCAGCAACAAAGAAAGCAGTAAAAGAAGTAACAGGCGGTAAACTACAACTATGTTTTGAAAAAGAAGCTGAAGAAGAATATATAGAAAATGAATGCAAAGTTGGATATTTTGATGTTACAAATGGAAAAATCGAAATAAAACCAGAATATGATAAAGCTACATTATATGAAAATAAAATAGCAGCAGTACAAAAAGATGGTAAAGCATATTTTATAGATGAAAATAACGAAAAAATATATGATGTCGAATTTGAAGATGCAACTAATATTCATGACAATAAAGCATGGATAAAAGAAAATGGACAATGGCAACTAATTGAATTTGAAGAAGAAAAGTAATTATAAAGATGAATAATAAATAGGAGGTATGTAAAATGAAATGCCCAAAATGTAAAGAAGAGATAATAGAAGGAATAAAGTTTTGTACAAAATGTGGAGTTAATATTGAAGAAGAAAAAGAGCGCATAGCCACAGAAGAAGCCAAAAAACAAGAACAAGAAGAAAAGAAAAGAAAAGCAGCAGAAGATAAGAAAAAACTAGAAGAAATCAGAAAACAAGAAGAACTAAAAAGAGAACAAGAAATAAAAGAGGCAGAAAAGCAAGAAGCAATTCGTCAAGCAAAAGAAGAAGGTATAGAACTAGAAATTATTGATGAGGAACCAGCAACTAAACCTGAAGATACAAGTGATTTTAAAGTAAAAAAAGAAGAAAATGTTAAAAAAGAAAAAAATAAAAAACAAAAAGTTAAAATAAAGAAAAACATATTCCAAAGAATTCTAAACAAAATATTATTCATGATTATAGTAGCAGTAATTATTATAGGAGGAGTATATTATTGCTATAAACAAGAACTCCTACCAGAATTTGCACAAAAAGAAGTTCAAGAATTTGAAAGCAAGTTAAAAAATGTAATTGAACTATATAAAGATGTAAACAAAGAAGATGAAAAAAATTCAGAAAAAAAAGAAGAAAATACCAGTGAAAAACAAAATGACAAAACAGAAAATGTAGAAGAAAAAAATAAAAACACTACAAATGCTACAGACGTAACTAACGAGACAGAGTAAAAAAATATGCAAAAGTATTGCAATAATAAAATATATATTGTATAATTATAGTATATTATTATTGAAAATTATGTTAAAAGGAGAAAAATAATGAAAAAATTATTAACAATAGCTACGTTAATAGTAGTATTTATGGGAATTTTATCAATAAACGTAAATGCTGTTACAAGAAAAACTACAACAAATACAAGTACAAGTACAAATACAACAAAATCTTCAAATAAAGCATCAACTTCTGCAAATAATGTAGATGCAATCTATGAAATTGGTTCTAAATATGGAATGACAACAAAAGACAAACAAGAATTACAAAACTTCATAGACAGAAATGGAATAACAGATGCACAAGTTGAAAAAATACTTGCAAAAACAAAAGAAGCTGAAAAAATTATGATAGCAGCTGGAACAACAGACTATAACAAATTAACAACAGCTCAAAAAGATCAATTAAAAGCAATAGCTAATGAAACAGCTAGCGAAATAGGAGTTTCATTAGTATTCAGATCAAAAGCAGTTGATATCTACAAAGATGGTAAAAAAGTATTAGTAATAACAAATAAAAATGGAAAATTATCTTATACAGGAAACAGAACTAATATAGCAGTTATAGCTGTATCTTCAGTTGCAGTAATCGCCTTAGCTGCAGTTGTAATTAAAAAAAGAACAGCTGTTGCTAAATAGTAGAGGAAAACTTATTTGAAACATGCAATTAAAGCAACTATTAGAAACTTAATAGTTGCTTTTTTACTTGTAGTAATATTTTTTGGAATACTACGTTTGTTTTTAGGGCGACAAATTGATTTAAATGTATCTCTAGTAAATAAGATAGCAGTAGAAAAAAATAATAAGCAACCAGAGATAATGACAATTGATTTAGAAACAAATTTAATTCAAAACTATCCTGAATATGGTGCAAAATATGCAACAATTGAAATTCCCAAAATAGAAGTTAATTTACCAGTATATTTTGGAACAACACTGGATGTGTTACAAAATGGAGTCGGTCATGATAGTGCAAGCTTTTTCCCAGGAGAAGGTGGGTCTATAATTTATATGGGACACAATGCTGAAAAAATGTTCAGACGTTTTTCAGAATTAACAATAGACGACATTATAACAGTAACAACAGCATATGGAACATTTGATTATAAAATATACGACATGCAATTAATAGGAGAAACAGAATTAGATAAATTACCTGTACAGAAAAATGAAGAAATATTAATGTGCTACACTTGCTACCCATTTAATAATATTGGTTATACAACACAAAGATATGTAGTATATGCAAAACCAAGAAGTTAAAAGGGAGGAGAAATACATGAAAAAAGTAATTGAAATAATAATTAGAAGTATATTAATAATAATTCTTTTTATATCACTTTTAGGCTTTTCAATTTTAAATATAATATCTAAAACTATATGTACTGAAAATTACGCACTACAGAAATTAGAAGAAACAAATTATTACGGAAATATATACACACAAATAAAATCAGATTTTAGAAATTATATATTTCAATCTGGATTAGACGAAAGCGTAATTGATGATGTAGTAACATTAGACGAAGTAAAAGAAGACACTAAAAAAATGATAACAGGAATTTATAATGGAATATCAGAAGAAATAAAAGTAGATAAAATAGAAGAAAGATTAAACAATAATATAAATAAAAGTTTAGAAGGAAGAAGCTTAACACCCGAAATAAGAGAAGCAATACAAGTATTTGTAAATCAAATAACAACACAATATGAAGAAACATTAAGCAAAACAATTTACCAAAACGACATATATAAATACTATTCAAAAATAGAAAATATAGTTAGAAACGGAGAAAAAATAACTATAGTAGTTGCTTTAATATCAGGAATACTTATAATTGCAATTAACTTTAAAAAGTTATTTAAAAATATAGGTTTTTTAGGAATTCCATTCTTAAGTGCAGGAATTTCATGTAAAGTAATATATGCATACATTACAAAAGAAATATATATACAGCATTTTACGATTTTAAATGATGCAGTAAGCATAACTTTAAGAGAATATCTATTAGGAATAGTAAAAGAAATATCAAAATATGGATATATATATATAATAATTGGAACAATCCTAATAATTTTTGGAAATATAGTACATGGAAAAAAATATCATAGCCATAAAAAAAATAACCATCCTGAAAAAAAAATGAAAATACGCTCAGGCAACCTGAGCCAATAGTATATAAGCAAATATTTGGAGAGGAAAATAACGGATACAATCACAATTACCAAATATACAAAAAAGAAAAAGAAAAACGAAAAGAGAAAAAAGAAGTTAAGCAGATACAAAAAGAAAATAAAAAAGCACAAAAAAGCATAGGAAAACACTCATAAAAGATACAGAAATTATTCTGTATCTTTTCTTATGTATTGAAAAAGTAGTTTGAACATGATAATATACATATAACTCCTAGGATGTATCAAACAAAGTAAAACAATGTAAGTGAAAAAAAGAGGAGAAACATGGAATTATTTATTTTAAAATTGACAGGAATTATATGTATAACAATTCTTGCTATAGCAATAATTATAGCGAGAAAAGATGATATAGAAATAACTTCAGTTTTTATAACTATAATATTTGAAATAATAGCATTATGTATAATTTATGTTCCAATAGAAAAAATGATTGAATTAATAGAAAAGTTAATAAATATATAGCATGAATACAAAAAAGTATTCATGCTTATTTTTATCTAATATTATAAATATGTTACAAAATATTACAAATGGTTATCTTTATTGAAAAGAGAAAAATATATAAGTATAATCTAATATATATGTGAAAAAAGGAGAACAAATGATGAGAAACCAAAAAGGTATTACAATGATAATGTTAGTAATAACAATCATTATATTATTGATTTTAGCAGCAATATCTATAAATATGGCATTAGGTGATAATGGAATATTTAAAAGTAGCAATAAAGCTAAGATAATGAGTAAAGTACAAGTATTAGATGATACAATAAAGTCATATACATTAAAAAGCACAGACCTATATTCATCATCTAAAAAAACAATAGAAGATTTAATTGAAGAAGGAATATTAAAAGAAATAACTTTCACAGAAGGCAAAGACGATAAAGAAACTAAAAAATCAATATTTTACATTAATTTTGAAAACCCAGATGTAGATATAGCAAAACTATTAGGGTTAGAAAATGGAGTATACAAAAATCAAAAAAAATTAAATGAATTTACATTTACAAATTTATCTGAGATACAAAATAAAGGAATATATGTTGTAGACCATGATTTAAATGCAGCATACTTAGCTGATAATAATACATATGGAAAACTAGTTAACTTTGGAGATTATGCTGACAATTCAGGTAACTTAGATTTTGCATCTCAAAACTTGACCTTGAGAATAAACCCTAAAACAGAAGTAGCAAAAGAACAAGAGGTTGTAATTGTATTAGATATAACACCATCAATGTCATACGCAATGAAAAATACAACTAATAGAATAGCATATGACAGAAATGATAGATTAAATGGATATAATTCAACTAGATGGGCAGCAACAGTAAAAGCATTGGATACTTTTATAGAAACATACTTTGAAAAATCAGAAAATGATAAAAAATCAATAACATTATATACCTTTGCGGGAGATAATCAATCAGAAGCGATAAAACAAGTATACAGGCAAAAAAAGAGTATAGCAGAAGCAAAAGCAGGATACAGTAATATATTCACATATTCACATTACAGTAAGATAATGGAAAAGGTGGGAAATAGAGATAATAATACAAATTATACAATAGGACCTCATTATACCTCATCAAAACCTGATAGATGGTATACATATTATGAAACCTATTACAAAAGCCTTGATTCGAATATAGCAAATGCACCAGGATTTGGAGGAAATACATGTGCACCAAATGCACTATATACAGCTTATGAATATACAAATAGCATAAAAGACGAGAAAATACAAAGAGATGTAATTATATTAACTGATGGAGAATCAAATAAATATTGGGGAGCTATAAGAAACGGAACAACAGAATTAGGAAGAGTTGGAGGCTTGATTAAAAAAATATCATCAGGAGGAAGAAATGTTGGAATGTATGCAGTAGGAGTATCGTCAGACATATCAAATCTAAGAAAATATTTTGCAGGAACATCTGGAAGATTAGAGGATAACTGTGATGGTATTTTTGAAGCTACAGAAGCAGATGAAATTGCAGATAGTTTCCAAACAATTCTAGAAAATATTAGTAAAGATACAGATGTATCAACAAATACAAGTAACTCACATTCAATTCAATACAACAACGCAGGAAAAATTGAAGATTACAAAATAATGAATGTAAATAGAGTAGTATTAGAATTAACAAATACTAAAACTAACAAAACGATAACATTAGTATTTGAAAAACAAGCCTCATCATCACAAAACATTTATGCAGTAGATGATATCTATGACAGTAGCACAGGAGTAATATCTCTTTATGAGGCATGGGTGTATTCAGGACTAGATGCAGCATCAATTGAAGAGTATAACGAAAAAGTTATAACAGTATATACAGACGAAAGTTAGAAATTGACAAAATAAACTAAAAGTAATATAATATTAAACAGTTTTTAAATAGGGCGTAGTATCTACGCCCTATGCACGTGTTAAATTAGATAGGGAGTTATAAAAATGATTAATGAGAAATTAAGAAATGTAGCAATCATTGCTCACGTAGACCATGGAAAAACAACATTAGTAGACGCAATGCTAAGACAAAGTGGGATATTTAGAGATAATGAACAAGTACAAGAAAGAGTAATGGACTCAAATGACCTAGAAAAAGAAAGAGGAATAACAATACTTTCAAAAAATACAGCAGTTCATTATAAAGATTTAAAAATAAATATAGTTGACACACCAGGTCACGCAGATTTTGGTGGAGAAGTAGAACGTGTTTTAAAAATGGTTGATGGAGTTGTATTACTAGTAGATGCTTTTGAAGGAGCTATGCCACAAACTAGAGAAGTTTTAAAAAAATCATTGGCATTAAACTTAAAACCAATAGTTGTTATTAACAAAATAGATAGACCAGGAGCAAGACCAGAAAAAGTAGTTGATGAAGTATTAGATTTATTTATCGAATTAGATGCAAACGATGACCAACTTGATTTTCCAGTTGTATATGCTTCAGGAAAACAAGGTACAGCAACATTAGATTTAAATAAACCAGGAGAAAATTTAGAATGTTTATTTGAAACTATAGTAAATACAATAAAAGCTCCAAACTGTGATCAAGATGGACCAATGCAAATGCTAGTATCAAATATTGATTATGATGAATATATTGGTAGAATTGCAGTTGGTAGAGTTGAAAGAGGAATTGTAAAATTAGGAATGCCAGTTACAATCTGTAAAAAAGAAGATAAAACAGAAACAGCAAGAGTTACTAAACTATATACATATGATGGATTAAAAAGAGTAGAAGTTGAAGAAACTGGAGCTGGAGATATTATATGTATGTCAGGTATTGCAGATATCAATATAGGAGAAACAATCTGTGATTATGAGCATCCAGAAAAAATTCCATTTGTAGATATTGACGAACCTACAGTATCAATGACATTTAGTGTTAACAACGGACCTTTAGCAGGACGTGAAGGACAATTTATAACCTCTAGACATATTCGTGATAGATTATTAAAAGAATTAGATAGAAATGTTTCTCTAAGAGTTACTGAAACTGATTCACCAGATTCATTTGAAGTTTCAGGAAGAGGAGAATTACATCTATCAGTTTTAATTGAAACAATGAGAAGAGAAGGTTTTGAATTATTAGTATCAAGACCAAAAGTTATTATAAAAGAAATAGATGGCGTAAAATGTGAACCAATTGAAAGACTAGTAATAAATGTTCCAGATGATTGTATAGGAACAGTTATTGAAAAACTAGGAAGAAGAAAAGGTGAAATGGTTAACATGGAACCAGCTGAAGCAGGACATACAAAAGTAGAATTCAAGATACCAGCCAGAGGTCTTATAGGATATAGAACAGAATTTTTGACAGACACAAAAGGCAATGGAACAATGAACAGTATATTTGATTCTTATGAACCATTTAAAGGTGAAGTTATATCAAGAGTTAGAGGAACAATAGTAGCATTTGAAGCTGGAAAATCAATAACTTACGGATTATATAATGCACAAGATAAAGGTGACTTATTTATAGGACCAGGTGTAGAAGTATATGAAGGAATGATAGTTGGCATAAACTCAAGATCAGAAGACTTAGCAATAAATGTATGTAAAGAAAAACATTTAACAAACACAAGAGCATCTGGATCAGATGATGCATTAAGATTAGTTCCACCAATTCAACTAAGCTTAGAAAAAGCAATTGAATTTATAGAAGATGATGAATTAGTAGAAATAACTCCACAAAATATAAGATTAAGAAAGAAAATCTTAGATTCAAAAGAAAGAGAAAGAGCTGCTAGAAATGCAAATAAAAGTTAAAATATAAAAAAGGAGTTCTGAAAAAGCAGAACTCCTTTTTATGATAGTAGGAGATAAAATGTTTAACGAAGAAGAACTAAAAAAAGTAAAAGAAAAAGCTTTAGAAGAACATATTCCAATATTAATGGACGACACCCTAGAGAAGATAGAAGAAATCTTAAAAGAGGAAAAACCAAAAAGAATATTAGAAATAGGAACAGCTGTAGGGTATTCTGCAAGCACATTTGCTAGAGTTACATCAAACGATTGTATAATTGACACAATTGAGTTAAGTGAAGAAAGAGCAAAAGAAGCAAAAGAAAATGTAGAAAAAATAGGAGTATCTAACAGAATAAATATTTTTATAGGTGATGCTGTAGAAATATTACCTAAAATAAATAATGAATACGATATTATTTTTATAGATGCAGCAAAAGGGAAATATCCAGTGTTTTTGGAGCACGGAATAAGATTAGTAAAAAATAATGGACTAATTTTAGCAGATAACATCTTATACAAAGGATATGTAATGAGTGATTATAATGCACATAAGCAACGTACAGCAGTTAGACATCTTCGTGAATATATAAAAGAAATAACAGAAAACGATAAATGTAAATCAGAAATTTTAGAAATAGGAGACGGCTTAGCAATAACAAGAGTTATAAAATAGCAGTTGACATAACTTAATAAAGCAGGGTATAATATAAACATCACACAACAGGAGGTGTTTCATATGAAACAATTGACCAGAAGATTCAAACGGCTTTTGCAAAAAAAGCCAAACATTCCGCCAAAAGTAATGGAGCAGATTGAACGCGTGGAACAACTAAGCACCATCTACCACTCTGAGATTCAGAACAAGAAAACATGGAATTTCAAAGAGTTGATGGACGAGTATATCCACAAGAACATCTACTGGAAAGTGGGCATAGCAAACGGAAACGATGTGATCAGTCCAATCGATAAGGAAAGCGCAAAACATCGAAAGGACAACATCATGTTGCAGAGAGTGCTATGGGGATCAGACGTAGATACACACTACTATGGAACGATGAGCTTCATCAAATTCAAAAAGAAGTGGTACTATGTAAATTCCAAAGTTGTACAACCTTTGAGCAAGCTGCCAGCTTTCGATGATTGCTACGCACAATTCAAAGCCAAAAACAACGAAGCGCGGAATGCCACATTTACTGACATGAAAGAATTGTTTTTTGAATATGTCGAAGAATAAATCGGCATATAGGTAAGCACTAATGCAAGCGAGAGTTCTCAGCAAAAGAAATCTTCTAGGCCATTTGAAAGCTAGAAGATTTTTTGCTTTTATAATACAAAAAAGCTACTCTTAAGAGTAGCTTTAATATTCAATGCAATATTAGCAATTTGCTGTTAAAACAGGAACAACTTGTTTCTTTCTAGAAACAATACCTGGTAAAAACGCAGTATTATCTTCAAGAGTAACTGAATATGCTTTTTCAACGATGTCAGCCTTAGAACCTAAAACAATAACTTGAGAATTACTATTAATAATATCAGTAATTAAGAATACATTTAGTTCTAAATCTAAAGAATCGATATCTTTGTTCATAGCTGATTCAATTTTTCCTTTTCTAGCCATAACTTCATCTATGTCAGCAGTATTTACTTGAGAAATTTTAGCTTTAACTTTATCAGCCAAAGTAAATTGCTTTCCGTCTAAATTAACTAATTCTTCTTCTGAGAAAGAAGATAGATCAGTACCAGCTTTAAGCATAGCTAAACCATAAGTATTAATATCTACATTTGCAATTTTAGCTAAATCTTCAGCAACTTTTTGATCTTTTTCAGTACATGTTGGTGATTTAAAAAGAAGTGTATCAGAAATAATAGCACTAAGCATTAAACCAGCAACATCTGCAGGTATAACAACATTATTATCATTAAATAATTTATAAAGAACTGTACAAGTACAACCAACAGGTTCAGCATAATAATATAAAGGTTCAGAAGCTTTAAAATCCATAGTATGATGGTCTACAACCATACGAATATGAGCTTTTTCAATACCATCAACACATTGAGCAGCTTCATTATGATCTACTAATATAACTTCATTATCTTCATTAACTGAAGAAAGTAATTCAGGTGCACCAATTTTAAAATGATTTAAAACATATTCTGTTTCTTTATTAATATTTCCAAGTCTACGTGGTTCTACAGCTTTGCCCAATTTATTTTGTAAATATGCCATAGCAATTGAAGCTGCTATAGAATCTGTATCAGGACTTTTGTGTCCAAAAACTAATATTTTTTCCATAATTTTTTCTCCATTCTTATTATATTTCCAGTCACCATCTTATAATATTTTACTAATTAAATCAATATAAATTTACTGAAAATATAATTCAAGATAATAACACATTAAAATAAAAGTAACAAATATATAAAATTACCTAGCAGAAAAATAAACATATCATGCATAAATATTTAAAAAAGTCTAGAAATAACTAGATTTACAAATCAAATTATGATATATTATTAATATTAAAATTTTACCAAAATAAAAAGAAAGGAAAAACCGGATGAAGAATATAGAATTATTAGCACCAGCTGGATCATTCGAAAAAGCAAAGATAGCTTTTTTATATGGAGCAGACGCAGTATATATGGGAACAAAAAGTTTGTCACTTCGCACAAGAGTGAGTGTAGAAGACGATGACTTAAAGAAAACAATTGAATATGCTCATAGCTTAAATAAAAAAGTATATGTTGCTTTAAATATATTTGCATGGGATGAAAAATATGACGAAATAATAAAAGCAGCAAAAGAATTAAACGAAATAAAGCCAGACGGTATAATAGCATCAGACGGTGGAGTTATAGAAATATTAAAAGAATATGCACCAGACATAGAAATTCATATTAGCACACAAGCAAATGTTATAAGTTACCACAATGCAAACTTTTGGTATCATAATGGAGCAAAAAGAGTAATCGTTGGAAGAGAGATGAATAAAGAACAAATTAGGGAAATGCGAAAACATATACCAAAAGATATGGAAATAGAAACATTCTGTCATGGAGCAATATGCTTTGGATACTCAGGAAGATGTTTCCTAAGTGATTTTCTTTGTGGAAGAAGTGCAAATTTAGGAGATTGCGCACAAAGCTGTAGATGGGCATACAACATATATGTCGAAGAAACAAACAAACCAGGAAACTTAATGCCTGTTGAAACAGATGAACAAGGCACATACATATTCTCATCAAAAGATTTATGTTTAATAAATGAAATACCTGATTTAATAGATATAGGAGTAGACAGTTTAAAAATAGAAGGAAGACTAAAAACAGAGTATTATTTAGCATCAGTAGTAAATGCATATAGAAATGCAATAGATGATTATATAAAAGATCCTAAACACTACGATTCAAAAAAATATTTAGCAGAAATAGAAAAAACAAAAACAAGAGGATTAACAACTTTCTATTTTAATGACAGAAACAACAAAGACTTCCAAGAATATGAAGGAAAACAATATAATTTAGAATATGAATTTGGAGCAAAGGTATTAAAAAAGGAAAATAAAAAAACAATAGTAGAAATAAAAAACAAATTATCTATTGGAGACGAAATGGAAATAATAATTCCAAACCAAATAGAAACAGTAAAATTTACAATAGATAAATTATGGGATATTGAAACAGACGAAGAAATAGAGACAGTAAATCCAGGAAAAGCAGAGCAAAAAGTAAAAATGATATTACCGATAGAAGTAGAAGAAGGCTGGATATTAAGAAGATACAAACGTTAGCTCTTCAAAGAAGAGCCACACATACAGCTAAAAAAAATTAAATAAAGAGAGGAAAATATTATGAACGAGAATAATAACAATATAGAACAAAATGAAGAATTAGATATAAATCATCTAATGCAAATAAGAAGAGACAAATTAAAGGAACTACAAGAAGCAGGAAAAGACCCATTTGAAATAACAAAATATGATAGAACAAATACAGCAGGAGAAATAAAAGCAAACTATGAAAATTTTGAAGAAAAAGATGTAAAAATTGCAGGAAGAATAATTGCAAAAAGAATAATGGGAAAAGCATCTTTCTGTACAATTCAAGACAGTGATGAAAAAATACAAAGTTATATAAGCATAAATGATTTAGGAGAAGAAAGTTATAAAGCATTTAAAACATGGGATATAGGAGATATAATCGGAATATCTGGATTTGTATTTAAAACAAAAACAGAAGAAATATCTGTACATGCAAAAGAAGTAGTATTACTTTCAAAATCATTAAGACCACTACCAGAAAAATTCCATGGTTTAAAAGATGCAGATTTAAGATATAGACAAAGATATGTAGATTTAATAATGAATCCAGAAGTTAAACAAACATTTATAACAAGAAGCAAAATCATAAGCGAAATAAGAAGAATTCTAGATGAAAAAGGATATTTAGAAGTTGAAACACCAATATTAAATACAATTTCAGGTGGAGCCACAGCAAAACCATTTGTTACACATCATAATTCGCTAGATTTATCAATGTATTTAAGAATAGCTACAGAACTAAACTTAAAAAGATTAATAGTTGGTGGATATGACAAAGTATATGAAATAGGAAGAATATTCAGAAATGAAGGAATGGACATAAGACACAACCCAGAATTTACAAGTATAGAATTTTATGCAGCATATGTAGATTATCAATATATGATGGATATTACAGAAGAAATATTTACAAAATGCGCAATGAAAGTTTTAGGAACTACTAAAATAACATATCAAGGTCAAGAAATAGATTTAACACCAGGCTGGAAAAGAATTAGTATGATAGACAGCGTAAAAGAAGCTTGTGGAGTAGATTTTAATAAAATTGAAACAGATGAAGAAGCTGTTAAACTAGCTAAAGAAAGAGGAATAGAAATTCCAGACAAAACAAAAGAAACAAGAGGAGATGTAATTGCATTATTCTTCGATGAATATGTAGAAAAAACATTAATACAACCAACTTTTATATATGATTATCCAGTAGAAATTTCACCATTAGCTAAAAGAAGTCAAAAAGATAACAGATTAACAGAAAGATTTGAAATATTTATAGGTGGAAGAGAATACGGAAATGCGTTCTCAGAATTGAATGATCCAATTGATCAATATGAAAGATTTAAAAAACAAGTAGAAGCTAGAGATGCTGGAGATGAAGAAGCTGGAATGATGGACGAAGACTTTGTTCAAGCACTAGAATATGGAATGCCACCAACAGGAGGAATAGGTATAGGAATTGACAGACTAGTAATGTTATTAACAGACAGCGCATCAATAAGAGATGTACTATTATTTCCAACAATGAAACCTATAAACAACACTATTGCAGACCAAAAAGCAAAGAAAACAGAAAACAAAGATAAAATAGACAATAATAACTTTAAAACAGAAATAAAAAGAGAAGATGCTATAAACCTATTAAAAAAATATAATAAAGAAGAATTTCATATAAGACATGCAATTACTGTTGAACAAATCATGAGATATTTTGCAAAAAAATATAATGAAAATGAAGATTTTTGGGGATTAGTAGGATTATTACATGATGTAGATTATGAAATGTATCCAGAAGAACATTGCCAAAAAGCACCTGAAATTCTAAAAGAAATTAATGCTAATAGTGAATTAATTAATGCTGTTTGCAGTCATGGATATGGCATATGTTCAGATATCAAACCTGAGCATAATATGGAAAAAATATTATTTGCAACAGATGAATTATCTGGATTAATATGGGCAGCTACAAAAATGAGACCATCACAAAGCACAAAAGATATGGAATTATCAAGCTTGAAAAAGAAATATAAAGACAAAAAGTTTGCCGCAGGATGTTCAAGAGAAATCATTACAAAAGGTGCAGAAATATTAGGATGGGAAATAGATGAGCTATTAAGTAACACACTTGAAGCAATGAAAGAAGTAGAAGATAATATACAAACAGAATATAATTTGGCTAAATAATATAAGATACAAAGAATTACATTCCTAATCGATACATTATGTAATTATTAATTAAGAGAAAGGAAATAATATGTATTTTCAATTTAACAAAAGAAATTTATATATAATATTAGTAATATTGTTGTTTTTAACAATAATAAATTTAGGAAGTTTTAACCTAGTTTCAACTTTATTAACACTACCAGGAGTAATACTAGCAATTTCATTTCATGAATTTGCACATGCATTTGCTGCAGATAGATTAGGAGATTCAACACCAAGAAACCAAGGAAGATTAAGTTTAGATCCAATGAAACATTTAGACCCAGTAGGAATATTTTTATTAGTATTTGCTCATATTGGATGGGGAAAACCTGTACAAATCAATACTAATAATTTTTCAAAAGTGTCACCTTCTAAAGGAGAAACAATAGTAAGCTTAGCAGGGCCAGCGATGAACTTTATTTTAGCTTTCGTATTAATGATAATATTTTATACAATATTATTATTCGTACCAGAAGCTGGAATAATGTTTATGCTTAGCGGTGCAAGCCCAATAAATATATTAATGACAATGCTTTACTATGCAATAATTGTAAACATAGGATTAGGAGTATTTAATTTAATTCCAATTCCACCATTAGACGGATCTAAAATATTTTTAAAAGTATTACCATACAGAGCTAAAAGATGGATAGATGAAAATATGCAAATGATATCATTAATATTCTTGCTTTTATTTGTAACAGGTGTTTTAGGCTATATAACATCACCAGTAATAACAATAGTATTAAACGGAATGCAAAAAGTTGTAGCAACAATATTTTCAATTTTTATATAAAGGAAAAAAGATGGAAGAAAAAGATATATATATACTAGGAATTGAATCAAGCTGTGATGAAACCTCTATTTCTGTTGTAAAAAACGGAAGAGAGGTTCTTTCCAATGTAATAAATTCGCAGATTAAAATACATGAAAATTATGGTGGAGTTGTACCAGAAATAGCTTCTAGATGTCATACAGAAGTAATAAATCAAGTAATGAAAGAAGCCTTAAAACAAGCAAAATTAGAACTAAAAGATATAGACTGTATAGCTACAACATATGGACCAGGATTAGTAGGAGCACTATTAGTAGGAGTTTCTTATGCAAAAGGACTAAGTTTTGCAAGTAACAAACCACTACTTGGAGTTAATCATATAGAAGGACATATTGCAGCAAATTACATAACACATAAAGATTTAAAACCACCATTTATCTGCTTAATAATTTCAGGTGGACATACACATTTGGTAAAAGTAGATGATTATACAAGTTTTGAAATATTAGGAAAAACAAGAGATGATGCAATAGGCGAAGCATTTGACAAAGTAGCTAGAGTAGTAGGACTTGGCTATCCAGGAGGACCAAAAGTAGATAAGCTAGCTAAAGAAGGAAAAGAAATAATAAATCTGCCAGTAACTCATATGGATAACATGGACTTTTCATTTAGTGGAGTAAAAACAGCTGTAATAAATTTAAATCATAAAACACCCAATATAAATAAAGCAGACTTATGCCTAAGTTTTGAAAAAGTAGCAACAGATATGTTAGAAAATAACATTTTAAAAGCTATAAAAGAAACAAAAATAAATAAAGTTGTATTTGCTGGAGGTGTATCTGCAAACTCTTATATTAGAGGAAGATTCGAAGAATTAGCTAAAAAAGAAAATATAGAGATGTATTTTCCAGAGCTAATATTATGTACAGATAATGCTGCAATGATAGCAGCTGCAGGATATTACAACTATATAAAAGGAAAAAAATCAGACTTAACATTAAATGCAATACCAAATCTAAAATTAGGAGAATAAAATGTCAATATATGTAATTGCTGATTTGCATTTATCATTCGGATGTAATAAGCCAATGGATATATTTCGGACCAAATTGGGAAAATCATGATGAAAAAATTGCAAATAGCTGGAAAGACAAAGTAAATAGTGATGACTTAGTTGTATTAGCTGGTGATTTTTCATGGGCAATGAAAATAGAAGATACGAAACAAGATTTTGAATATTTGAAAAAATTACCTGGAAAAAAGCTATTATTAAAAGGAAATCATGACTATTGGTGGACAACACTAGCTAAAATGAGAAACTTTTTAAAAGAAAACAATTTTGAAAATATAGATTTCATACAGAACAACTATTTTGAGTTTGAGAACAAAATTATAACAGGAGTCCATGGCTGGATAATGGACGGAAAAGAAAATGATGAAAAAATATTAAGAAGAGAAAAATTGCGACTAGAAATGGAATTAGAAGCAATAGTAAAACAGTATGGAAAAGATAAAGAAATAATAGTATTTATGCATTATCCACCATACGATAATCCAGAAAGTAAAAATCAAAATCCATATGCAGAAATTTTAGGAAGATATAACGTAAAAAAAGTATATTATGGACATTTACATGGAACACAAGCATATGGCAATGTAAAAGACTACGAATTATATGGGATAGAATATAAACTAATAAGTGCAGATTACACAAACTTCAATTTACAAAAAATATACTAAAAAAGCTTGCAAAACAAGTAAAAAGCTGGTATAATGAACAAGTTAAAAAACACGTAAGTTTAGTTTAGGTTTGTGCTAACAAAAGTTAGTGGCCCTAAATGTAAATAAAAGACTTGCGGAAGTATAAAAAACAAGGAGGAATTTAAAATGGCAGTAGTTGCAATGAAACAATTACTAGAAGCAGGTGTTCATTTCGGACATCAAACTAGAAGATGGGAACCAAAAATGGCTGAATATATATTTCAAGCTAGAAATGGTATTCACATTATCGATTTACAAAAAACATCAAAAAAATTAGACGAGGCTTACAAATTCTTAAAAGAACAAGCTGAAGAAGGAAAAACAGTTCTATTTGTAGGAACTAAAAAACAAGCTCAAGAATGTATTAAAGAAGCAGCAATCAAATGTAATATGTATTACGTTGACCAAAGATGGTTAGGAGGAATGCTTACAAACTTTAATACAATACAATCAAGAGTAAAAAGATTAAAAGAATTAGAAACAATGGCTGAAGATGGAACTTTTGATGTTTTACCTAAAAAAGAAGTTATTCTATTAAAAGGAGAAATGGAAAAACTAGAAAAAAATCTTGGTGGAATCAAAGATATGAAAGAAATACCAGGAGTTATATTTGTAGTAGATCCTAAAAAAGAAAGAATAGCTATATTAGAAGCTAGAAAATTAAATATACCAGTAGTTGGATTAGTAGATACAAACTGTAATCCAGAAGATGTTGATTATCCAATCCCAGGTAACGATGATGCTATAAGAGCTGTAAAATTAATTACAGACGTTATGGCTAATGCAGTTATTGAAGGAAGACAAGGTGAAGCAGCTGATGTTGAAACTGAAATGGTTGAAACAGAAGAAGCTAACACTGATATCGAAGAAGTTGTAGCTGAAGAAGCTGAAACTGAAGAATAAAATATTTTTTAAATGAATAAGGGGGATATTCAAATGGTAAGTGCAGAACTAGTTAAACAATTAAGAGAAAAAACAGGTGCTGGAATGATGGACTGCAAAAAAGTTTTAACAGAAACTGATGGAGACATGGAAAAAGCAGCTGAATTATTAAGAGAAAGAGGAATCGCAAAAGCAGCTAAAAAATCAGACAGAGTAGCAGCAGAAGGATTAGTTGCAACATACGTTTCTGATGATAAAAAAGTAGGAAGTGCTGTTGAAGTTAATGCAGAAACAGACTTCGTAGCTAAAAATGATGAATTTAGAAAATTTGTAGCAGATATAGCAAAACAAGTTGCTACAAAAAATGCTAAAGACGTAGAAGAATTATTAAGTCAAAAATACTTAGATACAGATAGCACAGTTCAAGAAGTATTAACAAGTAAAATTGCTACTATCGGTGAAAACATGTCAATAAGAAGATTTGCAAGATTTGAATCTGAAGGATTAGTTGAAAGTTATGTTCATGGAGATGGAAAAATAGCAGTTTTAGTAAACTTCGAAAAAGGAGATGAAGAATTAGCAAAAGATGTATGTATGCAAATAGCTGCAGCAAAACCAGAATATTTATCTAGAGAAACAGTACCAGCTGACAAAGTAGAAAAAGAAATGGAAATACTTAAAGCTCAAGCTATGAATGAAGGAAAACCTGCAGAAATAGCTGAAAAAATGGTACAAGGAAGAATTGGAAAATTCTATTCAGAAATCTGCTTATTAGAGCAAGAATTCGTTAAAGATCCAGACACAAAAGTTGGAAAACTAATCGAATCAAAAGGAGCTAAATTAGTTGATTATGCTAGACTTGAAAAAGGTGAAGGAATAGAGAAAAAAGAAGAAAATTTTGCTGAAGAAGTTATGAAACAAATAAAATAATATTAAGGAAGCAATTTAAGACTTTCTACAATAAACAAATTTATGAAATAAATTTGAATGTAATAATAGAACACTAAAGAGTAAATGGACTTTCTCCATTTACTCTTTTTGCTTAAATATAATTTAAAAAAATAAAAGGTGAAAATATGGAAAAAGAAAAGAAGAAAAGAAAGTTAATAAGTGAATCTAAACATAAAAAAAGAGACTTGTCAGTATATATTATAATAAGAACATTAGTTATTTTAACTTTAATAATTCAAATAATACATAAAAGTTGGGAATCTGTTTTTATATGTGGATTAACATTAATACTATTATTAATACCAAGTATAGTAGAGAAAAAATTAAATATAGAACTACCAAAATTATTAGAAGCAATTATATTAATATTTATATTCTCAGCAGAAATTTTAGGCGAAATTCAAAATTTTTATGGAATAATTCCTTATTGGGATACAATGCTACATACAATTAATGGATTTATAATGGCAGGAGTAGGGTTCTCACTAATCGATATTTTAAATGAAAGAAAAATTTTCTCAATAGAATTAACACCAATATTTGTTGCGATAGTAGCATTTAGCTTTTCTATGATGATAGGAGTAATGTGGGAATTTTTTGAATATACATCAGATCAAGTTTTATGGACAGATATGCAGAAAGATAGAATAGTTACCAATGTGTCATCAGTAAAATTAAACGAACACAACGAAAATAAACCTGTAATAATAGAAAATATAGAAAGAACAATTATTCAAGGAGAAATAAAGGGACAAAAACAAGAATTAGTAGTAGAAGGTGGATTATTAGACATTGGTTTAATAGACACTATGAAAGACTTAGAAGTAAATTTTTTAGGAGCAGTAGTATTTTCAATTTTGGGATATATTTACATAAAACAAAGAGGAAAAGGAAATTTCATTAAAAACTTTATTCCAAGATTAAAACATCATATACAGGATAAAAAAGAGACAGAAGAGTAATTTGTTACAAAAGCTTGCAATTATTGAATTATATGGTATAATAAGTAAGCTATTAAAATAAATGGAGGAATTTAAATGAGTATCAAAATAGAAAAAACAAAAAACAAAAATGAATTAAAATTAGAATTCACAATAGAAAGTAAAATTTTTGAAGACGGAATAGCTACAGTATTCAAGAAAAATGCTAAATATTTTAATGTACCTGGATTCAGAAAAGGAAAAGTACCAATGAATATCGCAGAAAAACATTATGGAGTAGAAATGTTCTATGAAGATGCATTCAATGAAGTTGTTCCAGAAATATATGATAAAGAAATAAAAGAAAATAACTTAGAAGTTGTTTCAAAACCAGATATAGATATAGTTCAAATGGAAAAAGGAAAAGACTTAATTTTTACAGCAATAGTACAAACAAAACCAGATGTTAAATTAGGTGACTATAAAGGTATAGAACTTAAAAAAGTAGAATATAAAGTAACTGCAAAAGACGTTGAACACGAATTATCTCATATGGCTGAAAAAAATGCTAGAGTAATAACAGTTGAAGATAGAGCTACAAAAGAAGGAGATATAGCTGTAATTGATTTTGAAGGATCAGTAGATGGAGTTCCTTTTGATGGTGGAAAAGCAGAAAAACACGAATTAGAATTAGGAAGCCACAGCTTTATAGAAGGATTTGAAGACCAAGTAGTAGGAATGAAAATTGGAGAAGAAAAAGACGTAAATGTTACATTCCCAGAAGAATATTTCTCTAAAGATTTAGCCGGAAAACCAGCAGTATTTAAAGTAAAATTACATGAAATAAAAGCAAAAGAATTACCAAAAATGGATGATGAATTTGCAAAAGATGTTAGTGAATTTGACACAATAGCAGAATTAAAAGCAGATATCAAGAAAAATTTAGAACATCAAAATAAACATAAAGCAGAACATGAAATGGAAGATGCAGCAATTGAAAAAGTTTGCAAAAACGCTAAAGTAGAAATTCCATCAGGAATGATAGAAAATGAAATTGATGCAATGGAAGACGATTTAAATAGAAGATTAACATACCAAGGTGTTAATTTAGAACAATATTTAAAAATGATGAACAAAACAAGAGATGCATTTAGAGAAGAAATGAAACCACAAGCAGAAGTTTCAATAAAAACAAGATTAGTTCTAGAAGCAATTAGTAAAGATGCAAAAATAAAAGTAACAGATAAAGAATTAAATGAAAAAATTGCTGAACTTGCAAAAACATATGGTAGATCAGAAGATGATTTAAAACAAAATGAAGAATTTAAAAAATATGTTTCTTCAAGTATTGAATCAGAAAAAACTGTTAAATTCATTTTAGATAACGCAGTAACAAAATAGTACATATTAAAACTTAGATATAATTTTATATCTAAGTTTTTTATTTAATAAAGTTAATTTATGCAAATAAGCTAAGATATAATTTTGTAAATTTTGCTCTTCGCAATCTCCGAATAAAAAACTCCGTTTTTATATTGTAGATTGCTCAAATTCGCACTTCACTCACTTTGTTCGTTACGTTTGGTCGCTAGCGCAATTTACAAAGCTTATATTCTTAGCTTGTTTTTATACATTATCATATTATTTAACAATAAACTTAAATATATATTAATATAAAAATTTTAATAAAGTAAAAAATAACTAATTCACGAATTATTTAAAAATAACGCGTAAAAAGTCGAAAACTGACTTATAAAAGATGCTTAAAAGAATTGACTTTTAATTAGCGATGTGATATTTAATATAAGTAATTCAAGAAGCAAAAGAAAGGAAATAAAATAGATGAAAAACAGTTTAGTACCATATGTTATAGAACAAACAAGTAAAGGAGAAAGATCATACGATATATTCTCAAGATTATTAAAAGATAGAATAATCTTTTTATCAGAAGATGTAAATAGTGCGTCAGCAAGCCTAGTAGTAGCACAACTTCTATTCTTAGAATCAGAAGATCCAGACAAAGAAATATCATTATACATAAACAGCCCAGGAGGATCAATTACAGACGGAATGGCTATAGTAGATACAATAAATTATATAAAATGCCCAGTATCAACAATATGTGTTGGTATGGCAGCAAGCATGGGAGCAGTACTTCTAGCATCAGGAGCAAAAGGAAAAAGATTTGCAACACCAAATGCAGAAATACTAATACATCAACCATTGATATCTGGTGGACTTTCAGGGCAAACTACAGAAATAAAAATTCATGCTGACCATATGGTTAGAACAAGAGAAAAATTAAACAAATTACTAAGTGAAAGAACAGGACAAAGCCTAGAAAGAATAGAAATGGATACAGAAAGAGATAATTACATGACAGCAAAAGAAGCTCTAGAATATGGTTTAATAGATGGAATACTAGACCAAAGAGGATAATACTCAAAAGATAATTAATAGTTTTAAAGAGGTGAAAAAATGCCAAATAATACAAAAAATGTTAAATGCTCTTTTTGTGGGAAACCACAAGAAAGTGTTAAAAAAATTATTGCCGGACCAGGCGTATATATCTGTGACGAATGCATAAATGTATGTCAAGAAATAATTGAAGATGAATTTTATGAAGAAGACGAAGAAGTAGAAGTAGTCGAAGAAGAAAAAATACCAACACCACAAGAAATAAAAACAATTTTAGACGAATATGTTATAGGACAAGAAGAAGCTAAAAAAACTTTATCAGTTGCAGTTTATAATCACTACAAGAGAATAAATAATTTAGAAAAAGTAAATGACGTAGAAATACAGAAAAGTAACATATTACTACTAGGCCCTACAGGATGCGGAAAAACATTATTAGCACAAACATTAGCAAAAGTATTAAATGTACCATTTGCTATAGCTGATGCAACAACTTTAACAGAAGCCGGATATGTAGGTGAAGATGTAGAAAATATTTTATTAAGATTAATACAGGCAGCAGACTATAATATAGAAAATGCAGAAAAAGGAATTATATATATAGATGAAATAGATAAGATTTCAAGAAAATCTGAGAATCCTTCTATAACAAGAGATGTAAGCGGTGAAGGAGTACAACAAGCATTGCTTAAAATAATAGAAGGCACAAAAGCATCAGTACCACCACAAGGTGGAAGAAAGCATCCGCACCAAGAATTTTTACAAATAAATACAGAAAACATATTATTTATATGTGGTGGAGCTTTTGAAGGAATTGAATCAATAATAAAAAGCAGAACAGGAAAAAATACAATTGGATTTGGAACAGCTATAGAATCAAAAAAAGATGTAAGCCAATCAGAAATATACAAACAAATATTACCACAAGATTTATTAAAATTTGGAATGATTCCAGAATTCATAGGAAGATTACCAATAGTTGCGACTTTAGACGAACTTACAAGAGAAGCACTAATTGAAATTGTGACAAAACCTAAAAATGCTTTAGTAAAACAATACAAAAAGCTAGTAGAGATAGATGGAGTTGAACTAGAATTTGCTCAAGAAGCTTTAGAAGTAATAGTAGATAAAGCTATTGAAAGAAAAACAGGAGCAAGGGGATTGCGTTCAATTATAGAAGAAATAATGAGAGATGTAATGTATGATATACCAAGCAACAAGAAGATTGCAAAATGCATTATAACAAAAGAAACAGTTTTGGAAAATCAGAAACCTGAAATTATAATTGATGAAAACAAGCAACCTGTAACTCTTACTAAAAGAACAAATAAAAGAAAAATGAGAAAAAATAATACAGAAACTGCATAAAAAAACATATTAATAAGGACGTCTTTTTGACCACGAGAAATTGGTTAAAAAAGACGTCCTATTAATATGCTTTAATAAATCTCATTTAATAACATGTCATAAAATTCTTGAAAAACTACATAATCTTCAGAAGAAGTATTGTAAGAATGATGATAAAAATCATGATTATCAATATAATTATCAGTATGGTTAGTAGTATTATCAATATCAGAAAAAGGGTCATTCAAAAGATTTCTAACATAAGAAAGCAAGCAAATTATAACTATAATAAGAATTGTTGCTAAAATACCTAAGAAAAGAATAATTTTAAGTCTAGAAAAATCAGAAATTTTAACACTATCATCTTTTTTAGTAGATTTAGCATCATGTTTAACCTTTAAATCATCACGAGAAACGCCATAATAATTAGTAGTATATTTTTTATAATAATCATATTTATATAAGTTTTCATATTTCTCTTCAGGAGAAATAGTAGTTTCTTTAGAAACAGTATAATTATCTGAAAAATCAATATTAGTATCAGTTGGAGCAGACAAAATTTCATCATATGATTTTTTTAACTCTAGATTAGACAAAGTTTCATAAGCTTCATTAAGTTCTTTTATTTTTTCATCAGCAGTATTTTTATCACCTTGAAAAACATCAGGGTGATATTTTTTTACTAATTTTTTATATGCTTTTTTAATTTCACTATTCGAAGCATCTTTAGAAACTCCTAAAATATCATAATATGTCATTATCATAACCCTTTCAAATTTAAACAAATAATTTCATGCATAAATTAAAAGCATGAATTATGAATACATAAATCATAATATATTTAATCAATTTATACAAGCAAGTATGAATAATAATCAATATATTTAAAATAATAAAATTAAAGGAGTGAATAATTATGAAAAAAGAAAAAAGTATAAAGAAAGAAAACACGACAATGTTTGGAGAGCAAGTGTGTTCAGAATTTGCATGGCTTCCACTTGATAAACAAAAAGAAAATGCGGAAAAGTTAAATAAAATAACACAAAAAAACACGGAAAACCGTAACAAATAACAAATAGGAAGAAAAAAATTAATCAACAGTATTGACATTGTTCTGAAAAAGGTATAATATATAAATATAAGATATTGTTCTGAAAGAAGAATAATACAAGGAGATGAGATATGGGGTATTTAACAATAAAACAATTTTCAGAAAAATGGGGAATATCAGAAAGAAGAATCATAAATCTATGTAGAGAAAACAGAATAAACGGAGCAATAAAAAATGGTATGGTTTGGATGATACCTGAAGATACTGTAAAGCCAGCAGATAAAAGAAGTAAAATAGTACAATATATTAACACAGAAAAAAGAATTGCAATTATAAATATTAATAACGAAATATGTAAATATCTTGTGCCATTACTTCAACAGAATGGTTATGTAGTAGATGGATTTAGTAATAAAAACAATAAAGAAATAACCAATATTAGAACAAACAAAGTAGATTACAAAAACATAAAAGAATTAGACAAGAGTTTATCAAAATACTATGAAGGACTAATTTTTATTGATATAGAAAATATTACAGAAAACAAAGAAAAAATAATAAAACTTTTTGCAGAAAAAATGAATTGTTCTTCTAGTATAATTTTATTAAACGGAATAGAAAGCAGCAAAGAAAAAATTGAACAAAAAATCAGTAAAGAATTAAAAGAAAACATAGGTGTAAGAATAAATGCCATAAATATTCAAACTAAAATAGAAAATAAAACCTTACTAAATTATGAAGAAATAGCAGAAGATGTCGTATATATGATTACAGGATTTAAAAACACCACAGGAATATCAATTAACACAGATGGAGGAGCAATAGAGTTTCAAAAAAATGAGAGAACAAGAAATTTATCAACAGGAGAATTTTATAAAGCTATAAATAATTATTTTAAAAAGTTAACAAAAGAATCTTATATGTGGTGTGCATCTACAATGCTAGAAGATGAATGGACAGAAGAGCCATTAGAAATGAACTTTAGAGTATGTAACTTAGAAGCTGCAAATAAAGGAGCAAAATTAGAAAGAATATTTATATTCAGTAAAAGCAAAATTTCAGAATTTAAAGAAAACAAAACCTTACAAATCTATATGCAAAGCAATATAAAAACAATGTTTGTAGATTATGATGAAATTTTAGAACAAGAGCCAAAACTTCTTAAAATTGTAGGAGATGGCTGGGATGGAATAGATAAAGATACATTAATTGTAGATTTACCAGAAAATTCAAAAGAAAGAGGATATATATCAAGAAACAAAAAAGAAATCACAGAAGCATATAATTGCTTTAAAAAATTAAAAACATACGCAAAAAATTTAAAAGAAATATTAAAATAAAGGAGAGTAAAATGGAATTAACAGTTACATATATTGTTTCGCAAATATTTACCATTATTATGTATGCTCTTATGAGCTTAACTTACTATTTAAAAGATAGAAAGAGTATTTTAATTGTGAGCTTTTTATCAATGATTGCAAATGGAATAGCATATCTTTTGCTTAATGCTTGGAGCGGACTACTTATGTGCATTATAGCAGTTATAAGAAACATCGTATTTATAATCGATGAAAAGAAAAATGGAAAAAAAGACAAAATGGCAAAACTAGACATAATTGTTCTTATAAGTGTTTACATATTATGTATTATATCAGCCATATTTACATATGAAGGAGTATTAAGTTTGCTATCAATTTTTGCAACAATGGTGTATACATACTCAGTATGCCAAAAAGATACAAAAGTTTATAAATTATTAGGTATACCAGTAGGAATATTATGGGTAATATACAATAGCTATGTTAAGTCGATATTTGGTATCATACTAGAAGGAATACTTTTAATATGCTCTATATCTGGCTACATAATAGAAAAGAAAAATATAAAAAGAAAGGAAAAATAATATGAAACCAATCGAAGCATTACAAGCGATAGGATTATGCAACAATACAAATGATGAAAATATTTTAAGAGAAACTGTAAGTAAAATTTTAGATACAAGAGATCCATATTATATATGTGATTTTGTAGAGAATGTTAGTAAAGTACAAAGACGAGAATATTTAAAATTGTTTGAAGATGCAATGCTTGAAATTGGAGACATAATACACTCATATGAATTTATGTATTTATTAACAGACATGGGAGTACAAGATTTTGATTTAAAAAGATTTGAAGAAGCAGTTAAAGAAAGCGGAAATGCAAAACTTATGATGTATTCTTTAGTTTATATAGAAGGAGTAGATCAAGAAAGCATGTTACAAGCTTTATATGACACCAAAAATGCGAAATACATAAAACAACTATCTACAGATGAAGAATATGAATCTTTAAAAGTAACTGAAAGACCAGAATATAAAGAACGCTTAGAGGAAGCTGAAAGCTATTATTATTTTCCAAAAAGTTTAGAGACAGTAAAACCAGAAGATAAAAAAGATATCCCAAGTTTAATAAAAAATGTAATAGGAATGTCAGAAGAAAATGAAGAAGAAAGAAGAAAAAAAGCATATAGCATAAACGAACTAGCAAATTATTTACAATACATAATTGAACATCATTCACAAGGACTAAATGTTCAAAGCCTAAGACAAGCAATAGAATTATTAGCAGAAGCTGAATTAGAAGTTGCAAAAGATGAATCAATATGTTTATACGAATTTGCTGTATCAGTAGATATGAAAGATAAAACACCAATAATAGATAGAGTAATTCAAAACGGAAGTGCAAAATATATATGTTATTGTTTAGAGTATGCACCAGACTTAACAGAAGAAGCAAAAAATAAATTGGAAAGAGCTTTAGCTCAAAAACATCATAACAAATATAAAGTTGATAGCAAAGAAGAAACTAAAACAGAATAAACATAAAAAAAGAAAGTGTCTAATATACGGATACTTTCTTTGATTTAGAGAAAAATAAGATAAAATCTAAAACTACGATATTTACACGAAAAAATATAATAAACACTTGCATTTAAAGGTAAAGTATAGTAAAATAGTACTGCGTTTAAATTACCATTACTTAGTTTTGAGGAAAACCTACTCATGACTCAGTAACTGGCAAATAATAAAAAGGAGGTAGTGAGTGCTATGACTAAAGAAAGAAAACAAGAAATAATTAACACTTATAAAAGAGAAGAAAACGATACTGGTTCACCAGAAGTTCAAATAGCTCTTTTAACAGAAAGAATCGCTGAACTAACAGAACACTTAAAAGTTCATCAAAAAGATAATCATTCAAGAAGAGGACTTTTAAAAATGGTAGGTAAAAGAAGAAATTTACTTAACTATTTAGCAAAAAAAGACATTCAAAGATACAGAGATATAGCTCAAAAGTTATCTTTAAGAAAATAAAAAACAGCGTAGCTATAAAGCTACGCCTTTTTTATATATTTTTTAAAATATCCCGACGATGATAGACGTTAGATTTAAGTATACAAGTAAAAGTTAATGCTTGTAAAAAGAATTAGTATATTGCTAGGCAAAATTAAAATTTAAATACCGGAGTGTACATAGGTACATGAGGATTTTAAATTTTAATTTTAACGAAGCAAGATGCAATTATTTTTATAAGCTGTGTATTTAAATCTGATTTCTATGTATCGAAGGGAAAAATCAAGGAGGAAACATGTTTAAAATTTATGAAACAGAATTAGCAGGAAGAAAAATATCATTTGAAACAGGAAAAATGGCAGGATTAGCCAATGGGAGCGTACTAGTAAGATATGGTGAAACAGTAGTACTAGTAAATGTAGTAGCTTCAAAAGAACCAAAAGAAGGAATAGACTTTTTCCCATTATCAGTTGATTTTGAAGAAAAATTATATTCAGTTGGAAAAATCCCAGGAGGATTCACAAAAAGAGAAGGAAAACCAGGAGACAAAGCAATATTAACATCAAGAGCAATTGATAGACCATTAAGACCTCTATTTCCAAAAGACTTTAGAAATGATGTATGTGTTGTTGCTACTGTAATGTCAGTAGAACAAGATAATTCACCAGAAGTTGCAGCTATGATAGGAGCATCAGCAGCTTTATCAATTTCTGATATACCATTTGGTGGACCTACAGCAGCAGTTAATGTTGGACTAGTAGATGGAAAGATAATTATAAATCCAACAGTAGCAGAAAGAGAAAAATCAGATTTAACATTAACAGTTGCAGGAACAATAGATAAAATCGCAATGATTGAAGCAGGAGCTAACGAAGTTCCAGATGATGTTATGTTAGAAGCAATCAAAACAGCACATATCGAGATAAAGAAAATGTGCGAATTTATTCAAAAAATGAAAGACGAAATAGGAAAACCAAAATTTGAATATAAATCTTTCGCAGTAAATGAAGAAATATTTGAAGAAGTTTCAAAAGAATTTGCTGACAGAATGAAAACAGACGTACAAGATAAAGACAAAACAGTTATTGATAATAGAATGGATGCATTAGCAGAAGACGTAAAAACATATTTAACAGAAAAACATGGAGAAGAATTTGTAGCAGAACATTCTCAAGAGATAGGAGAAGTTTTATATAAATTAGAAAAGAAAGCAGTAAGAAGTTTAATATTTGATGAACATAAAAGAGTTGATGGAAGAGCATTAGATGAAATAAGACCATTATCATGTGAAATAGATTTATTACCTAGAGTACATGGAAGTGGAATGTTTACAAGAGGTCAAACACAAGTATTAACAGTAGCTACACTAGGTATGATTAGTGAAGAGCAAATGTTAGATGGAATAGATGAAGAAGAATCAAAAAGATATATGCACCAATATAATTTCCCACCATACAGCGTAGGAGAAGCTAGAACATCACGTGGACCAGGTAGAAGAGAAGTTGGACACGGAGCATTAGCTGAAAAAGCATTAGTACCAGTATTACCATCAAAAGAAGAATTCCCATATGCAATTAGATGTGTATCAGAAGTATTATCTTCAAATGGTTCAACATCTCAAGCAAGCATATGTGGAAGTACATTAGCATTAATGGCTGCAGGAGTTCCAATAAAAAGACCTGTTGCAGGTATTTCAACAGGGTTAGTAACAGATCCTAACGATGACAAAAATTATGTTATGCTTACAGATATTCAAGGAATTGAAGATTTCTTTGGAGATATGGACTTTAAAGTAGGAGGAACAGAAAAAGGAATAACAGCAATACAAGTAGATATCAAAGTTGATGGATTATCATATGATATAATAGCAGAAGCTTTTGAAAGAACAAAAGTTGCTAGAAAACACATATTAGAAGATATAATGATGCCAGTAATTTCTGAGCCAAGAAAAGAAACTTCAAAATATGCTCCAAAAATAATTAACACAAAAATAAGTGTAGACAAAATAAAAGATGTAATTGGACCTGGTGGAAAAATGATTAATAAGATTATTGATGAAACAGGAGTAAAAATTGACATTGAAGAAGATGGAACAGTATTTATTTATTCTACAGAAGGAAGTAACGGACCACGTGCATTAGAAATGATAGATGAAATAGCAAGAGAAATAGAAGCAGGACAAATATATAAAGGAACAGTTACTAAAATTATGACATTCGGAGCTTTCGTTGCAGTTGGAGGCGGAAAAGAAGGACTTGTTCACAAATCAAAAATTACAAAAGAAAGAGTAGAAAATGTTGAAGACTTCCTAAAAGTAGGTCAAGAAGTTATGGTAAAAGTAACAGAAATAGATGATCAAGGAAGAATTAATTTAACTATGAGATATAACGAAGAAAAAGAGGAAGAAAGCAAAGTAGAAGAATAGAAAGAAGGAAATATAATATGAAATATATTTATATACTTCAACAAGCAATAGGATGGATTATAGTAATATATTGGTTATATCAACTAATTATAAGTGCATGCGCACTAATTCAATTTAAAGAAAAACCATTAATAAAAGACAAAAAACACAAATTCATGATGATATTACCAGCACACAACGAATCAGCAGTAATTGGAAACCTAGTTGAAAGCTTGCAAGCATTAGATTATCCAAACGAACTATATGATATTTATGTAATAGCAGATAATTGTACAGATAATACAGCACAAATTGCAAAAGATTTAGGAGCTATTGTATATGAAAGATTTGACGAACATAATAAAACAAAAGGATTTGCACTTCAATGGTTTTTAAATCAAAAAATCAAAGAAGATGCAGACTATGATGCATTTTGCGTATTTGATGCTGATAATGTAGTAGATAAAAACTTTTTAAATGCAATGAACAAAAAACTATGCCAAGGAGAAGAAATTGTTCAAGGATATAGAGATATTAAAAACCCATCAGACAGCTGGATATCAGCAGGATACGCACTATTCTATTGGATGATGAATAGATTTTACCATTTAGCAAGATATAATTTAGGATTATCACCATTAATAAATGGAACAGGATTTATGGTAGATTTTAATTTGATAAAGCCAACAGGATGGAATACTATAACATTAACAGAAGATATAGAATTTTCATTAAAAAATATTGCCAAAGGAAGAAAATTAGGTTGGGCAACAGACGCTATAGTCTATGATGAACAACCAACAGAATTTAAGCAAAGTTGGTCACAAAGATCAAGATGGACAGTTGGACATATACAATGTATGAAATATTATACAAAAGATTTAGCTAAAGGAGTAGCAGAATATAGAACATTAATGAACTTTGATGGATTTTTATATTTAATGGGAATTCCAATGATGGTAGTAACAATCTTATTATTAGTATTAAATACAGTGGTATTTATTGGTGGGGAAATGACATTAGGAGCATTGATATTTAATTATGCAAAATATATGGCTACAACACTTTTTGCACCAGTACTAGCAGCAGTGTTTACACTAATTATAGAAAAAAGACCAATAAAACCTATGGTTAAAGGAATATTAATGTATCCAATATTTATGATTACATGGCTGGCTATTAATATAAAATGTATGATAAAACCAAATACAAAGTGGGAAAAAATCGAACATAAAAGAGATGTAAAAATAAATGACATTTAAACTAAAAAATGAAGGACTAAACCTTCATTTTTTTAGTTTATTTTCTTGTAAAATATAACGAATAATGATATGATAAACACATCTTTATAAAAGGAGAAATATACCATGCAAAAGATAAAAAAAGAAGAAGGCATAACAATGTTATCATTAGTAATAACAATAATAGTTTTAGCGATAATAGCATCAATTGTAATAAGATATACCATAAACGGAGCTGAATATAGTAAACAAAAAAAACTACTATCAGATTTAGAAGTAGTACAACATGCAGTATATGAACGTTATGAACAATATAAAATGACAGGAAATGAAAGTTTTTTAGTTGGGAAAACAGCAACAGGAACAGAAATGAATACATTAAAAGAAAACAGTTGGGAAATAACAAATCCATCATCAAAGGAAGAAAATTATTATAAACTAGACAAAGACAGCTTAAAAGTAATAGGTATAAATAATAGTGAGGATGAATATATAGTAAATTATAAAACTGGTGAGTGTTTCAATTTGAGCAAAAAAACAATAAATGTAGACAAAAAGAAACATGAGCTATACATTAAATAGGAGGCTTATATGATTTATGAAGATATAGCTAGAGGAATTCCAGAAAAAAACATACATATAAATGAAGATATGAGTAAACATACTTCTTTTAAAGTTGGAGGAACAGCAGACTTTTTTATAGAAGTAGATGATGTTTCTGAATTAATATATATCCTAAAATTAGCTAAACAAATGAAAATGAAAACATATATTTTAGGGAATGGAACAAACACAATAATAAAAGATGAAGGCTTTAGAGGTATAATAATAAAACTAAATTTTAGGCATTTAAATATTGAAAAAGAAAAAATAGCAGCAGGAGCAGGAATACCAGTTGCTCTTTTATCAAACTTTGCTTATAGAAACAAAATAAAAGGATTTGAATTTTTATCAGGAATACCAGGAACTGTCGGTGGAGCAGTAAAAATGAATGCTGGAGCCTATAACTCAGAAATAAAAGATATATTAGTAAATACAACATATTTAGACGAAAAATATAATATAGTAAAAATTGAAAACAATGAACATAATTTCTCATATAGAAATAGCATATTTTTTCAAAAAAAATGGATAATAATCGGAAGTACTTTCAAAATTCAAGAAGGAACCAAAGAAGAAATAAAAGAAAAAATGAATCAAATGTCAGATGCAAGAAAAGAAAAACAACCATTAGACATGCCAAATGCAGGAAGTATTTTTAAAAGAAAAGAAGATTGCATACCAGCATCACTTATAGATAAAGCAGGACTAAAAGGATATAAAATTGGAGGAGCAATGATTTCAGAAAAGCATGCAGGGTTCATAGTAAATACTGGAAATGCGACAGCCGAAGATATAGAAAAATTAATAAAATATACAAAAAAAGTAATTAAAGAAAAATTTAATAAAGATTTAGAACAAGAAGTAATTATATTATAATATTAAGGAGAATCAAATGAAGGGATTTTTTAGTTGGTTTAATTCAAAAACAAAAATAAAAAGATGGATATTTTTAATATTAGTAGGAGTATGCTTAACATGTTTTGCATTTGCCAACATAATTGAAGCAAAAATACTAAGACCAAAAGAAATAATAAAAATAGTAGCATCATTTGTAGGAGGATTTACAGCAATAGTAATAGGCTTTATATATATGCAAAAACGTGTATTAGAAATTCTAATTGAAGCAAATAACACATCAACTAAACAAGGAAAAAAAGCTAATATAAATATTAAAGGACTAATTTTCAATAAAACCATGTATGATGAAGGACCAAAAGTAGTTGTAATCGGTGGAGGAAACGGAATAAATACAGTTATAAGAGGCCTAAAAAAATACACAAATAACATAACAGCAATAGTAACAATGTCTGATTTAGACAAAGAAGACTTACCATATGGAGAAATAAAAGACAGCATAGTAGCTCTTTCAGATAAAGAAGAATTAATGAGAGAATTATTCCATTTCAAATTTAAAGATTCTGCACTAAGTGGAGTTGATTTTGGAGACATTTATCTAACAGCAATGAATGAAATGTTTGATTCTCCATCAGTAGGATTAAAAAAGAGTACAGAAGTATTAAATATTACTGGACAAGTTATGCCAGTAACATTAGATAAACTTACAATATGTGCTGAATTAAAGGATGGAACTTTAGTTGAAGGAAGAGAAAAAATTCCACAAATTACATATGATAAAGTTACGGAAATACAAAGAATATATATAAGCCCATCAAATTGCATTGCAGCACCAGGAGTAATTGAAGCAATTTCAGAAGCTGATGCAATAATAATAGGACCAGGTAGCCTATATACAGATGTATTACCAAACTTATTAGTAAAAAACATCTCAAAAACAATTAAAGAAAGTAAAGGATTAAAAATATATATATCAAACATAATGACAGAGCCAGGTCAAACAGATAATTACTCTATAACAGACCACTTAGAAGCACTATTTGCACATACTGGCAAAGAAATAATAGATTACTGTATTGCAGATACAGGAGAAATTGTTCCAGAATATGTTAGAAAATATAATCAAGAAGGACAAGACATAGTACTTCAAGACATAGACAAAGCAACTAAAAAAGGTATAAAAATTATTCATAAGCATTTATCAAAAATCGAAGGAGAATATATCAGACACGACTCAGACGCCATAGCATCATCAATCATAGAATTAATATGTAATGATTTAAAATTCAGAGACAAAGAAAGTACACCAGAATATTTACTTATAAATTCAGTTTTAGAAGATGAATTGAAAAGAGAAAAGAAAGAATCAAAGAAAATAAGAAAACAAAAGAAAAAACTAGAAAAAAAGAAGAAATCAGGCAAAAAGAGAAAAAGTAAATTTAATCATAAATATAGTGAAAGAATAGAAGCAATACAAACAACAACTGAAAAAAAGAATGAAAATCAAAAGCTATATCAAGAAATGGAAAAACTAGATAAATAAAGCTTGCTCAAAAGAAAAAAGTAATTAGGAGAGATACCAAAAGATGAAATTTAATAAAAAAGATATTGATCTAAAAACAGGATTAACAAAAGAATGGATAATAACAAATGGAATTGGAGGTTTTGCAGCTCAAACAATACTAGGAATAAATACAAGAAAATATCATGGACTACTAGTAGCACCACTAGTTCCACCAGCAAGAAGATATGTAGTATTATCCAAAATAGATGAAAGTATTATAATAGAAGGACAAGAGAAAATTATATATAGCAACTTAGGAAAAAACTATATTTCAGAAGGATATAAAAACTTAGAAAGCTTTGAAAAAATATATATTCCAAATTTTAAATATAATATTGATAACAAAGTAAATATTGAAAAACAAGTAGTAATGGTATACGGAAAAAACACGACATGTATAGTATATAAAGTTGAAAACAAAACAAAAGAAAATATACTAATAAAATTAGCTCCAATAATGAACTTTAGAGATTTTCACTGTATGAACACAAATCATAATTATAAAGTAGAACAAAAAATACAAGAAAATAAAATTAGAGTAATTGTAGATGACAATAAAACAACACCAGTATACATGTTTTTAAAAGACGGAAAATATATAGAACATCATAATGATACTTTCAAAAATATGTTTTACATAGAAGAAGAAAAAAGAGGATTTTTCCCAGAAGAAGATTTATTTATTCCTGGAAGATATGAAGTAGAAATAAAACCAAAAGAAACAAAAGAATTTACTATAATATGTTCTTTAGAAGAAAATATAGAAGAAATAGACGGAAAGAAGATTATCAAACAAGAAGAAAAAAGACTTCAAAAAATTATAGATAAAAGCGAATTAGTTAATCCAAATGAAACAAAAGCCGAGCAAGAAAAAATGAGAGATTTAGTAATAGCTGCAGACAACTTTGTAGCATATAGACCACAAATGTCATTACACACAATAATAGCTGGATTCCCATGGTTTTTAGACTGGGGCAGAGATACATTGATAGCATTTGAAGGGTTATTATTAAAAACTAAAAGATTTGACATAGCTAAAGAAGTATTGTTAATGATGACAAGAGACATTAAATATGGATTAATTCCAAATGGATATTCTGGTTATGATAGCAGACCATTATATAATAGTGTTGACAGCTCACTTCTATTATTTGAACAAATTAATAAATATTTAGAGTACACAAATGACATAAAATTTATAAAAAAAGAAATGTATAGCATATTACTAAATATAATAGAGATGTTCCAAAAAGGTATAGATATTGACGACAGTAATATTTATATGGATAAAGATAACTTAATATCAGCAGGAACAGAAAACACACAATTAACATGGATGGATGCCAAAGTTTCAAACTTTGCAGTAACACCAAGAAACGGAAAAGCAGTAGAAATAAATGCACTTTGGTATAATGCTCTAAAAACAGTAGAAAACCTAGCCAAAGAATTCAAAGATGAAAAAACACAAAAAGAAATGGCAGACTTAGCAAAAAAAGTTAAAAATAATTTTAATAAAAAGTTTTATGACGAAAAAAATAAATGCCTATATGATGTATTAGGAAGTGAAGAAATAAGGCCAAATCAATTATTTGCACTTAGTACAACTTATCCAGTAATGATACTTACAAACGAAAAAGCAAAACAAGTATTAAAAACAGTTACAAAAGAATTACACACAAAATACGGTTTAGCAACATTATCTTCAAAAGATAAAAAATATATAGCAATATATGAAGGAGATAGCTTTAAAAGAGATATGAGCTATCACCAAGGAATAACATGGCCATGGCTTTCTGGAATATATTTAGCAGCTTTTAAAACAGTAATAAATAACGAAAAAAATAAAACAGAAAAGAAAAAATTAGAAGAAGAATATCAAAAAATAGTTAAAAATTACAAAACAAATTTTACAAAAGCAATGAAAGAATGTGGAATAGGAACAATATCTGAGGTATACGATTCTAAAGGAGCATATTTACCAGGAGGATGTTTTGCTCAAGGCTGGAGCGTATCAGAAACCATCAAAATAATGCTAGAAAAATAAAGGAGAAGATGACTTGTCTACAAATATAAAAGATTTAGAAAAGGATATAACTAGTCGGAAACCTAAACGGTATATATGTTTTATATGGTGAAGAAAAATATTTAATAAACGAATATCTAAAAAAAATAAAAAAAATATTTGGAGAATTAAGTTTAGGAATAAATTACATACTACTAGATGAAAGTAGTATTAATACAATAATTTCAGACATAGAAACACCAGCTTTTGGATACCCTAAAAAACTAATAATAATAAGAGACTCAGGTATATTTAAAAAAGAATGCAAATTGCCAATAAAAGAAAAGCTAAAACAATATATATTAGACAATATTGAAATAATAAATGAGTCAGTTGTACTAGTATTTATTGAAGAAACGGTACACAAAATGGATATGTACAAATCACTAGAAAGCATTTCGAAAATAATCGAACTAAAAGAATTAAAACCAATCGAAATAAAAACCAGATTAAGTAAAATATGTTCTTTATATAAAGTTAGGGTGCAAGATAAAAATTTAGATTATCTTTTAGAAATATCTGGCACGAACATGCAAGACTTAATGAATGAGATTAGAAAATTAATAGAATATGCTGGAGAAAACGGAGAAATTCAAAAAGAAGATATAGATAAATTAGCAACAAAAGATGTACAAGCAATAATATTTGATTTAACAGACTACTTAGGAGTAAAAGAAACAGATAAAGCCCTAGAAGTATTAGATAATTTGATTTATAATAAAGAACCTATGCAAAAAATAATTATCACATTATATAATCATTTTAAAAAAATATATTTAACAAAACTAGCATTAGAAGAAAAAAGAGACTTAGTAGAAGCTTTATCGTTAAAACCAAATCAAGTATTCTTAACAACAAAATATAAAAAACAAGCATCATATTTTCAAACAGACGAAATAGAAAAAATATTAAAAGAACTAATAAATTTAGACTATGATTCAAAAAACGGAATGATAGATTTGGAAATAGGAATGAAAACAATACTATGTAAAAATTGCTAACAACATATTGAAAAAAGATATGTTAAAATATATAATCATTAATAATAGTTTACAAAAGAGGAGAGTATTATGGAAAGAAGAAAAGGGATACCATTAGTGGCTCTAGTTATATTTATAGCTCTATTGGTAGCAATAATATTAACTTGTGTAATAATATTAGGAAGCAATAAAACTAGTAAACCGCAAGTGAAAAATCAACAAGTTTCACAAACTACTGAACCAGAACAACAAGAACCAGAAGAAAAAATAGAAGATCAATTAACAAATGAAAGTGTAATAAATTCAGACACAGATGTTCAAAAAGCATACAAACTAACAGGAAATAATAAAGCATTTGCAAAATATGCAATATACAATTCATCTGGGTTTGATATAGATGAAGGCAATATAAGCAATGAATTAAAATTACAATTAGCAATGTCTCAAGTAACAAATTCAGATATGGACGCACAAAGCTCAAAAAAAGCAGTTTCAAAAGATATAATAGAAGGATATGTTACAGATATTTTTGGAGATAGCTCAGACATAGAGTTTAAAGATTTTAGCTTATATAACAGTGATAGTAATTTTACAGAAAAATACAAAACAATTGGATACCAATATAAAAACAATTCTGCAAATTATGAAGTAAAAGAAAACGATATTACAGAAGAAGAACCTTCAGAAATACCAGAAGTTATAACAAAAGTAGTAAAATATAATACAAAAATAGAAATATACGTTAAACCAATATTTGTAGAAACTATATATGACGCAGAAGAAGATAGATATTTAAGATCACTATATACAGATTATAATTTTCAAGCAAAACAATTTCCAATTGATAAAAGTATTATGACAATAACAAACGACGATTATAAAAATGTTTTAAAAAGCAATTATCAACCAGATCTAGATAAATTAAATTATAAAGAAGTAAACCAAAATATTGATTTAAACCAATTATCAGATTATAAGTACACACTTATAAAAACCGATGATGGCTATAATTTAAAATCATTTGAAAAAATCACATCTACAAAAACAACTACAGATACAGACGATGATAAGCCAAAAACTCTATCAGAACAAGATAAAGCAATATTTAACAGTCAATTTGATGTATATGATGGGAGCGGTAAATCGGGAAGTGAAGTAAAAACATTATTAGAAGCAGTAATATCATCAAATACAGAACATATAGATCAACAAGATTTAATAGTATCAATAACACTTGATGATAACAAATTATCTTCTGATGATGTAGATACACTAAATGAAGAAATTGAGGAACTAATAGACGATATAGATGTAACATCAATATATAGTATTAAATCAACATATAAATCAGGAATTATAAATTCAATAACAATAAAAGAAGAATAAATAAAAAAATAGTGGGCTGATAAAAATTTACTAAACATTAATAAGTATAGTAAATTTTTATTAGCCCACATTTAATTGTTCGCTTTAAAATTAATTTTCTTTTTTTAGTTTTTTGATTTTTTGTGCTAAAAGATTAGTATGAACAACTTCTAAGTCTTTTCCAATTTCGTCTGAAACAGAAATACCAGATTGTTCTAAAAGTTTATCTAATTTATAAGAAACTAAATTTAATTTTTTTAAAGTTTTCATTTCTAAATAAGCCTGTTGAATTTTAAAATTTAAGTTACTAGTTAAAATAAATCCCATAACAAAAACGCATACACCAGTAACTATCATAATTATATTAGCAATTTTTCTAGGCATTTCAAGAATTTCAGTAAGTACTTCTGAAAGAACATAAGCACCTACTAAAGACAAGATAACAAAACAAAAAATAAATACATATCTTCTAATTTTAGTAAAAATAATAGTTAATTTAAAATTTTTCTCATTATACATAAATTCATACCATTCTCTTCCCATAAAATACAATTAAATCTTACTCTTTTTTTCAAATTTCGTCAATATATTTTTTAAATAATATCATACTATTATTTAAAATTTCAGTTCTAAAAAAAAATATCATGAATATAATTATATTAGTACAAGCTAAAGGATGAAAATATGGAAATATTTAAATATTTATCTAACGATATAAAAGAAAATATTATAAATAAGAGCAAATTTAAATTCATAGATTTAGAAGAAATAAGGATAAGAAATAACAAAAAAATAATATTAAAATTTAGTCAAAAAGAAGAAATAATACAATACACTGTAACAACAAAAGATATATTAGAAACATTAGAAAAAATAACAGAAAATTCAGTATATTCGTATGAAAAGCAAATAAGCAACGGATTTATAACACTACCAGAAGGACACAGAATTGGCATAACAGGACATGCGGTGTGTGAAGAAGAAAAAGTAATATCAATATCATACATATCAGGAATGAATTTTAGAATAGCAAGACAAATAAAAGATTGCAGTGAATTCATACTACAAAAACTATATGAAAAAAAAGAAATAAAAAACAGTTTAATAGTTGGGGCACCAGGAACCGGAAAAACAACTATATTAAAAGATCTTATACAGAAAATAAGCGATGGAAACAGCTATGGAGAGCGGCGTAACAGTTGGAGTAGTAGACGAAAGAAATGAAATTGCGGCAATGAACAAAGGAATAGAACAAATTGATTTAGGAATCAGAACAGACGTAATCTCAAACATTTCAAAAGAAATAGGAATAAAAATGTTAATTAGATCAATGTCACCTAAAGTGATAGCTGTAGATGAAATAGGAGGAAAAAAAGATGCAGAAATAATGAATTATGCTAGTAAATCAGGTGTTAAAATATTAGCTACAATTCATGGAAATTCAATAGAAGACATAAAAAATAACAGAGAAATAAGAGAGATTTTAGATAATAAATTATTAGAAAAAATAATAGTGTTAGACAAAAAAGAAAAAAACAAAATAAGCGAAGCATATTACTTAAATAAAGATAAAAATACATATGAAAGAGAAATAATATGATAATAAAAATGTTACTAGGTATAAGTATAGTATTCTGTTCCTGCAGAATAGGAATATTAATATCAAAAAAATATATTTATAGGCTAGATGAATTAGAAGAAATAAAAAACGATTTTCAAATAATAGAAAATAAAATCAAATATACATATGATCCATTAGAAAATATATTTTTAGAAATATCAGAGCTTTCTAACTCAAACATATCCCAATTATTTAGTCAGGTAGCTAAAAAAATAAAACAAGAAGGAACAGAAAAAGCATGGAAAGACTCAATAAAAAAATTAGACAGTTCATTAACAAAAGAAGATAAAGAAACTCTAGAAGAGTTTGGAAGATTATTAGGAAAAATTAATAAAGAAGGACAAATAAATCAAATTAAATATGTTAGCAATCTATTAGAAATACAAATAGAAAAGGCACAAAAAGAAAGAGAAAAAAACGAAACAATATATAAAAAATTAGGACTAATTTTAGGAATAGGATTAGTCATTATTATTTATTAAAGAAAGGTACAAGTGAAAATGGATATAAACTTATTATTCAAAATAGCAGCAATAGGAATACTAGTTGCTGTATTAAACCAAGTATTAGTAAGAGCAGGAAGAGAAGACCAAGCCATGATGACAACACTTGCTGGAATAGTTATAGTACTGTCAATAGTAATAAATGAAATAAGTGAACTATTTACAACAGTAAGAACTCTATTTAACTTGTAAAAAAAGTAAAATGGAAATAATGCAAATAATACGGAGTAGGCTTCACTGGAGTAATGATAGCTACTCTACTAAAAGAACACAAACCAGAATTTAAAATATATGTATCAATAGTAGTAGGAATAATAATATTTTTTATAGCAGCAGACAAGCTAAAAGAATTTATCTATCTGATAAACAAACTAGCACAAAAAATAGATATAAATAAAAATTTTATTGGAATATTACTAAAAATCACAGGAATATCAATACTAACAGAATTTGCAGTATCTATATGCAAAGATAGTGGAGAAACATCGATTGCAAGTAAAATAGATTTAGGAGGAAAAATAATCATATTAAGCATGTCTATACCAATAATAACATCATTATTAGAAGTCCTTTTAGATTTACTGTGAAAGAGAGAAAGATGAAAAAAAAATTACTATTAATAATATTTCTTATTTTAATATCGATACATACACAAAACATATGCCTAAATACAGAAGAAGTAAAAGAACAAATAAACGAAGAAGAAATAGGACAAGTTATTTCAAAAATAGAAAACTCCAATAATATGGAAATAGATTTAAACGAAATATTCGAAGGTGCAGTATCTGGAAATGTACCGAAAAATATAATTATAAAAGCAATTGGAAAAATATTAGGAAAAGAATTAGCTAACTCACTAAAAATAATAATATCAATTTTAATTATTATAATAATCCACTCAATATTAAAAAATATATGTGAAAATTTAGGAAATGAGCAGACAGGAAAAATTGGATACTTTGTTCAATTAATAATATTAATAACGATACTAACCAAAGTATATGCACAAATAATAACTCAAGTAAAACAAACACTAGAACAAATATCAAGCTTTGTATATATGCTAATACCATTATATATGAGCATAAACTTAGCATCTGGAAATATAACAACCGCAACATCATCACAAGCAATTATATTAGTTTCAACAAACATCATAACAACATTTATAAATCAATTCTTAATACCAATATTAGTAATAGCAACAGTTATTGGAATTATATCGAACATATCTGATGAAGTACATATGAATAAACTTTCAAAATATATGAAATCAATATCAATTTGGATTCTATGTATTTTTTTAACAATATTTACATGCATATTAACAATGGAAGCAAATTTAGGACAAGGAGTAGATAATTTAACAGCCAAAACAGGCAAAACCGTAGTATCTACAGCAATACCAATTGTAGGGAAAATATTAGGAGACACCGTAGAATCAGTATTAGGATGTGCAAACGTAATAAAAAACGCAGTAGGAGCATTAGGAATAATAGCAGTTTTCATAATAGGAATAACACCAATAATAAAAATAGGTATAGTAACAATATTTATATATTTAATAAGCGGAATAGCAGAGATTATAGCTGATAAGAAAATAGTTTATGTATTAGAACAAATGGGAGATTCCTGTAAAGTATTATTGGCATCAATCGCCAGTGTATCAATGATGTTGATAATAGGATTTACAATAACAATGAAAATAGGAATATAAAGTAAAAAGGAGAAAACAAATGATAGAATTCTTAGTATCATGGGCAGAGCAACTAATAATTGCATTAATAATAATTATTATAATAGAAATTATATTACCAAACGGAAATAACTATAAGAAATATATAAAAGTAGTTTTAGGAATATTTTTAGTATATACCATTATAAATCCAATAGTAGGAGAAAAAATAAACAATATTAAATTTAAAGAAGTAGTTGCAAATCCATATATAGAAGATAACACGAACATACAAAATAATATAAATTACGATGAACAAATTGAAAAAAAGTTTAAGATAAAATTTGAAGAAAACATAAATGAATTTTTAAGCAAAAACGGTTATGAACTAGAAAAAATAGAACAAGATGTAACATATAAAAATCAAGAAATAGAAATTAATAAACTAAAATTAAAAATTGAAAAACAGAATCAAGAAAAAGAAAAAATAAAAGTAAAAAAACAAGAAAAAATAACAGACGAAGAAATAAAAGAAATAGCAAGCAAAATAAGTGATAATTACGAAATAGATGAATCTAAAATTATTATAGAAAGTGAGAATTCAAATGATTAAAGAAAAAATAACAGCATTGGTTAAAAAAGAATCAAAGCCGAACAAGAAAAAAATAGAAAATTTAGTATTTGCACTCATTCTTTTAATGATAACTGTAATATTTATAAATAATATTTTTTCAAAAGATAAAAACGAAATCATAGAAAAAGATACAATAACACAAAAAACAATAGCAAAAAAAGAAAAAGAAAGAGATTTAGAAACAGACTTAGAGGATATTCTTAAAAAAATAAAAGGAATAGAAGACGTACAAGTATTAATTACATATAGTGAAACTGAAAAGTATGTACCAATATATAACGAAAGTTCATCACAAAGTACAACTTCTGAAAAAGATACAGAAGGAGGAGAAAGACTGACAGAAAGTATAGATACAAACAAAGAAGTAATATCAGATGCAAATCAGCAACCAATAACAGAAAGAGTCGTATATCCTAAAGCAGAAGGAGCAATTATTTCTGTAAAAGGAAACATAAGTGTGCGGAACTAAAGATAGTATTGTTCAAGCTGTATCAGCTACAACAGGTTTAGCAACACATAAGATACAAATATTAGAAATGAAATAAAAAAAGAAAGGAAAATGAGAAAATGAAAAAAATTGCTATAATCAAAAAGAAAGAAGTTCTACTTGGAATACTAGCGATATTTTTTTTAGCAGTTGGATTTTTAAGCTATAATCCAATTGTAAAAAAAGATTATGCACGTATAGCCGATGTAGAAAACTATCCAGACTCACGGATTAGGAGAAGCCACACTAGTAAGTAGTAATAGCACTGAAAACAATGAAGAAGAACAAGAAGATTTAGAAGAACCAGAAGAATCAAAAGAAGAAACACAAGAAGAATTCTTTTTAGAAAGCAAAATGAAAAGAAATAATACTTATTCAGAAAATATAGAAACATATGAGAAAATTTTAGCTAATAGCAATATAAGTAGTGACCAAAAAACAATAGCTCAAAACGAAATAGCAGAATTAATTAATGAAAAAAAATCAATAGATAGTGCAGAAAGCTTAATAAAAATAAAAGGATTTGAAGATGTAGTAATATTTAAAAACAACAACGGTATAAGTGTAATAGTAAAAAGCGATGTATTAAAACCAGAACAAGTAGCACAAATCCAAAACATAATTGAAAAAGAATTTAACACTGAAAGCAAAAATATTACAATAACAAACAAATAAAATATTGCAAAAAGAAAATATATATAATATAATTGAGTCGTTGAAATCAAAGAAAAAAGGAGCTTGATATGGAGCTAGAATCAAATAAATATAAGAAAAGATTAAATATAGTTATCGTACTACTAATAATATCTACAATACTAGCAACAATAGTAGAAATTCAATTAAAAAAAGAAGCGGAAACAATAGATAAAATAGTAGAAACAATTCAAGGAACAACAGAAGAAGAATTCAACGAAAATATGAAAAAGCGCCAAGAAAATGGTCAAGACATACCAGACTATTATGAAACAAAAGAAAAAGCTTTATCAACAATGCAAAAAGTACAAAACAGATATAGTCAAATATATGAAAAATATAATAAACCAACAATAATATTAATAGAAACAGTTGGCTTACTAGGTTCAATGATAGCTATAATGATGTATTTTATAGCTTCAGATTGGATAATAAAAAAAGTAATACCAAACATAAAAAAATGGCTATCAATAACAATAAGAATAGCAATTCTTATCATTATGATACCAATACCAATAATATTCATATCATTAATAATTATAGGAGTATTTGGTCAATTACCATTTGTGGCATATACTCTATATAAATATATAAAAACAAAAAAGACAGAAGACAAAGATGACATAATAGAAGAAAAAATAAACATTTTTGGAGGAGGAATAAAAAATGGTTAAAAAGGTTGCAATACTAGCTAACGGAGGAGACGTTTCAGGATTTAACGCAGTAATAAGAGGAATAATGAGAACAGCTCAAGAACACCAAATAGAGTGTTATGGGTATTTAGATGGTTATAGAGGACTAGTAAAAAATGAATATGTGAGATTAGATGGAAACCCAATTGCATCAGGAATAATAGCTAAAGGAGGATCAATAATAGGTTCTTCAACAAATGCAATAGTATTCCACTATAAAGTAGAACACGAAGATGGAACAGTAACATATGAAGACTTATCAGATCAATGTGTTAAAAATGTAAAAGAAGCAGGATTTGACTGTGTATTCACATTAGGAGGAGACAGTACACAAAAATCAGCAAGAGACTTATTCTTAAAAGGAATCAATACAATAGGAGTACCAAAAACAATAGATAATGATGTTGCATGTACAGATATAACATTTGGATACAACACAGCAGTATCAGTTGCAACAGAAGCAATAGATAGACTTCACACAACAGCAGAAACTCATAATAGAATAATGGTATTAGAAGTTATGGGAAGATACGCTGGATGGATAGCACTAGAGTCAGCAATTTCTGGAGGAGCAGATATTGCATTAATTCCAGAAATACCATATGATTTAAAATACGCAGCAGAAGCAATAAAAAGAAGACAAGCTAGAGGTAAAAATTTCAGTATAGTAGTAGTTTCAGAAGGTGCAGCAGCAAAAAACGGAGAAAGCTCAACACATCTTGAAGAAGGATTAGACGCATCAGCAGGAATAAGTGTAAAATTCGGAGGAATTGGAGCGAAAGTTGCAAAAGAGTTAGAAAGCTTAACAGGATTAGAATCAAGATGTACAGTTCTAGGATATATGCAAAGAGGTGGAACACCAACTGCATACGATAGAGTACTTTCAACAAAATACGGAGCAAAAGCAATGGAACTTGCTATGGAAGGAAAATTTGGAGTATTAACAGTTCTTCAAAACGGAAAATTATCTTCAGTTCCACTAGAAGAAGTTGTAGGAGACAATAAAGAATTAGGAGCTGTACAAGGCGGAACTGATACAAGCAATGTAAGACTAGTTACAGAAGATGACGACTTACTTAAAACAGCAAGAAATATTGGAATTTGTTTAGGAGATAAATAATAAACAGAAGAGCTTGATAAAAAATCAAGCTCTATTTGGATTTTAGCAAAAAAGGAATGATAATATATGGTTAATTATACAAAATTAATAGCAGAAAAAATATCATGGGCAGTGCAAATAAGCAAAACAGAATTAGAAAGTTATATAGAAATCCCGCCACAAAGCGATATGGGAGACTTTGCATTTCCATGTTTTAAACTAGCAAAAACATTAAAAAAATCACCAGTAATGATAGCTGGAGAAATCAAAGATAAAATTGACACAGACGAGTACATAGAAAAAATAGAAGAAAATTCAGGATATTTGAATTTCTATATAAATAACGAAAAACTAGTAGAAGAAGTATTAAAAGAAATAGAAAATCAAAAAGAAGAATACGGAAAAAGCGATGAAGGAAACGGAAAAAATATCATAGTAGAATATTCATCACCAAACATAGCCAAACCTTTCCACATAGGACATTTACGTACAACATTAATAGGAAATAGCCTATATAGAATTTATAAATATTTAGGATATAACACAACAGGAATAAACCACTTAGGAGACTATGGAACACAATTTGGTAAAATGATAGAAGCCTACAAAATGTGGGGAAAAGAATATGATTTGACAGAAGACCCTATAAACAAAATGATGGACATGTATGTAAGAATAAATAATCTATGCAAAGAAGACGAAAAAGTTTTAGAAAGATGCAGAGAAAACTTCAAACTATTAGAAGAAAATGATGAGTACTGTAGAAATCTATGGGAAAATTTTAAAAACATCAGCTTGCAAGAATTTGATAAAATATATAATTTATTAGACGTTAAATTTGATTCTTTAAACGGAGAAGCATTTTATTCAGACAAAATGGATGAAGTAGTATCAATATTAGATGCTAAAGGAAAATTAAAAGAATCAGAAGGTGCAATGATAGTAGACCTAACTGAAGACGGAATAGAAACACCATGCATAGTTCAAAAAGCAGATGGATCATCAATATACGCAACAAGAGATTTAGCAGCAATTTTATACAGAGCTAGAACATATGATTTTGATAAATGTTTATATATAGTTGCATACGAACAAAATCTACACTTCAAGCAAATATTTGCTGTTGCAAAATATTTAGTAGATGAAAAATATGCTAAAGGTTTAAAACACGTTTCATATGGAATGGTACAATTACCTACAGGAAAAATGTCTACGCGTTTAGGAAATGTTGTAAAAATAGAAGATTTATTAAATGAGACAATAGAAAAAGCAAAAGAAATAGTACTAGAAAAAAATCCTAACCTAGAAAACAAAGACGAAGTTGCAAAAAAAGTTGGGATAGCTGCAATCGCATTTAATACACTATCAACAACAAATACAAAAGACCAAATATTCGATTGGAACACAGCTCTAAATTTTCAAGGAGAAACAGGACCATATATACAATATACATATGTACGTACAAAAAGCGTTTTAGAAAAAATCGCAGAAATGCCAAAAGCAGAAGAAATAAAATATGAACTTTTAACAGACGAAAGTTCAATAAAAGTTTTAAAATCACTATACGCATTTAAAGAAACTTTAGAAGTAACAGTTGATAAAAACGAACCAGCAATACTTGCTAGATACTTAATTGAATTATCACAAAATTATAGCAATTTCTATAATAATAATAAAGTATTAGTAGAAGATAAAGATGTTCAAAACGCAAGAGTTTTTCTAACATATGCAGTAGGAACAGTATTAAAAACAGGAGCAGCACTATTAGGAATACAAATGCCAGATAAGATGTAAAATGAAATATGGGAGGAAAAAATATGAAATGTCCAAAATGTAACGAAGAAATAGGAGACAAAGTAAAATTTTGTACAAAATGTGGTGCTAATATTGAAGAAGCAAAAAAAGAACTAGAAGAGAAAAAAGAAACAGAAAAACAAGAACAGGAACAAGTAGAAGAGAAAAAAGTAAATAAAAAAGAAAAGAAAACAAAAAAAGAACCTAAAAATGAAGTAGTAGAAGCAAAAACAGAAGTAAAAGAAGAAGTAAAATTGGAAGAACAACCAAAAGAAAAAGAAGAAAAGAAAACAGAAAAGCAAAAAAGCAAAAAGAAAATATTTATTATAATAGCAATAATCATAGTACTACTAACTGGAGTAGGTGCAGGAACCTGGTATTACATAACAAATAAAGAAGAAACTTCAGAAGAAGAAAAAGTATTAGAATGGGGCGACGTATACCTAGAAGTACTAAATGACGATAAAAAATTAGAAGATTTAGAAAATATGAAAATAAGCCTTATCGATTTAGACCAAGACAAAGTCCCTGAACTAGTAATCAAAGGAACAAATAGCGCAAAAGAAACAGTAGCAAACGTATATAAAATAAACGATAAAAACAAAGTAGATACAATAAAAATCTCAATGAATGACGAGTTTAACTTAAGATTAGTTTATGATTTAAAAAAAGATAAATATGTATGGTATGCAGTAGCAAAAGAAACTACAGAAACACCAGAAGTATATGATTTAAACATAGAAACTAAGAAATATGAAAAAGAAAAATTAGATTTAAGCTATAAAAACGATTTAGTAATTGTTGAGACTGAAAATATAAAATGGACAGATTTTAGCAAAGAACTTTCAAAAAGTGAAAGAAAAGAAAAACTAGAAGAAACTAAAAAAGAATATATAGAAACAGAAAAATTAATTACAGAAGACGTAGAAGAAAAAGTAGAATTAGCAAAATCAATTAAGAATATTGAAAAAATAGATTCAAGCAAAGAACTTGTATATACAGTTAGAAAAAAGACAGCTGGAAGCAATATTTTCGAATATCCATGTATAAATATAAAATCAGACGAAATAACAAAAATTAACAGCGAAATTGAAGAAAAATACGGTTTCAAATCAACAAGTGATAATGATTTTTATAGTTCACACCTGGAAGCAGAAGAAATATCTTATTCATATTCAATAAATAAAAATATATTGTCATTACTAGTATGGGAAGCTGGAAACGAAAGCACATGGGCATCAACTTATAATATAGATTTAAAAACCTCAAAACAAATCACAGCAGAAGAACTAATAAAAACATATGATTTCAAAAAAGATGAGATAACATCAAAGGCTACAAAAAGTGTAAAAGAAGAATACAACAAAATGATATCAAAAGAACAAACAGCTTTAGGAGAAATGTGGAATACCATGTACGGACAACAATATGTTACAGAATGGGAAAATGAAATCCAAAAATATATTGAAGAACTACACTTATTTGTAAATGATAAAAATGAACTATGTATATTAGGAAAATATACACACGCAGGAGGACAATGGAGCTGTACACAATTATTAACAATAAATATTAGCAAAAATTATGAGACACAAGAATTTAAACATAAATATATAACAATGAGTCATTATATGGAAAACTACACACCAGCTCCAAATACATCAACAAGTCCATCTCCATCACCTCAAGTATCACCAAGTGCTTCAACAAGCACAGGTAAAGTTTCAAATATAAACTTTGTAAATTCATCTATAGTAGTTCCAGAAGGAACTTATAAAAGAGGAGAAAATGGAACTTTAACAATAAAAAATTCAAAAGCAGGACAATTTGATTTTGAAATAGAATGCACATATATGACTCAAGCTGGATACCCAAACATCGGAATGCTAAGTGGAACAGCCAAAGCAACTGATCCTAATGCAATATTTGCATACACAGAAAGAAAAGCTAATGGAGGATACTTTGACTACAATGTAATTTTTACAGTAGCAGATGGAGAAACAATTTCAATAGATGAAGAATTTGACGGATATGAAAGCCCATATTGTGGTCATAATGTAACACTAGAAGGAACTTTTAAAAAATAATAATATTTTAGAAAATGTGGGTTGATTAAAATAAAAATCAACCCACAAAATTAATTATAAAATATGAAACTAAAATACTTGATTTTAATAATTAAATTTGTTATTATTGAAAAGCAATAAATATGCCGGTGTGTTGGAATTGGTAGACGAGGCAGACTCAAAATCTGTTGCCTTCACGGGCGTGTGGGTTCGAGTCCCACCACCGGCACCACAGACAATTTTCGTCGAACTTTTTGAAAGCCTTGATATAACTTAATTTTAAGACTATAAAAAAATTGATGGACACAAAAATCTTATTCCAACTCTTAGGAGTTGGACTTTTTTTGACTAAAACTATTGAAAAAAGGAGGTTTTTGTGATATTATGTTACATATTATAAAAAAACAAATCAATATGAGTGATGAATTACACTCTAAAATCAAGTGGGCGTGTCGTATAAACTCCATTAAACAACAACCCGAAATTATTGAGCGGGTGTTTAAGAATAATTGAACATACGAATTTAGCGCATGTAGAGCCCCATAGAGTAATCATAAATAACAAATTATTGTTATTCTTTAATGAACATGATTACTTCTACGTAACAGATTTAAGGACAAAATATCCAATGTCCAAGTTACAAGAATACATATCATAGGAGAAAACGGCAAAACATTTTAGAGTTTTAAAAAATTATACTATATTGGTTTATTTGTGTTTTTTAAGAGAATTATTGAGATAGTTAATAATAAATATAAAACTCTAAAGTGCTAATAGCCAAACCTATGCTATGTGGCACTTTTTTTAGTTGCCTTTCTATTCATAATTTGGAAGGAGGAATATTTATAGAATGAATGGAGAAAAGAAAAAAGCAGGAATTTATATTCGTGTAAGTACAGAAGAACAAGCAAGGGAACGGATTTAGTTTAGGAGAACAGGAAGAAAAACTAAAACAGCTTTGTAAGTATAAGGAATATGAGATATTTAAAGTTTACAAAGATGCAGGAATTAGTGCGAAAGATATGGAACACAGACCAGCTTTTCAGCAAATGCTAACAGATATGAGAGCAGGAAAAATCAATTATATTGTAGCATATAAGCTAGATAGAGTTACAAGGTCTGTAAGAGATTTGGAGGTGTTAATATCAGACCTAGAAAAGCACAATTGCTACCTCGTTTGCAATAGGGATGATGTAAATACCTCAACCGCTAATGGAAGATTCTTTGTAAGAATGCTAACAGTATTATCACAACTAGAAATTGAAATAGTATCAGAAAGAACGAAGTTTGGCTTAACTGGTGCAATAAAATCTGGGCATATTCCTAATAGGTGTCCACTTGGCTACAAAAGAGAAGGCAAAAAAATGATAATTGATGAAACTACAAAAGATTTAGTCATTAGAATATTTAATATGTATTTAGAGGGCAAAAGCTATCAAACAATAGCAAATATTCTAAATGAAGAACAAATACCAACACTTACAAAAGCAAAATGGAAAGATTCTACAATAGAAAAAATGATAAATAATAAAATTTATATGGGAGATTATGAAAGATTTAAGAGAGTTGGCAAAGAACAAGGAAAAGAGCCTGTTATTTATAGAGATGTAGTAGAGCCAATAATTTCAAGAGCTATGTTTTATGAAGTACAAGCCCAAAAAGAGAAAAATCAAAGAGCTTTTTGCAGAGATAGAGTTTATATCTTTATGCAAAAGTTAATCTGTCCAAAATGTGGCAAGTTAATGACTTGTAAAGGATCAGGTGGCAAAAAGAAAAAATATATGTATTATCATTGCACCGACTGTAAGCTGTATTTAAGAGAAGATTTAATTGAAAATGTAACAATGGATTTGATTATGAATTTAGTAGAATATGATATGACAGTAAAGCAATACTTCTTCCCTGTTTTAGCAGATAAAAAAGAACAAGATACGGCAAAACTAGATAAAGAAATTGCAAATTTGAAAAAACAAAAGGATAGAATTAAAGAAGCATACATCAAAGGAATTGTAGAAGTAAATGATTTTTCCGAAGATTATAGAGTAATTGAAGAAAAATTAAACCTATTAGAAGAAAAAAGAATACAAGCAATAGACTTGAATAAACAGACCTTTTCCCCACAGCAAATAATGGCTGATAGAGATGTGGAAAAAGAAAAACTAATTCGTTCTAATCAATTTTATGATATGTTAGAGCTTCAATGGAGTAATAAAACCAAAGAAGAAAAACAAGAATTTATTTCAAAATTTATAGAAAATGTTACGATTGATAAGAACGAAAATGGCTTTTATAAATTAGTAAATATCAAATTTAGGAGTAGCTTTATTGAACAAATTTGCAAAATTTTAGACTATGGAATGTTTGACTTTACATCTTCTTGCACAATAGGAAAAGAAGAAGCTAGTATTACTACAACAGTACAAATGGATAAAAAAGAACTACAAGAATATATGGAAAGATTAAGCGATTATTATGAAGTTTCATATTATGAATTAGATAGACCAGATGCACCTAAGAAAGGTTATCAAAAGAAATATTATAGAATAAAGGAAACAAATGAAAATGGAGAAAGACTATTTAAATTAGTAGAGTTAATTGCAAATGATAAGAGTTTTCCTATTCAAAAAGATAATCATATTATAGGTGAAATTCGTGTAAAAGAACGAGAAAAAGTTAGTTAAAAAATAAAATGTTGGAGGTAAAAACAAGTGGAAAATAAAGAAATAAAAGAAATTAAATATGGAATTGAATATACAAAACAAGGTGATTATTATATGCCAAATCTAGTATTAGAAAAAGAAAAAATAACACTAAACAAATATGGTAGAGCAAGATTAAACTATCTAAAAACAAATAAAAAAGCAGAATATATGATAATGTTTACAAAAGGAACACTTAATAATCACTTAAAAGAAATACAAGAAACAGCTCAAAATAGATTAGATTTTATGATAAATGAGTTAGTAAAAAAAGAAAATATTACAGAAGAATTAAAAGAAAAAAATCAATTAGCTTGGGTGTCAGCAATGAATTCTATTAAGAATATTGCAGAAGAAATTATATATAGTGAACTAATTTATGTATAAAAATTTATCATAATTTATAACTGATTTTCAGTAAATTAAGAATAATCAACAAATATGAAATGTGAGTACAACCTAAAAATATTGATTTAGCAAGCAACGTATTTGTACTCACGCCACAAATACCAATATTGAATGGGACAAGTCCCAAACCCTAATAAAAAAACAGAAAGTGAGATGAAAAATTATAAGAAACAGAAATATAAAAATAAACATTTTCTTAAACGAAGAAGAAAATAGAATATTAAATGAGAAAGTAAAAAAGTCTGGATTAAATAAATCAGAGTTCTTTAGAAAAATAATTTTAGACTATCAGTTAAAAGAAAAGCCAGATGAAAAGTTTTACGAGATACTTGCACAACTTCGTGGTATGGCAACAAACTTAAATCAAATGTCAAGAATATATAATCAGTATAAAGGCTATGTAAATGAAAATAAATATGCTACCTTATATAATCAAATACAAAATTTTATATTAGCATTAGAAGAAGTTTATCTTATACCAACAAAAAATAAAAGTGTTAGTGGGTGGCAATAGATTATGGCAGTAACAAAAATATGGAAAGTAAAAGACAGATTAGATGTTACAATAAATTATGCAGTAAATGGAGAAAAGACAGAAGAAAAGTTATATGTATCAGGTATAAATTGTATGCCTGATACAGCATATCAAGAAATGATAAATATAAAAAAGCAATTTTTCAAAACAGATGGCATACAATGCTTTCATGCAGTGCAATCTTTTGTAAAAGGAGAAATAACACCAGAACAAGCCCATGAAATTGGAATGAAACTAGCTGAAGAATTATGGGGAGATAAATTTCAAGTAATAGTTACAACACATTTGAACACAGATAATTTGCATAATCACTTCATACTAAACTCTGTTTCTTTTTTAGATGGCAAGAAATTTTGTAACACTAAAAAAGATTATGCAATAATGAGAAAAACATCAGATAGACTTTGTGAAGAATATGGATTAAGTGTATTATCTCAAGAAGAAAAATATAATAAATATGCTACAAGCAGTTTATATAAGGAACTGATGAAAGATTCTATTGACTATGCAATAGAAAATGCCAAAGATTATAACGAGTTTATAAAAATACTACAAGATTTAGATTATATAGTTACAGACAAGAACTACACTTTATCTATAAGGCGTAATCCATACAAAAGAAATACGAGAATTGAAAGACAGTTTGGAAATAAATACTCAAAAGAAAATATATACAAGAGAATACTAGAAACACAGACACTATTCCCCTACTCATCTAATTCTATGATTCTAATTACTAGAACTTATGAAAATTATAATAAACAAAAAGAAAAGCATTACCAAAATAAAGGCTCTATTGCCTATCTTATATATCAATATGAGAAATTATTCGGTATCAATACAGAAAGCACCTTAAAATCGAATATGACAAGAATAACACCTGAACTAATAGCAGAAATCAAGAAAATGGACGAGTATTCTAATCAAGCAAGATTTTTGGCAAAAAATGATATAAAAACAGAGCAAGAATTATTAGATTTTGAAAAATCTGCTTATGAAAGAGTAAATCCATTAAAGAGCCAACGCGAAAATCTTTGGAAAAAGCATAAAAGAGCAAAAACAGATGAAGAAAAGCAAGTAATGGAAAATGAAATTATAGAAATTTCAAAACGAATTACTCCTATTACAGAAGAAATTAAGCATTGCAATAATATAAAGCAAAGGATGGAGAAAATTAAGCAATATCAATTACACGAGCAAATAGAACAGGAAAAAGAACAATTTGAGAAAGAACAAGAAAAGAATAAAAAAGATAAAAACAAAGCAAGGTAGATTATTCTATCTTGTTTTGTTATATAAACTATTTGACTACCTAGCTATTGTAAAAAGCAATGCTTTATATTATAATTGAATTGAATTTTCATGTTAGGAGAAATGATAATGGAGCCAAAAGTGATATTTGAAATTCCTGTTTATTCTATGAGTGAAGAAAAATATTATAAAAAATGGGAAACTTCCAATGAATCTAGTATAAAACACTTTTTAGAACTTAATGATGAAATAGGAGATTATGAAAGATGGTTAAAAAGATTTAATTTGCCACAATCTATTTGGAAGTACAATCAAATTGTAGGCTATATACAAATTATTATAAAAGGAAAAGATATAATTTTTGACTTATGGCTATGCAAAGATAAAAGATACTTTTATAATACAACTAAAAAGCATTTCATTGAACCTATGCCTGCAAATGGACTGCATTTTTTTACTAATACTATGACAGATAGAGAGATAAAAATTGAGATTGAAAGATTTTTGAAAATAATTGAAAAAGATTTTATAAAGAAAAATATGTATTTAGATAAAACGATTTATAACAATTTAGTAAATAACATAAATATAAAAAATATGTTATAATGATGAAGACAAATAGTAATTTGTAGAGGTGTAATATGTTTAATGAAATATGTATATATGAAGCGAAACTAAACAAACTTGATGAAATTGAAGAACTAATGAAGGAAGTAGCGGAATTTTATTTGAAACAAGATGGAGTTATTGATGTACATTATATAAGACGTACTCATCGACAAAAAGATTTTAATGCAGTAAAAAAAGGTGAACTACCTATTCGACTTACAAGAAATGTAGGTAAGGTTATATATGTCTTATATTGGGTGCTAGAAAGTGAAGAAGCACATGCAAGGGTGTCTAAACTTGGTGTAGAAAAATTTTATAAACGTTGGAATAGATGTTTAACGACAATGCCTAAAATAATTTTGGGTGAAAATATTGTCTAACTAATAAATTACAATAAGTAGGGAAAATAAAATGTTGTAGAGGAGAAATTTATATATGAATAAAACAGCATGGATATTTTCATATAAACTAAAAAAGGGTATAAGTGAAGAACAATTTATAGAATTAACGCAAAAATTACATGATGAAATTATTTCTAAAGCAAAAGGATTTATTTCTTGGGAACATTACTTACAAGGTGATATATGGACTGATTTTGTTCTTTGGGAAACGGAAGAAGATGCAAATAATGCAACAACAATTGGGAAAGGTAAAGAAGTAACTAATAATTTTTATGCTTGCATTCAAATGAACACTTGTAAAGCATTAATTTCAAAACTAATAAAAAAGTATTAGATATACAAATTACAAGTTGTAAGTTAGATTAAATAGTTTTATACAGTAAAAAATTGTGAAAAAATTATATTTGACAAAATAAAAAAATGACTGTATAATAAAGATAGAAAATGAGTAACACAAAGTGTGTTGCCGAGAATATGTTTAATAAACCATTTCACTCGCCAAAGCAGAATGGTTTATTTTTTATTGCCTATGAAGTAACCAACAGATGATGATTAACAAGGCAACATTTATGATAGTCATTGCTACTAATCCGTAGAAAAGTAGATATGTAATAATTATTAATGCTGATTCTACCATATTAACCACCTCCTAGATTCAATCTCACAAACTAAGTTGTGGAGGTTTTTGTAAACACTAAGTTGTCAAAGGTGGCAACACACTCCGCTTATTCTCATTTTCTATATCTACAACTATACAACATTATTAGATAAAATACAAGCGAACAAAACAAAATTTTGGAAATATTATTTTTGTTTTAGCTCTTGTAATTTCTACTATTTTATGTTACATTAAATATAGTCAAAAAACAAGTTTGCAAATATAATACTTGCAAACTACTGATATGACTATAATTAAGAGTTGAAAATGATATTTTTTTGCCCTAATGATTTCGCAAACGTGTCTAGTTAGGGCACCAGTTTATGTGTTCTTATAGAATTTCGTATCCTATGAGGACATTTTTTATATTATAGGAAAGTTCTTCGAACTTCCTATAATATAAATACATTCCACAGAAAATTCTTTCAGAATTTTCGCGGACGAACAATTAAACGTGGGCTGAACGTTGCTTATTAAAGTTTAGCAAATTTTTATCAGCCCACTATTGTTCTTTTGTTCCTGTGATAACACTTCGACCATTAAAAAAATTCTTATAGAATTTAAAAGCTATAAGAATTTTTTAAACTTGTTTAATCCAAAACACCATGAAGCCAATATTGAATAATAGCGCTAAAAATGATATAATAAACATACTTGTAGTACTTTACACAGCAAAGTACCAGAGAAAAAACTATTTTTTTCTGGAGGGGCTGTGTAAAACCTCCAGAACATAAAGGAGGAACGCTATGATTATCTTTAGACCACACAGGCTAGGCATGGACCTGGGAGACGCTCTAGCAGAAGCCAAAGAATTCAGCAGTGTAGAAGAAATGAAAAAATACATTGTTGAATTATGGAATGATGGCTGGCAGGGGCATGAAAAATTGTTTTCTGAAAAAGACATCGTAATAGATGAAGAATCAGAGACAAATGATGAAAGAATTGGATGGGAAGATTCAAAGTACGTCTGTGTACGGAGAATGGGCAGCAAAGAGTACGAAACACCTCAGTGCATAGGCATGTGCGCAACAAAGTATAAAAGATAAACTAAAAAGCGATAAAAGATCCGCCCGTAAAAAGGCGGACCTTTTATTTTAATAATTATATAGCATTAATTTAAAACATATGCTATAATAATCAAAATTAGGAGGAAGTAAACATGATTAAATTTTTTAGAAAAAAACTAATAATAGCACTTATAGCAACCGTAGCAACTATTACAGTAATAGGTATTTCAACTAAAACAATATTTAATCTTCGTAATGCACAAACAAAAAAAGCGCAAGCACTTAATATCAAAGAAAAAACTACTACAGACGTATTAGTAGACGATAAAGAAAAAAGCAAAGAAGAAAACTCAGCAGTAGTAGCAGTAGCAGAGATAGTTGATACAGAAAATACAAATAATAATAATAATAATAATACAGAAAACAATCAAGAAATAATTAATCATCAAGTTGAAAAACAAAACAATAATCAAACAACTAACCCAAAAAGCAACAATCTTCCATCAGAAAATTCAAGCAATAATAGTGAAACAATTAAACAAGAAATAAATAATTACCAAATAGAAAACTCAAATAATAATGAGCAAATTACTAATGTTCAACAAGTAAGTGAAAACAATAATGTAAATACTATGCCAGAAGCAAAACCACAAACTATTCAGTATGATAGAACAACAACTATATATGCAAATGATAATATAACATTATTAAGAGTAGAATATTACTCAAACAACAAGTTAACTTATTATTCAGTCGTTGAACAATTTGATGCTACAACAAAATCATATATTGAAAAAATTTACAAATGTAACTTAGAACTAGTACGCACAGATGTATATAAAAATGGAAATCTAATCAATTCATACTAATAAAAATATTGAGGAGAGACAAAAATGTCAGTTAAAATAACATATTTTGTACATGGAACAACTTTAGATAATATAGAACATAAATCCACTGGATGGTTACCAGGAGAATTATCACAAAAAGGAATAGACCAAAGCATTGCTTTAAAAGAACAAGTAGATATAAACCAATTTGATATTATATTTTGCTCAGATTTACAAAGAGCAATTGACTCAGCCAAATACACATTTGAAGGAGTTAAAGAAATTATTCAAGATAATAGACTAAGAGAATGTAATTATGGAGAATTAAATGGTAAAGATAGTAGTTTAGTACAGTACGAGAACCACATAACAGAAAAATTTCCAAATGGCGAATGCATGTTAGATATTGAAAAAAGAATTAAAAGTTTTTGCGAGTATCTTTTAGAAAATTATAATGAAAAACATGTAGCAATAGTTGCGCATAAAGCACCTCAGCTTGCATTTCAAGTAATCACTGAAGAAAAAACATGGAAAGAGGCTATTGACCAAGACTGGAGAAAAACAAAAGCTTGGCAACCTGGATGGAAATACATAATAAAATAAACTTTTAAAAGGGAGAAATAAATGGAAATCTGGGATATATTAGATGAAAACGGAAATATAACTGGAGAAACAATGTGTAAAGGCGATAAAAAAGTATGGGAAGAAGGTATATATCATCAAGGTGTAGATGCATGGATAATAAATTCAGAAAATAAACTATTAATTCAAAAAAGGTCACCAAAAAAGAGATTAGAACCAAATGTATGGGCAATGACAGGTGGTTCTGTAATAAAGGGAGAAACAGTGCTAGAAGCAATACAAAGAGAAACACTAGAAGAATTAGGAATAAAGCTTAATGTAGAAAATGCAATTAAACTAGCAAGATATAAAACAGACAATATATGGACAGAAGAATATCTAATAAAACAAGATATCGATTTAAATAAAATAGTTATGCAAGAAGATGAAGTATCAGAAGTAAAATTTGCTACTTTTGATGAAATAGAAGAAATATTTAATAACGATATGTTTATAAAAGAAAGATGGGAATATGTAAGAGAAAAGATAAAAGAATATATAAACAAATTATAAAATAAAAAGGTAATATTTTTTAATATTACCTTTTATTTTTTGTTGTAAAGAAAAAATATGAATGATATAATTTTTACATAAAAGAAACGGAGAATTTAATGAAAGAAATAGAAAATAATAATGATAGCAAATATAAATTCATATGTATTGAACCAGAAGACATAGAAGGTGTTAATATTGGCGGAATTTTAGCACTTCCTAAAGAAGGCATAAAAACCAATAAACTTCTCACTATGATACAATTTGATAAATGTCAAAGCAGTATAAAAAATCCAAAAACAGGAGAAGAGCAAACAGTATCGACAGTTGAAGATGCTGCCAAAAGAGTTATAACTAATGAAAACATTGACGAAGTATTAAATGGATTAGGCATAGAACGGACAAGTTATATTACTACCACTATTACCAAATGAAAAAAGATTAGAAAAAACTTTACAAAATGGCGAACAAAGCTTTACAATGGATGCTTTGCAAAGAGAATGTTTTACTCAATTAAATCAAGATAATCCATATTATAGATTAGATAATCAAATGTCAAAAATGATACATGCTGTAACTAACTCATATAAATTAGATTCAAAAACTAATTTCTTTGGGCATTCAGCAATGGGCTTACCAGCAATGAGGTTTGCAATGATACATCCAGAACAAGTAGATAATCTAATTATAGGAGGAAATGCAGATGAAATTCCAACTCCAATAGGAGAAAATGCTAGACAGCTAAAATATCCTTTTGGAATCCAAGATTTTCAAGAATTATTTGGAAAGGAATTTAACGAAGAAGAGTTTAACAGAATAGCATTTAGATTTTATATAGGAGAATATGAACATATAGATCCTAACTTAGACGGAATAAGAGATGATAATTATGGAATTAGAATGGATGGAAGGTCTGGAACAGGAGAAAGGTTTGCACCAAAAGAAATAGCAGACGAGTACAAAACAATATATAACAATGATTATCAAAGTGATATGAATTTAAGTGTATATGAAAGATTACAAAATGTACTAGAACAATATGAAAAATCAGGACTAGATATAAGATTTTTAACATATGCGAAAGACTGTCATTCACCTATCCAAGCACAAGATTTAAGAAATGCACAATTTGAGAACGGTACAAACTTCGAAAAAGAAGGAAGTCAAAAGGCAGGAGAACTATTAGAAAACACAAAAGCACTAGAAGAATATGCACAAAAATCTAATAGTACTGTAGCAAGCCTATATAGACAAACATCGCAAAAAATTATATATGACAAAGGAGCTGGAGATAGAGAAAATAAAGAACAAGCATTAAGAGGATTAGCAAAAGAATATCAATTAAGCAAAGAAAGCAAACTATTAAATTCAGAAACAATACAAACATTAGCGAGCAATAGAGACGTTGCAGTAGAAAGAGAAAATGCAATAGAAGCAATAGGTAGTTTAACTATACAAGAAAAAGAAATTGAAGAACAAAAAACAAATTAATTAAAAGGAGAAAAATATGGAAATAGAAGATGCTGTAAAATTTATGAAAGAAAGACATAAAGGACAAACAAGAAAACAAGGCACACCATATTACACACATCCATTAGAAGTAAGCAATATCTTAAAACAAAAAGGCTTTCCAAAAAAATACCAAATAGTAGGACTATTTCACGATTTATTAGAAGACACAAGTACTACCTATGAAGAAATCCAAAAAATGACAGACCAAGAAACAGCAACAGCAGTAAAATTACTTACAAAAAAAGAAGGATACATAATGAAAGAATATATAGAGAGAATAAAAGAAAATGAATTAGCTAGAAACGTAAAACTAGCAGACAGATTACACAACTTAAGAGAAGTGCATTATGGGTCAGAAGAATTCATAGAAAAATACATAAAAGAGACTGAAGAATGGTTTATCAATTTGGCAAAAAACACTATCTTTGAAAAAGAAATAAACAACACATTACAAAATTTAAAACAAAAAATATAGCTTCAAACACTTGAAAAAAGTCAAATGTTAAATTTAGTTGACAAATTTCAAACTGAAATTGGTAGAATGCAACAAAGTGAAAAGTTATAATTTGACAAGAAAGGAAGGAAAATAAAATGAACATTGGAGAAAAATTATATGAATTAAGAAAAGAAAAAAACTTATCACAAGAAGAAGTTGCAGAAAGATTAAATGTATCAAGACAAACAGTATCAAAATGGGAAACAAATCAAACTACTCCAGATTTTGATAAAATAATACCATTATGTGAACTATTTGGAATAACAAGTGAAGAACTATTAACAGGAAAAAAACAAGAAAACGAAAATATAGAAAGCAGAAAGGATTATAAAGCACCTCTTACTAAAGAAGAAGTAAAAATAAAATCAGCAGAAGTAGTAAGTACATCAGTATTTTTATATATACTATCAGTAATTTTTATAATGGTAGCAATACCAGTACTAAGAATGAACCCAATACTAGCTTCAGCAATATTTTTATTTATTATAGGTATAGCAACTACGAGAATAGTAAAACACTACATGTCTGTACCTAAATTTGAAAAAACAAAGAAAGAGGAAAAAGAAGACAAAATAGTAAAACAAATTAAAAACATAATTGAAATATTAGGAGTGATTATGTATTTTATAATCAGTTTTGCAACTATGGCATGGCACATAACATGGGTTATTTTTATTATAGACGAAGTAATTATCCAAATAGTAAAATTAGTCTTTATGCTAAATGAAAAGGAGGACACAAACAATGAAAAATAAAGGATTAATAATTACAATGATTATATTACTTTTAATAATAGTTGTTTTACTAGTAAGAATTTTATGTCTAGGAATAAGTGGGAAAATTAGTTTTATGGGATTTTTGAGAGGCAAAAGCAAAAATATTGTACATGATGAAAAATATGAAACAGAAAAAATAGAAAAAATATCAATAAAATCTTCAGCTGGAGATATAAAATTTGAAGAAAGTGATGACAACCAAATTAGAGTGGTTGTATATGGAGAAAAAGAAAACAAAATAAATGTAGAACAAAGCGCAAACACTTTAAAAATAGAATCAACACAAAAAAGTCATATATTTGGTTTTAACATAAGACTAAATGATATAATAGTATACATTCCTAAAGAGTATGAAAAAGACATAGAAATAGATAGCGATTTAGGAGATATAGAAGTAATAAGTTTAGAAAAAGCAAATATTAAAATAGAACAAAATTGTGGAGACATAAATTTAGGAAAAGTCAAAAATGTAGAAATTGAAAATGATTTAGGAGAAACTAAAATAGAAGAAGTACTAAACCACCTTAAAATAAAATCAAATTGTGGAGATATAAAAATAGAAAAAGTAACATTGGCAGAAAACTCAAAAATAGAAAATGACTTAGGTGATGTAAAAATTGGAGAAACAAACGATATTTTTATAGATGCACACTGTGATTTAGGAGATGAAAAGATAAAAAATAATAGCAGACAATCAGAAGTAACATTAAAAATAGATGTAGACTGTGGAGACATAAAAGTAGAAAATTAGGAGAAAATAAATGTACTACACATATATGATAAGATGTAAAGATAATTCAATATATACAGGAATAACAACAAATTTAGAAAAAAGAATGCAAGAACATTTTACTAAAGACGAAAAATGTGCAAAATATACGAAAAAACACACAGCAATCAGATTAGAAAGAGCATGGAAATCAGAAAACAGAGTTTTTGCATCAAAATTAGAATATTGGATAAAACATCTATCAAAAGTTCAAAAAGAAGAATTAATTAAAAATCCAGAAAAACTACAAGAATTTTTATCAGAAAAAATAGAAACAGAAAATTACACAATACAACTTTAGTAAACATAAAACGATAAAAGAATTGAAAAATATTACAAAATGAGGTATAATAAAAGAGTAAACCAATGGCAAATGTTTTTCAAGGTATCATAAATTAAAGATATTGCGAAAAACACATTTCCTAAGCAGGAGGATAAAATATGACAGCAAAACAGCAGGAATGGTTACTGAAAACTCCGCGAATGTATTTTGATACGCGGGATGGCATCAACATGATGTTCGAGGAAAAGCCGGAAACGGCGCTTCAGGAGGTGTCGCTACTGCGGCAATTATACTGTGAACTGCACAAAGAAGACAAACTTACCGAGTTTGTAGTTGACGGTGAATATCTCCTCGAAAGGCACGGCGAAACACACCGCATCGACGATCCGGTTCCCAACAAGGAGAAATGCCTGAAATACGGCAGAGCAATCTTGTGCAGTGACTTTTTGGAGATCACGCAGATTCAGCCGTATCACGCAACCAAAGTGGCGTACAATTTCGATTTGCCGTTCCTCAAGTAAGAAAACAAGTAGCATGTAAGCTATGCCAAAAGTAAAACAGACCTCAGACCGTAAAAAGTTTGAGGCCTGTTTTCGTTTTATATAAAATCAAGAGGTACTAATGGAAAAAGAAATATTAACAATGAAGTCAAAAACAAATTTAAGTTGCAAAATATGTGACAGATGCTGTAAATATAGAGGAGATATAAAACTAACTCCAATAAATGTATTAGAAATAAGCAAATTTTTAAAAATTGAAATAAAAGAATTTTTAGAAAAATATACTTATGAAGTAAAAGAAGAAGAGCCAGAAATTGCACTAAAAGGAATTGGAGAAGAAAGAAGATGTATTCTAAATGATGATAAAACCTTTAAATGCAAAATACATAAAGTAAAACCAATTCAATGTATAATGTTTCCATTAATGCCAATAGATGTAGAAAAAGACTTATTCATAAATATGCATACATGTCCAGTAGACGAAAATAAAAAAACTAGTGTAAATAAGTGGTTAAACGGAAACAATAAAATATATAAAAGAAACAAAAACATTTATTTAAAATGGATAGAATTTATAGAAGAAATTCAAACAAAATGGAAAACGCTTTCAAAAGAAAAACAAAATGAAATCAAAAAAATAATTTTTGAAAAGTACAATCAAAAAGAAAATTACGAAAAACAAATAATAGAAAATCTAAAAGAAGCTAGAAAAATGATATATTAAAAATAAATATAGAATATTTTAGGTTAAAACTTACAAAATTGTAAGTAAAAGGATACGAAAAATTAAAAAAAAATATTTACAATTTATAAGTCAAAAGTTATAATTAATATTGATAGACGAAAGGAGACTTAAATGCAAAAGATATATATCACTTTAACACATACAGGCACATTGCTATCAAACTTTATTAAATTATATACTAAAAAAGATTATTCGCACGTATCACTTGCTTTCGATGAAGAACTAGAAGACATGTATTCCTTCGGAAGACTATATACTTATAATGCTTTTATCGGAGGATTCATAAAAGAATCATTAACTACAGGAACTTACAAAAGATTTAAAAACACAGAAGCTTCAGTATATGAGTTAGAAGTAACTGATAGACAATATGTAGAAATAAAAAAATTCGCACACGAATTATATAAAAGAAGAAAAGAATATAAATTTAATTTTATAGGTGTATTTTGCGTAATGTTTAATAAAAGAATACAAAGAGAACATGCGATGTATTGTGCCGAATTCGTCAAAAAAGCTATAGAAGAAGGCGGAATTGACGTAAATTACTTGCCTGAAGTTATAAAACCAGAAGATTTTAAAACATTAAAAAATGTAAAATTAATATATAAAGGTAAATTAAGAAAATATAGAACAAGAATAAGAAGAATAGAAGCACCAAAACCAATAACAATAATACACAGAAGAGCAGCAGTTTAAAGATTAAAAACCTCTTTTTTGGATATACTAATAATATTAATCCAAAAGGAGGTCTTTTTATGGAAGAAAATAATCAAAAAATAAAATGTACAGTATGTAGCTGTAAATATAATGGGATAGAAGATTGTTCATGCAAACTTGACGAAATAACAGTCGAGCCATTCCCAGATAACACATCAAGAAGCAAAGACGAAACAATTTGCGGAAGCTATAAATGTTCACACAAATAAAAAAGATGAGGCTATAAAGCTTCATCTTTATTTATTATCTTTTTTTACTTTATTAATATCAACCTTTCTTCTGTCTTCACTAGAACGTCTGTCTGAAGCAACAGAAGTATTATTTTTTCTTCTATCTTTTTTTCTTCTCTCATCAAACAAATCACCATCATGGTTCATAACGATCATTATAATCACCTCTCATTTGTAAAATTTAAAATAATCTAAAC
>CAQPBJ010000004.1 GCA_948852945.1 uncultured Clostridia bacterium | reverse complement strand
TTATAAGCCCTTTTAGGGCAAGTTCAAACCACGCGTTTTACACGTGGTTATGATTAAAAAATATAGGAGGAAAGTGGATATATCCACTTTCCTCCTATAATAAAATTTATATTAATTTAAGTTCAGACTAATTTAAATAATAGTCAAACCTAATATATATTTCTATATAAATAAGCCCTATACCACTTAAATTAATCACCCACTCGAATATAAAAACACTCTTTTCTAACCGCATTCGTCTTAAAATGAAGACTAATAGCAACCAGTAAGAATATAAATATACTCTTAATCTAGACTACATTGCCTACTTTTTAAACCATATACAATATAAAAATAGCTCAAAAAACAAACAATATAATCAATATAAAAATAACCTAAAAATAAGTCAAATTTAATATTAAAGAAAATCAAAATAGAAATGATTTAAATTAATATAAATTTTATAATATTATTATGAGCCAAAATAAAAAAAATATACAAAAAATTTTAAAATCGATTTTTGTCGATATATGACATACGAAAAAAGTTGACATTTAAGTACTTTGCGAGTATTATGAAAAAGAAGGAGGTAAAATAAAAATATCAAAAGAAAACAGTACACAAAATATAATTCCAATAGAAGAAATAAAAGAAAAAGGAATTATAAAATTAAAAAATGAAAAATATATCAAAATTATTAAAGTCTTTCCAATTAATTATGAGTTAAAGTCAGAATTGGAAAAAAAATCAATTTTAAATTCATATAAAACATTTTTAAAAACATGCAATTTCAATATTCAAATTTTAATTCAAAGTAAAAAAGAAGATCTAAAAAAACATTTTTTTATTCTAGAACAAGAGAAAAATAATAATAAAAACAAAAGCCAAGATAATTTATACAAATCATATATAGATTATATAAAAAAAATAAATTCAGAAAATAGTTCATCTTCAAAAAATTTTTATATCATTATAGATCAAAAAAATATCTTTAAAGATTCCCAAAGTAATGAAATCGAAAAAATTATAATCGAAAACTTAAATGAAAAATATTTCAAAATAAAAGAAAATTTATCAAAATGCGGTAATTTTATTTATGAAATAGACAAAAAAGAAATTATAGATATATTATATTCATTTTTTAATTACAGAAAACAAGAAAAAATGTAAAGGAGGAAAAAATAGAAGAAAAAAATTACATTGCTCCAGCATACATTAACGAAACAAATCCAAAATATATAGAAATAGATGGAGTATTTTATGGAGGTCTAATTTGTATAGACTATTATAGAGAATATAAAGAAATAATATTAAAAAATATAATATCAAATAATATTAATATGAATATATCAATATTTTATGAAAAAAAAGATAAATATAAAACAATAAGAGAACTAACATATCATATAGGAAATGTAGGAGTAGATTTAAAGAAAAATAAAGAAAATATACAAGATATAGACATAGCTAGGTTTTCGTATGATGATGCAAAATACATTAGAAAAGAAATGCAAATTAACAACGAAGACTTATATTTACTATACATATATATAAATATTTATGCTAAAAGTCCAAAAGAATTAGAAATACAATTAAATAATATTGAAGGAATATTGCAAAGTAATGGAATACAAACAAGAAGAGCAAATTTTAGGCAAGAACAATTATATTTTTCATGTCTTCCACTAATGCAAAATGAATATGACATAAAAAATGCCAGTAAGAGAAATGTATTAACAAGCGGATTAGTAGGAACATATCCGTTTGTTTCTTCATCAATTTTTGATGAAGAAGGAATATATATAGGAAATAATATTTATAATAATTCCTTAGTATTTATTGATAAATTTAATAGAGATAAATATAAAAATGGAAACATGTGTATATTTGGAGCAAGTGGAGCAGGAAAATCTTTTTTTACTAAATTACAAATAATACGAAATTGGTTAATAGGAATTCATCAATTTGTGATAGATCCAGAAAGAGAATATCAAAATATATGCCAAAATTTAGAAGGAAGCCTTTTAACAATAGGTCCGTCCTCACAAAGCTATATCAATATATTTGACATTAGAGAAAATTCCATTGAAGAAAACAGAGGATATCTATCAACTAAAATTCAGAAATTATTAGGTTTTTTTGGATTAATTTTTGGAGAATTAAATGAGGAAGAAAAAGCAAAAATAGAAGAAAAAATAATAGAGACATATAAAAGAAAAGAAATAACCTTTGATGATGCAAGCTTATATCAAAAAAAAGAAAAAAATAAAATACAAATAAAACCAATATTTAAAAATTCAAAACAAATGCCTAAATTAGGAGATTTTTACGAAGTATTAAAAGAAGATAAAAATATGAAAAAATATGAAATGCAGTTAATTCCATTTGTAGAAGGTTCATTAAGTTTTTTTAATCAATATACAAATATAGAACTTGAAAATAAATTAATCGTAGCAGATATATATGAATTAGAAGAAGAAAATTTAAAATATGGAATGTACATATTCACAGAATTATTCTGGGATAAAATAAAAGAAGACAGAAATAAAAAGAAATCTATATATTTAGATGAGATATGGAGATTAATTGGAGTAACTTCAAATAAAGAAGTTGCAAGTTTTATATATAAAATATTTAAAACAATTAGAAAGTACTCAGGAAGTAGTGTTGCCATAACACAAGATATATCCGATTTATTCAGTCTAGAAAATGGAATATATGGAAAAAGTATATTAAATAATTCATGTATAAAAGCATTTTTTTCACTAGAAGAAGAAAATATAAAAATATTAGAAGAATATACAAATATTTCAGAAAAAGAAAAAATAGAAATAAGGTCACTAAAAAAAGGCGAATGCTTAATGTTTATAGACCAAAATCATATTTTAGTAAAAATAGATTCATCTGAAGAAGAAAAACAAATAATTTAGAGGTGATATAAATAAAAAAAGTTATAACAGCGTTATTAAATGATAATGTAAATAGAGAATTAAAAAAAGATAATGACATAGAAGTATTATCAGAAGATTTATTATATCAAGAAGCAGTATTAGAATTTATAGATGAAAATGAAAAAATAGATTTTTTAATATTAAATGAACAATTACCTGGAGAAAATATAGAAAAATTTATAAATAAAATAAAAAATATAAAAATAATAATATTTGTAGAAAATTCAAAAAATAAAGAAAAATTATTAAAACAAGGAATATATAGAATATATGCAAATGGAGAAACAGATATTGAAGAAATAAAACAAGTAATAAAAGAAGAAAATTATACAAAAAAATTAGAAGAAGAAATAGAAAATTTAAGAAAAATAATAAAAGAAAATTCAGAGGAAAAAAATAATAAAAAATATTGTAGAAAAAAGAGTAAAAATAAAATAATAAAAAAAGAAAAAATAATATCTATAATAGGAACAAATCCATTAAGTAAATTATTATTTATATTAAAACAAATAAAAATATTAAAAAATAAAAATAATAAAATATTATTAATTTCATTTGATTGGTTAAATAAAAAATTAGAAAAAAATATATTAAATGGAAAAATAGAAATTGCTAATATAAATAAAATATTTTTTTCAAAAGAAAATAATAAAGAAAAAATAGAAAAATATATAAATACAATAAAAAAAGAATATGATTATATTTTTATAAATCATTCAATAGAAAGTTTTTTTGAAATAAATAAATGCATATTAAAAAAAGCAGAAAAAATTTATTTAATAGTAGAAGAAAATATAAAAGAAATTATATTAGCAAATAATTTATTAAAAATATATATAAATATATGGAAAATAAAAGAAGAAAAAATAGAAGTAATAATAAATAAAATAGAAAAAAATAAAATAACTAAAAAATATAAAAATAAACAAATAAAAAAAATTCCATATAAAAATAATATAAAGGAGAATATATGGAATTAGAACAAAATTTAGAAAATATAAAAGAAATAAATGCACTAAATATAGTAAGTAATGTTTTAGATATAGGATTAAAAGCAATATTACCAGATTTTATAGAAGATGATGTTATAGAAATTAAAGATACTTTTATAAAAGAGGGATTTTTAGAAGGCGTTCAAGAGATATTAGATAAATTAGAAGATGTAGGAAAAAGTATAATAGGACTTTTTTCAGGAAGATTTGAAACTGTAGAACAAATTAAAAGATTAGTGCAAACAGATGGCATATTAGATGGAATATCCGACTTAATAGATAAAATATCTAAAAAAATGATGAATAATGGGAAAATAAATAAAACTACCTACAATTTAATTAAAACTGGAAAAAAAGAAATATTAAATATATTAGAAGATGAATTAAAAAGTTCATATAAAGAAAATACATATAGTTTAGAAAAATTAAATCAATATTGCGAAGAATGGAAAGAAAATTATAAAAAACAAGATTATGAAGAAATGAAAAAAAGCATTAACAAAATAAAACAAAGATTAGAAAAAAGTGAATTAGTTGAAGGCATAATAAACGAAGCAAGAGATATAGAAAAAATACAGAAATATATAGAAAAAAAGGGAAGCATAGAAAATCTTTCTGACAAAGAAAAACAATTATTAGAAAAAATAAAATAAGCACCAAAAAACTTGCATATTTTCTTACGGTTTAGTATAATACAAGAGAATTAAACGTATAAAGAAAAGAGGTTTTTTAATGGACAAGCAAGAAGAAAAAATAATAGAAAGAGACATTGAAGCAGAAATGAAAACGGCATATGTTGACTATGCCATGAGCGTTATAGTTTCAAGAGCATTACCAGACGTTAGAGATGGTTTGAAACCAGTACACAGAAGAATACTTTATTCAATGTATGAAGATGGAATAACATCTGATAAGCCTTATAGAAAATGTGCTAATACAGTTGGATCAGTTCTAGGACGTTACCATCCACATGGAGATTCATCAGTATATGACGCAATGGTTAGACTAGCCCAAGATTTCTCACAAAGATACACAATGATTGATGGTCATGGAAACTTTGGTTCAATCGATGGTGACGGCGCAGCCGCAATGAGATACACTGAAGCGAGAATGGAAAAGATTTCAGAAGAAATGCTTGTTGACATTGAAAAGAATACAGTAGATTTCATGCCAAACTATGATGATAGATTACAAGAACCAACAGTTCTACCAGCTAAGGTACCAGCATTATTAATAAATGGTTCTTCAGGTATTGCCGTAGGTATGGCAACAAACATACCACCACACAACTTATCAGAAATAGTTGATGGAGCAATAAAAGTAATAGAAGAAGATGATGTTACTAATGAAGATTTAATGCAAGTAGTAAAAGGCCCAGATTTCCCAACAGAAGGAATTATAGTTGGTAGAGACGGAATAAAAGAAGCATATACAACAGGAAGAGGAAAAATAACAGTAAGAGCAGAAGCTGAAATAGAAGAAATGGCAGGAAATAAAAGAAGAATCATAGTTAGTGCATTACCATATCAAGTAAATAAAGCTAGATTAATAGAAACAATAGCAATATATGTAAGAGATAAGAAAATAGAAGGAATCTCAGACATAAGAGATGAATCAGATAGAGAACATAAAGTAAGAATTGTTATAGAACTAAAAAGAGATGCAAATCCACAAGTAGTTCTAAATCAATTATATAAAAATACACAAATGCAAATAACTTTTGGTGTTATAATGCTAGCTCTAGTAGACGGAGCTCCACAAATATTAACATTAAAAGATTGTTTAGTTCATTATATAGATCATAGAAAGTCAGTAGTTCTAAGAAGAACAAAATTTGAGCTAGATAAAGCAGAAGCAAGAGCTCATATATTAGAAGGTTTAATTATAGCTATTGATAATATTGATGAAGTAATTCAAATAATCAGATCATCATATGACGATGCAAAAGAAAGATTAATTGAAAGATTTAAACTTAGTGATATACAAGCACAAGCAATATTAGACATGCAATTAAAACGTCTATCAGGATTGCAAAGAGAAAAGCTAGAAGAAGAATACGCAGAATTAATGAAATTAATAGAACATTTAAAAGCAATATTAGCAAGTGATCAATTAGTTTATGATATTATCAAAGAAGAATTATTAGAAATGAAGAAAAAATTCGGAGATGAAAGAAAAACTAAAATAGTTGCAGCAGAAGGCGAAATAGAATTAGAAGATTTAATAAAGGAAGAACAAGTAGTAATTGCTTTAACTAAGTTTGGCTATATTAAAAGAGCTCCAATAGATACATTCAAAAGCCAAAGAAGAGGAGGAAAAGGAATTACAGGAATGACAACAAGAGATGAAGACTTTGTAAAAGAAATATTTACAGCATCTTCACATGATACATTACTATTCTTCTCAAATAAAGGTAAATTATATAGATTAAGAGGATATGAAGTTCCAGAAGCAGGAAGAACAGCAAAAGGAACAGCAATAGTAAATCTATTAAGCTTAGACGCAGATGAAAAAATATCAGCAATAATGCCAATTCAAAACTTCGCAGATGGAAAATACTTATTATTTGCAACAAAAGCAGGTTTAATAAAGAAAACAGCATTAAAAGAATATGACACAGCTAGAAAAACAGGACTACAAGCTATCAACTTAAAAGATGGGGACGAACTAATAAATGTAAGACTAACAGACGGAGAAGATAATGTAGTATTAGTTACAAGAAAAGGTATGTGTATAACATTTGATGAAAAAGATGTACGTTCTGTAGGAAGAGTATCACAAGGTGTTCTAGGAATCAGAGTAGCTGCAGATGATGAAGTTATAGGAATGGAATCAGTAATTGCTAAAGATTCAGCTACATTACTTACAATAACAGAAAACGGATTTGGAAAAAGAACAGAATTAGATGAATATAGAGTTCAAATAAGAGGTGGAAAAGGAGTTATAACATATAAAATAACACCAAAAACAGGAGAACTTGTAGGAATCAGAATAGTAAAAGACAATGATGATGTTATGATGATAACAGACACAGGAACAGTAATCAGACTAAATGTAAAAGAAATAAGCGTTCTAGGAAGACCAACACAAGGTGTTACATTAATGAGAACAAGCGAAGGAAAAGTAGTAAGCATCGAAGTAATTAATGAAGAAAACAAAGAAATGATGGACGAATAAGTGAAATATATTAATAAAAATAACCAAGATAAAATTCTTGGTTATTTTTTACGTAGATAATATTTTGGCTATGCCAAGGGATAATTACTGCAAAAAATTATGAAAAAAGATACTACACTTAAAAAGACAGTGGAAGAGTAGTATCTTACTTTTTAGCTTTTAAACGAATATCATCACCAAAAAATCTACAAATATTATAATTACCAACTAATCTAGAACCAATACGTTCATTATACACATTAAAAATATCTTTTAAATTCATATTAGTTGAAATAATAGTTTTTGTAATTTTAGAAGACTGATTTAAAAGTCTAGTATTGATAATAGTAAATAATTCAGTAAATTTCATAGTATTCATAGTTTCAGTACCTAAATCATCTATTATCAATAAATCGACATTTAAAATATGTTCTAAAATGTCAGAAGAATTTTTTTCAAATTTTGCTTTAATAATTTCATCAAGCATAACAGGAGCAGTTTGATATAAAACTGTCTTTCCTTTATCTAATAATTCTTTAGCAATACAATTTGAAAGAAATGTTTTTCCTAACCCCGTAGGGCCAAGAAACATTAAATTCTTTTCATCTGGAGAATCAAAATTTTTAATAAAATTGTTTGATATATCAACGATTTTTTCAATATTTTCTCTAGGTGAATATTGAGAATTATAAGATTCATTTGCAGATTTAGAATATAAATCAAAATTAAAATGCTCGAAATTCTCAAAAGCAACATTGCCAATATTAGACTTATTATATTCAATATCATATATTTGTTGCTTAATACAAGAACATAATGAACTACCAAGATAACCAGTATCTTCACATAATTTGCAATCAAAATGTGGAGATAAATAATCATCAGGTAAATTTAATTTTTTCAAAAGTTTTTTCTTTTTATCAGCAATTAGAGAAGTTTTTTTCTCTAAAGAATTTAAAAGAGAATCCTTTTCATCTGAAGAAAGCGTAAGCATAGATTTAATAGAATCTAATGACAATGTATGTAAATCTTCCTCTAAACTTACATATTCTGGGGAAGAATCACGTAATAGATTTTTTCTATTTTCTAATTCAGAAAAAGCTTTCATTCGTTTTGAGTCATATTCAGTTAGTAATTGTTTTAAAATTGTATTATCCATAAAATCCTTTCTAATTATTAGCATATAAATTATCAAAATTGTTATATACTCTTTGATTAGAATTATTATAATTAGTTTGTTTTTTCAAATCTTTAATATTATCTTGTTTTTCTTTAGAATTTTTAATATATTCTTGAATTTCAGCAGCTGTTTTTAAGTTTCTGTCATGCCAGTCAGAAATAATTTTATTTAAATATTCAAAATTAATATTTGTTTTTGAAGTTGTACGACGTAAAGCAATATCAATAATTTCTAAAGAATAACCATATTCAATAGTCCATTTTTCAACATAAGCATCTTCATATACAGTTAAATTTCTATTTAAACCAAGTTTTTTGATAATAGATTTTTTAACAGAAGATATTTTTTCTTGTTTTTCATAATATTTATCCAAATCAGAAAAAGATTTAATATTATTTTTATACCAGCTATCAGCAACAACTTGAATATAATTTCTATGTAAAGCCGAGTGATCAAAACAATAATTAAACAAAGCAAGCATTACTTGTTCATCAAAATTATATTTTTTAAACCACATATCAATATCATTATACCAAGAAGGTGACATGATTCCTTGAAAAAATTGGTTATTAATATTTTCAATAGCTTTAGCTCTATACTGATTTTTTGAATTTTTCTCAATATCTTCAGGAGAAGAAGTAAGTTTTGGTGAATATAATTTTAAAAGTTCAATTTCCTGAAGATTAGATAAAATATATCCAGTGTGCTTTTTTACAAGAACGCCAGCATCTTCCCAATATTTAAAGGCTTCTTGAATAACTTTTAAAGGAAGAGCAAGTTTTTTAGATAAATCATTCACTTTAATGTCTTTATCATATTTTGATAAGAACAAAATATATAAATAAACTTTAATATAATCACCATTAGCAGATGAAAGATATTCACTGAAAAAAACGTCAGGAATTTCTGTACTAGAAAATAACATTGATTTATCGTTTTGCTCTAATTTCATAATAATACTCCTTAATAAAAGTTTATGAAATTATATCATCAAAACAAGAGATTTACAATAAATTAAAATCTTTTGTCATAAAAATAAATTTTAGGTCGAAAAAAATATTTTAATATATAAAAGAGTATAAAAATAATATTTTCATTTGATTTATTTAAAATTGAAAAAAGAGCAATGGGAATAAATAAAAAAATAAAAAAGTAAAACCTAATTATAAATGAAGTAAATAAAAAAGAAGAAATAGAATAGACTAAAAAAGCCCAAATTAAAATAAAAATAATTGAAGAATAGCTGAATATACCAAGTAATTTAAAAGAATAATTATAATTTTTAGGAAAAATAAATTTCATAAAACTCCTTTCTAAAAAAATAAAGATTTTAAAGAGCTAAAACTAGAAGATACATCTGTAGTAAATCCAGAAGTAAACTCTTTAATAAAAGAACTAGCTTTAATTAAACATATAACCGATGCAAGATATAAAAGCTTAAGAATAACCGGGTTAGAATGAGTAGAAAAAGAAAAAATTATAAATAAAATTACACATATAAAAAGTTGAATAAAAAGCTGACCAAGAAAGTTTTTGAGCCATATTTTAAAAATCCAGCTAGATTGATCTAAAGCTAATGATAAAAAGGCAAATGGTGAAACTAAAACTAATATTTTTATAAAAATAAATCGAATCGAATATGTAAAAAGCAAATTTATAAAAGAAAAAGAAATAATAGTTTTTAGAACACCATCAAATGAAAAAAATTGAAAAGGAGGAAGATCAACAGAGAAAAAGGTATTTAGTATATTTTTATAAAGCCAAGTAAAAGAAAGTTTCGTAGAAAATATAAAAGTAGAAAGTTCTCTTAAAATATTAGTAAGAAGTTCAAAAAACTCTATAACTTTTCCACAAATATCTAAAGAAAAGTGGATAAGAAAAGCGGAAATAAATAATTTCACAACAAAAGAAAGAGGTTTTTGAAAATTAGAACAAGTAAATAATGAGAAAAAATAAGAAATTATATAATAAATTAAAAATGCAAACAATAAAGCATTACACAAAGAAACAATGCTAAAAGTTCTATTGAAAAAGGAGACAAAATATTTATCATTAATAGTAGAGGAATTAATAAAAACCAATTCATCTAAAACAGAGAAAACACCATTATCAACAGAAGTAAGTAACATATTAACCAAAGATGAAAAAGAAGAACTAACTGCATTTGCAATACTTTCATAACTAGATATATTTGTTAAATCCATATAACCTCCTAACCTAACAAAGAATTAATTGTAGATAAAATTAAATCTATACATAAAATAAAACCATAAGAAAATAAAGAACCTCTAATCAAACGTTTTCCTGTACGAATTCGTTCTTCATCTCCAAAACTAAATTTTTTCATTAAAACTCCAGTTCCAACAGCAATAGCGGCCGCTGGAGTAGACAAAGCTATAATCCAAGATTCAATTTTTTCGAAAGCAGAATTTAAAGTAGAAATTAACTTTGGATAAGCGCAAAAAGACTTAGGTAAAAAAATAAAAGTAAATAATAAACAAAAAAATATAGAAATATAAAATTTTTTAAATTTCATATAAATCACTTCCTTTCTTTAAAATAAGGTGTTAAAAATAATTTTTGTGTAGGTAAAATACTACAGCCGTTAGAAATAAAAGCAAGACAAGAAAATGTTTCTAATTGACACGAGAAAAAATTAGAGTCAAAAATAAAATCTTTCTGATAAGCGGTACTAATACTTTCTGATAAGTTTGAATCTTTAGAAGAAAATGAATTAAACATAAAATTATAATTCGTTTTTTGAGCATTTTCTGAAATAGATTTTGTTAAAACAGACTTTTCTTCTTTTCCTAATTGTTTAATAATTTCATCAATCGTAAAATTATCATCAGTTCTAAACCAAAATTTATTAACTAAATTTTGAAGCAAAACTTTAGTTAAAGTTGCATCAGAAATAGCACCCAGCAAAGAAGAATAGCTTTGTGTAGCTAGAATATTAATAGATTTAGCTTCACGGGATTGTGCTAAAAAAGAAGCATCATTAGAAGTCACATATTCTTGATATTCATCACAAATAAAACAAGAAGGATAAATAGTATCATTTTTAGAAAGCTGAGTTAAAATCTCAGCTTGAAAATCTAATTTTAAATAAGCTGCAATAATTTTTGCTAACGATGAATATTCAGATAAATTCATATCTAAAACAACAATTTTATGATTTTTTAAAATATAAGAAAAACCAGGAAAAGATATATTTTCTTTATCAGGACAAAATATTCTACAAGTATCAGAATCAGAAATAAAAGGATTAGTAATTCTAGAAATTTCAGATTTCAAAATAGATTGAGTTCTATCATCGAGCGCAAAGAATTCCTCTTCAAAAAAAGATAAGCAAAATGAAAATTCAGAAATTTCATCAGGAGAAAGAAAATCATTGTAAAATTGTTCTTTTAACAAATCGATTTTACTTTGATAATAATCTTTAGACATAATAATTTTATGAATTTCAAGAAAAGTTACATAATTATCATTATATAATCTACAAAGACGAATAGCTTCAGTCAAAATTTGCTCAGCTTTATCAAGCCAAAAAGCTTCAGTTTGTTTAGGACTAAAAAGAAGTAAAATATTTTTTAATCGATTAGCTAAAATATGAGGTTTTAAATTTGGCTTATCAAGAGGATTATAAGTAATAGATCCATTTAAACTAATAATAAATAAATCGCTTAACCTAGAATTTTCAAAACAAATTTTTTTTACATAACGATAATAATTACCTTTTACATCTAATATCAAAAAAGCCGATTTATGCGTAGAATTAAATGAAAATGATAATAATTGTTTTGTAAAAGGATATAAAAGACTAGAAGTTTTACCAGAACCAATAGAACCAGTTACTAAAACATTTTGATATAAACCTAAAATTGGAATATATACAGATTCACTAGCAGAAGTTTTACCAACATAAATACAAGGATCATTAGAATTAACAATAGCTTCATTTTTATTATCTGTTTTTTTATGAAGTAAAAAGGAATTAAATAAAAAAGTAAAAAAAGAAAATAAATAATTTATCAGAATGATCATAGAAATAAAGCAAAAAATAGAATAGTAAATTTTAAAATTATACCAAAACATAGGAAAAGTAGTTGCAATATCAAAATTATTAAGAGAAAAAGGTAAAATAACTGAATCAGCATCTAATACAGGCAAGAAAAATATTAAAATAAATATTGAAAAATAAAAAGAAAAATATAAAATAAAAATAAATTTAATTAGTTTTGTCATTATTAAAATTTTTGAAATTTAATTTTAGACCTTGTTTTGATTGAATAAATATAAATTCAAATAAAGAATATAAAAATGATAAAATAATAAATAAATAGAATAAAAAAGTGATAAAAAATAAATTGATTAAAAAATTCAAATGTCATACCTCCTAAAGAATGATGAGATAATACAACAAAAATTAGGATTTGTCTATACTTTTTTAAAAATTTATGCTAAAATAATCTAAATTTATAGATAAGGAGGAATCCAATAATGATAGAAAAAACAACAAAAATTGGTGAATTATTAGAAAAATATCCAGATAAAGCAGATATACTATTAGAAGCTGGAATGCACTGTTTAGGATGCATGGCAGCACATGATGAAACATTAGAAGAAGCATGTGGCGTACATGGAATAGATGTAAATGAATTAGTAGAAAAATTAAACGCATAATATGTGGGTAATTAAAAGTTACCCACATATTATTATGATATGCATTTATAGCTCAGTAGGATAGAGCGCTCCCCTCCTAAGGGAGAGGCCGGGGGTTCGATTCCCTCTAAGTGCACCAATAAAAAACTACAAATTATAAAGTTTGTAGTTTTTTTATAGACAATAATTTTATAAATACTATAAAATATAAAAAATACAAAAAACTTGACATTGACAAACAGACGTTTTAAAATGAGAATACGAAAGAAAAAATAGAACTAGGAAAAAACATAAAATTAAATGAATCTTCATTAGGAAATGATATATTATCTAACACTTTAAAAAATGAAGTGATACCATATTGTTTAAAAAATAAGTTAATTAAATAAAAGGAAGGTATATTATGAAAGAAACATTACTAAAAATTTTAAAAGAATATATAAAAGCTTTCCCAGAAGAAACACAAAGACAAGAAGAATATAAAAAATACCTAGAAAAAGCAGAAGGTGACGAAGTAGCAGACTGGAATAATTTTAACGGACATGCAGTGGCAACAGGATTCATATATAATAAAGAAACGAAAAAATTTTTAGTAGTACATCATAGAGACTTAGATATGTATTTATCACCAGGAGGACATGTTGATATAGAAGACGAAAACCCACTAAATACAGCTAAAAGAGAAGTACAAGAAGAAACAGGACTAAAAAATTTAGAATATATAAATGTAAACGAAAATAAATTAATTCCGATAGACATAGACACACATATAATAGAATATAATAAAAGAAAAAATTTACCAGAACATCACCATTTTGACCACAGATATCTATTTGAAATAAATAAAACTGAAGAAATAAAAATAGCAGAAGAAGAATTATCCGAATACAAGTGGGTTGAAATAGATAAACTTACAAGAAATCCATCTTACGCAATAATAGTAAATAAACTAAAAAAATTAATATAAAAAATAAAAAGGGAGGAAAAGACCTTCCTTTTTTGTTCCATATTGTGTTTATAAACGATAAATGATATTATATAAAAGAATAAAAATAAAATAGGTGATAAATATGAAAGAAAATACTATAGCAATTATAGAAATAGGAAGCAATAACACAAAAACACATATATATGAAAACGAAAAAAATATATATGATGTAACAACGACAATAGAATTTAAGAAAAATTATTCAATTAATAAAAAAATAGATAAAAAAGACATTCAAAAACTAGAAAAAGAAATCGAAAAAGCAACCGAATATACAGAAAAAATATATGTATATGGATGCAGCATTTTTAGAAATATATCAGAAGAAGAATTAGAAGAAATTAATAATCACCTATATAAAAAATATAATTTAAAAATATCTGTTGTATCACAAGAAGAAGAGGCAGCCCTAACAGCATACGGATGTTATAGTAATATAGATTATACTAGAAATATTTGTGTATTCATTGGAGGAGGAGGCTCAACAGAATTATTAATAATAAATAATAAAAAAATAATAGAAAAAAAATATTTAGACTTCGGAGTAGTAGACATTACAAAAAAATTTGCTAGTCTAAAAGAAGACGTTCCAACTTGCAGTTTAGATGAAGTACGTTCATATATAAACTCAATAATAGGGGAAATTAATACACAATGCGATGTATTAATACTAGCAGGAGGAGATCACTTATATTGGTATAATAATGCAAGATATGAACTAAAAGAAAACACTTTATATAAAAGTGAAAATCAAAAATACATGATTGATATAGAAACAAGTGACAAATATGATCAAAATGCATATATAACATCCTTAGATAGAATAAGAGCTAATAGTGATAATCCATTATGGTTTGACGGTTCAAGAGCAATGAAAGCAATAACAAATGTAATATCACATAAAATAGATGCAAAATATATTATACCAACAAAAATAAACATGGAAGATGGGCTTAAAAATAAATTAATAAATCAATAAATCAAAAATAAAGGTGATATTAATGGAAAAAGAAAAATTCATGAAAGCAGCACTAAAAGAAGCAAAAAAAGCATATGAAAAAGAAGAAGTACCAATAGGTGTTGTAATAGTGAAAGATGGAAAAATAATAGCAAAAGCTTACAATTTAAAAGAAATAAAAAAAGACACAACAGAACATGCGGAAATAAGAGCAATAAAAAAAGCAAGTAAAAAATTAGATTCCTGGAGATTAACAGACTGCGAAATGTATACAACCTTAGAACCATGCCCAATGTGTGCAGGAGCAATAATACAAGCAAGAATAAAAAAAGTATATATAGGAACAATGGACGAAAAAACAGGAGCATGTGGATCAGTTCTAAATTTATTTAAAGATCATAAATTTAATCATACAGTAGAATTAGAATACGGCATTATGGAAGAAGAAAGCAAAAAGATACTACAAGATTTTTTTAAAAAACTAAGGAAAAGAAATAATGGAGGAAAATGTGGAAAAGGAACAAAAGTCTAAAATAATTAAAAAATACATATTTATTTCATTTTTAGCATTATCTATTATTATATCAACATTATTAATAGTAAAATATAATGTTGAAGGAGAAAAAAATTTACCATTTGAAATAGAAAAAATTAGCATAAAAAGTTCACTTGACACAAAAACAAATCCAAGTGAAAATATATGGGATTTCAGCATAATTCAAAATAATGATATATACATATATTTCAAGAAAAACGAGAAATTAGATTCAGAAGTACAAAAAATAAGAATAGACAATTTACAAATAAAAAGAAACAAAGAAATAGGAAGTACAAAATTATTTTTACCAACGAGCAATGATATAAAAACTAATTTCAAAAATAGCACAGAAGATTATTCAAAAAAAGGAATTGAATATACAGTAAATGCCGTAGATAATATGGAAAAACAAGAAATAGGACAAACAGGAGGAATATTAGCATTTAGAATAAGCAATCAAGAATTAGCAAACTATGTATCAAATGAAGAAGCGGAACTACAATATAATGGAACATTATTGCAAAAAGCAGGAATAACAGAACAAGATATAAAAATTACAGCAAGTATGGACATCACAATAGAAATCAGCAAAAAAGAAAAATATAAAGGAACATTAACATTAGAATTACCAATAGAAGATTTTAACGAAAAGAGTATTTTAGGAACAGAAAAAACAGATTTATCAGACGTAATTTTTAAAAGAAGTGAATAAAAATACTTGATAAAACTCAAAACTCATTATATAATCTAAAACGGTATAAGTAATAGCTTTTGAGTGGAGAGTATGTTTCGATGAAAAGCTATGAACCTCGTCAGATTCGGAAGAAAGCAGCGATAAGTAGTGTATTCGTGCGATATAACATACTTTCCACTGAGAAACTATTACTTATACCGATTTTTTTAATAAATTGGGGGTAATAAAATTGGCATATACAGCACTATATAGAAAATTTAGACCACTAACATTTAGTGAATTCGTAGGCCAAGAACATATTACAAAAACACTAAAGAATCAAATAATAGCAGGAAGAGTAGGACATGCATATCTTTTTAACGGAGGAAGAGGAACAGGAAAAACATCAGCAGCAAAAGTATTATCAAGAGCAATAAACTGTTTAAATCCAAAAGATGGAGAACCATGCAATGAATGTGAAATATGTAAAGAAGTTTTAAATGGTTCATTAACAGATGTAGTAGAAATGGACGCTGCATCAAACAATAGTGTTGAAGACATTAGACAAATAAGAGAAGAAGTAAACTTTTTGCCAACAAAAGCAAAATATAGAGTATATATCATAGACGAGGTTCACATGTTATCAACAGGAGCATTTAATGCACTATTAAAAACATTAGAAGAACCACCAGAACACGTAAAATTTATTTTAGCAACAACTGAACCTCAAAAACTACCAGCAACAATACTTTCAAGATGTCAGAGATTTGATTTTAAAAAAATATCAAATGAAGATATCAAAAAAAGATTAAAAATAATAACAGATGAAATAGGCGTACAAATCAGTGAAGATGCACTAACAACAATTAGTATATTATCAGAAGGAGCAATGAGAGACGGAATAAGCATATTAGAAAGATGCATACAGGATGGAGACAATGAAATAACAAATGAAAAAATAAAGGAATTAGTTGGTATACCTAAATTTGAATACATATATAAAATAACAAAAAGCTTAATCGAAAAAGATTCTGAAAAAGCATTAGAAACGACAGAAGAAGTAATAAATGAAGGAAAAGATTTATACAATTTCTTATGGGAAATTATTAAATATATAAAAGACATTTTAATTTTAAAATCAAAAGGAAAATTAGAATTATATAATAAAGAAGAGTTAGAAAAAATACAAGAATTAAGCGAGAAAACAACAAAAGAGACACTTTTTTATTTAATAAAAGAACTATCAGAAGTAGAAAATGACATCAAATGGTCAACACAAAAAACAATCATGTTCCAAACAGAAATAATAAAATTAACAGTAGATAAAGTAAATTACGGAGAAGATATAGAAGAAAGACTAAATAAATTAGAACAAAAAATAGAATCAGGAGACATAACAGTAAAAAATCAAACATTTACAGCTCCAGTAAATGCAGAAGCCCAAACAACAACTAAAAAGACAGAAGCAAAGCCAAGACCACAAAATACAATTGCAAATATTAAAAGCGAAGAATACTGGCCAAAAGTAATAAATAACCTAAAATCTCAAGGAAAAATAACATTATTTACAAACCTAATGAACACAAAAGCAGTAGAGCTAAGTGATGTTCAGTTAGGAATAGTAGGATTATCTGAATTTGGAAAAACAGTTATAGAACAACCAGACAACAGAATGGCAATTGAAACAGCAATTGCACAAGAAATTGGCAAAACAATGCATGTAAAAAGCGAAGAAGCTCAAAATATAAAACCAAAAAATTCTAAGAGCGACTTTGGAATACCAATAAATATAATAGAAGAATAAGGAGGAAATAAAAATGGCAAAAAGAGGTGGATTCCCAGGAGGAATGGGAGGATTTCCAGGAGGAATGAACATAAACAAATTAATGAAAGAAGCTAAAAAAATGCAAGCAGATATGGAAGAAACACAAAAAGAAATAGCTTCAAGAGAATTTGAAAACTCTGTAGGTGGAGGAGTAATTTCTGTAAAAATTACAGGAGAAAAAATATTAAAAGAAATAAAAATTGACAAAGAAGCAGTAGATCCAGAAGATGTTGAAACATTAGAAGACCTAATATTAACATGTATAAACGGAGCTATGCAAAAAGCAGATAATGCAACAAACGAAAGCATGGGAAAATATAATATACCAGGATTAATGTAAAAAAGAGGTAAAAGATGTCAGCATATTCACCATCGATAGAAAAATTAATAGAAAGCTTCGAGAAACTACCAAGTATAGGGCATAAAACAGCAATTAGACTAGCCTTTCATATGTTAGATATGTCTACAGAAGAAACAGATGAATTCATATCATCAATCAAAGAAGCAAAACAAAAATTAAAATATTGTTCAACATGTTTTAACATAGCAGATACAGACCCATGCCCAATATGCTCAAATCCTAAAAGAGACCAAAGCACAATATGTGTAGTAGAAGACGTAAGAGATATAATGGCAATGGAAAGAACACATGAATACAAAGGAGTATATCATGTATTACATGGAACAATATCTCCTATGAATGGAATAGGACCAGATGAGATAAAAATAAAAGAACTACTAGACCGAATAAGAGATAACGAAATAAAAGAAGTAATAATTGCTACAAACCCTAGAGTAGAAGGAGAAGCAACATCTATTTACATATCAAAATTAATAAAAGCTTTTAATATAAAAGTAACAAGAATAGCACATGGAATTCCAGTAGGAGGCGACTTAGAATATACAGACGAAATAACTCTTATGAAAGCCATGGAAGGAAGAAGAGAAATATAAAAAAGCAGAGAATTTATTCTCTGCATTTTTTTATATCGTCTCCATCAAAATATCACAAATATTCTTTGTAGAATCAGGTTTAGCCAAATCAGCAATTTTAGATTTCATATCTTCTAAATGTTCAGGATGTCTATAAATATTTTTAATAATTCTAGCAATATTATCATCTTTTTTAATCCAAATAGCAACACCTTGTCTAACAAGAAAATCAGCATTCTCCTCTTCTTGACCAGGAATAGGATTAATAAGAACCAAAGGGTCTCCAGAAACTAGAGCCTCAGTAGTAGTAAGACCACCAGGTTTAGTTATAACAAAACTAGAAATAGACATAAGCTCTGGAACCTTATCAGTAAAATCAAGAACTTTAACACGATTAGCAACATCATAACTTTGAACTAATTTTCTAAATTTTGAATACATTTTTTTATTTCGACCAGAAATAGCAACAATTTGATAATTTTTACAAAGCCTAATCAAAGCCCTAAAAACCAAGCTTGTACGCTTTCTACCAAGCCCAAACTCTCCACCAGCAAAGAAAAGTACAGTAGTTTTTTCTTTATCTAATCCAAAATCATTATAAATAGAATCAGTATCAAATTTATATTTAAATCTTTCAGAAAGAGGTATACCAGTAACAAAAATTTTAAAATCAGCAATACCATTATCAGATAAAATTTCTTTCATTTCCTTATTAGAAACAAAGAAATAATCAATATAATCAGAATCAATAGTCCACTGAGAATGAGGAGCCATATCAGTCAAAACAGTTGCAATTTTACATTTAATTTTTTTATGTTTTTTTAAATTAGTACACATCTGATTTGCAAAAGGATGAGTACTAACAACTAAATCTGGCTCGAACTCTTGCAAAATATGATTTAATTTTCTAGACATTAATCTGTTAGAAGTACTAGAAATTTTAGCAAGAGCACCATGTTCAGAATTATTATAAACTCGTTTCCACATCCAAGGAGCTTTTTTCGCCATTTCTTTATATGCAGTTGTAGAGACTTTATTTAAATATTTATTAATATATTCAACACAGTCAATCATCAAAGTTTCACATTCAGGATAATTTGTATCTAAATAATTTTTGATAGCTCTAGCAGCAGATAAATGACCACCACCATAAGCACCATAAAAAATAAGAATTTTTTTCATATTTATTCCTTTCAAAAAAGTTAGATAAACTAACAAAAAAATTATAACACAAATTTAAATAAAAATGAATAAAAACTGTATTTTGAGACGAAAATATGAAAAGAAGGTGAGAATATGAATAAAAAAAGTGATATCAAAACTAGGCTGATAATAGGAATAAGCATAATATCAGTCATATTAATAGGATGCTTAATATACAAAATGAATATACAAAATGAAAAACATGAAATTGACAAAAGTAATATATATACAATGTCATTAAATCAATTAACAGATCATGTAGAAAATGTGGAAAACTTTTTAGCAAAAGCAACAATTTCAAGTAGTAGTGAAGCAGGAGCAGAAAGTTTAACTAGAGTATGGAAAGAAGCAGATATATCAGTAAGTTACTTATCACAAATTCCATTAAATGTTGAACAACTCAACAAAACAGCAAAATTTTTAAATCAAGTAAGTGAATATAGCTACTCTTTATCAAGAAAAAATATATATAAAGAAAAATTAAGCCAAGAAGACTTAGATAATTTAAAAAAATTACATGAATATAGCGTAAAATTAAAAGACGGATTAAATCAAATGGAAGAAGAAATAAATATTGGAAGCATATCCTGGAATGATTTAAAAAATACAGACAATGATTATGTAAGACAAGTATCAAGTATAGCAGACATTTCATTTACAGATATAGACAACAATTTTAACGAATTTGAAGGACTAATATATGATGGTGCTTTTTCCGAACATATTGAATTAGCAGAGAAAAAAGGATTAACAGGAGAAGAAATAACAGAAGAACAAGCAGAAGAAAAAGTAAAAGAAATATTTAAAGATAATATAGAGAAAATAACAAGAAAAGGAAAAATCAGTTTAGACAATATTGAAGTATATCAATTTGAAATTAAAGAAAAAAACAATAATATAGCTAATATATCAATATCTAAAAAAGGCGGAAAAGTAGTGCTATATAACAAAGATAGAGATATAGCCGAAGAAAAAATAACAAGAGAAGAAGCAAACCAAATAGGAAAAGAATTTTTAGCACAAATAGGCTTCGAAAATATGAATGAAAGTTATTTTCAAATACAAGAAAATATAATAACAATCAACTATTTATATAAACAAGGAGAAATATCAGTATATCCAGACTTAATAAAAGTTAAAATAGCAATGGATAATGGAGAAGTCTTAGGTATCGAAACAAGCGGATATTTAAATTCACACACAGAAAGAACAGATGTGACACCAAAAATAAGCCTGGAAGAGGCAAAAGCAAACCTAAACCAAAATTTAAATATTCAAAGTGAAAGCTTAAGTATAATACCAACAGAATGGAAAACAGAAATATTATGTTATGAATTCAAAGGAAAAATAGATGAAACTGAATTTTTAGTATATGTAAATGCACAAAATGGAAGAGAAGAGAATATTTTAGTAATAAGAGAAACACCAGGCGGAATCTTAACAATGTAAATAATTTTACAACAGAAAAAACAAAACAAATGTTTATAAAATATTGATTTTTGAATAAAATAAATGTATAATATTGGAAGAAAATGAGGAAAAGCAGAGTGTGGTATCATCTCAATTCTATAAAGAAAGCGAGGTGATGCGTATGTTAGAAGCAACATTATTGAAATTACTGATTTTATCATTAATTAGCAATATCGTTCTTGCTATCATCTCTTTAGTTTTAATTATAGCTACAGTTATAATTACATATAAAGAGAATCGCACCTCTGCTAACCATTAGAGATGCGATTCTTTAATCAAACCTTTTAATGATACCACACTTTGTGGCTCCTTATTTTCTGTATTTATTATAATATAGAAATTTTACTATGTCAAATTTACAAAAAAAGCAAAAAGTGGTAATATAATTACGTATTTGTGAATATTAATATATAGCAAATCTATCGAGAAATAAAAGGTGATTTTATGAAAAAACTTTACGTACAAGATGTACTAAAAAAAGTTAAAGGAGAAATCCTTTGTGGAAGTGCAAAAGAGGAGATTGAAGAAGTTAGCATTGACACAAGAACAATCAAAAAAGGAGACACATATTACGGACTAAGAGGAGAAAACACAGACGGAAGCATTTATTGCAAAGATGCAATAAACAAAGGAGCTAAAATATGCTTCATTCAAGAGAATATTTTGACAAAAGAAGAACTTGAAAAATATTCAAAATTAGCAACAGTAGTATTAGTAGAAAATGTAGAAGATACATTACTAGAAACAGCAAGAATCAAAAGAAGCTTATATGATATTCCAGTAATCGGAATAACAGGAAGCGTAGGAAAAACAAGCACAAAAGAAATTATATCAGCAGTAATGTCAAAAAAATTTAATGTACAAAAAACACAAGGAAACCACAACAACAGAATAGGCGTGCCATTAACAATTATGGGACTTAAAGATCATGATGCATTAGTTGTAGAAATGGGAATGAACCATTTTGGAGAACTAAGCGAATTAACTAAAGTAGCAAAACCTACCCTAAGTGTAATATCAAACATAGGAACATCACACATAGGAAACTTAGGTTCAAGAGAAAATATATTAAAAGCTAAATTAGAAATACTAGAAGGAATGGAAAAAGAAAAAATCATTATAAACAATGATAATGACCTATTACATAAGTGGAATTTAGAAGACAAAAAAGTAGAAAAAATCACATTTGGAATTCACGAAAAAAGCGATTATACAGCTGAAAACGTAAAAATAAAAGAAACAGAAAATGAATTTGAAATAGAATATAACGGAAAAAAATATAATTGCAAAACAGACATACCAGGAGAAGCATTTATTTTAAACGCATTATCAGCAATAGCAGTTGGAAGTCAATTTAATATACCAATGGAAAAAATTAAAGAAGCTATCAGCAAAGTAGAACAAGGCAAAAACAGAATGGAAATTGAAAAAGCTAAAAATGTTTTACTAATAAAAGATTATTATAATGCAAGTTTAGAATCAATAAAACCAAGTTTAGAATACTTAGCATCACTAAAAGAAGGACAAAAAATAGCAGTATTGGGAGACATAAAAGAAGTTGGAGATTTTTCGCAAGAATTACATGAAAAAGTAGGAAAAGAAGTTGTAAAAAATAATGTAGATATATTAATAACAGTAGGAAAAGAAGCACGATATATTGCAGAAGCGGCAATAGAATCAGGAATGCCAAAAGAAAAAGTATACTCATATAAAACAAACTTACAAGCAACTAAAAAACTAAAGCAAGTAGCCAAAGATGGAGACAAAATTTTATTAAAGGCATCAAATAGTATGAATTTTGGTGAAATATATGAAGGTTTTTTATCAAAAATAAAAGTAGCTGTAGTGATAGGAGGAAAATCTTCAGAACATGATGTATCACTAATGTCAGGAAAATCAGTATTACAAAATATAAATAAAGAAAAATATGATATTAAGATAATATTTATAAAACAAAACGGTAAAATTTATGAATATACTGGGAAAATCGATGAAATTGAAAATATGAAAAACTCAGATTTAGAACCACAAAATACATTAACAGAAGCAATAAAAAGTCAAGATGTAGTATTTCCAGTATTACATGGAAAATATGGGGAAGATGGATGTATTCAAGGAATGCTAGAAACAGAACAGATTGCATATGTAGGATGTGGAGTGTTAGCATCATCAGTATGTATGGATAAAGAATTTACTAAAAAAATAGTATCACTTGCAGGAATAAACGTAGCAAAATCAATAACAGTACACAGAAGAAACAACTATTATACAGAAGGAATAGAAAAAGAAGAAAAAACAATAAATAAAATAGTAAGAGTAGCAGAAGAAAAGTTAGGATATCCAATGTTCATAAAGCCAACAAGTGAAGGATCTTCATTCGGAGTAAGTAGAGCAGAAAATAAAGAAGAACTAATAAAGGCAATAAAAATAGCAGAAAAATTCGATGACAAAATGCTAATAGAAGAAGAAATAAAAGGAAGAGAGCTAGAATGTGCAGTATTAGGAAACAAAGAAGTTATTTCTTCAGAAGTAGGGGAAGTATTAGCAGCAGAAAAATTTTATTCCTATGATGCAAAATACAATAATCCACAATCAAGAACGATAATTCCAGCTAAAATCAAACCAGAGACAAGAGAAAAAATAAAAGAACTAGCTGAAAAAGCATTTATAGCAGTAGAAGGAAAAGGATTATCAAGAGTCGATTTCTTCTTAAAAGAAGATGGAGAATTAATATTAAATGAAATTAATACAATGCCAGGATTTACAAAAATAAGCATGTATCCAAAGCTTTTTGAAGCAGCTGGAATTGGATATCAAGAACTAATTGATAGATTAATAGAACTAGCAATAGAAAGGTAAAATATGAAAAAATACGAAGAAGTAATAAAAGAAGTAAAAAAAGCATTATCAGAAAAAAGATTTTATCATTCACAATGTGTAGAAGAAAGATGTGTTGAATTTGCAAAAATCTATGGAGCTGATGTAAAAAAAGCAAGACTAATAGGCATAGCTCATGACATTGCTAAAGAATTGCCTGATGAAGAAAAAATCAAAATTATGAAAGAAAACAATTTACAAATAACTGAAATAGAAAAAGAACACCCAAGCTTATTACATGGAAAAGTAGGAGCAATAATAGCAAAAGAAAAGTTTGAATTTGATGATGAAATGCTAGAAGCAATAGAAAATCATACAAAAGGCACATCTAAAATGTCACTACTTTCAGAAATATTATTTGTAGCAGATTCTTGCGGAGCAGATAGAAAATATGAAGGAACAAAAGAAACTTATGAACTAGCAAAAAAAGACCTAAAAGCAGCAGTAATAAGATGTATGGATAGAACAATAATAGAAAGAATAGAAAAGCAAAAAACAATAGATCCTAAAACACTAGAAGCTAGAAATGAATATATAAAAGAAACAAAAGCATCTCATTAGAGATGCTTTTGCTGTAGGTGTTGGAGATTATTCAGTTTTGCCAATATATGTGTGGGGTTAACAAGAAGCAAATTTCGACAGGCAAAGCTCAATTTACTATTATTTCACAAGCTTTTGCCTCAAGACCGCCTATCTTTATATCCACATAAGAAAGGGAATCAATAGACAGCTGAAAGTCAGATTGTTTGACAATAGAAAAAGTTATATTCGAACCGTCTTTTTCAATAACAGGAATATAAATTTCATTGTCATAAATGAAGCCTTTGTTTGCTCCATATGCCGAAGGCGTCTTTTCCGCATTGATTGCAGCCTCAAAGTTGGTGACCATACTCGTTCCAATAATTTGACCATAGCGCATACACTGATAAGAATTGCTCTCAGTATTATACAGTATAGAAAAATCACCGGTAACAGCCAATTTTATTAAAGTAGGGTCATCAACACTGTAGTCAAGTTCAATGGCATTGTATGCTTTCCGAGATTCACCATCGAAATATTCAGAGCGATACAAGGTTCTGTATACTTTTCCTATTTCAACAATGTTTCCAGAAGAGCTTTGAAAAAACTTAAGGTTATTAGCCTCATCTCCAACGTATATGCCATTTTCATTTGACGATACAGTAGCTTGCCATCCCTTAGGATCTTTCAGAACAACCTCATTGCAGCCTTTGCTAATCAAATCCATATAAGCCTTTTGAAGCTCAGACGGAAGAGCAGCATCGGCAAGCAAAAGAAGCGATTCATCAGATTTCCAATTTGCGGGTTCTGCTTCAAGTGAAGCGGCGGTAATAATGTCAGACATGTAGATAGTATTTTTACCGCAACCGCCAAGAAACAGAAGAAAGAACAACAGGGTGAACAGAAATATAATCTTTTTCGAGCCTTTCATAAGGTACCTCCATTGTTGCTGGCAAAACATTCATCTCCTCTTGCGAATAATCCCATATACATATTATACTACGTTTACATAATATCGTCAATTTGAAAGATATTCATCAAATATAGAAAAGAGAGGGAATTTAGAAATAAATAATAAATTTCGTACTTGCAAAATAGAAAAAATCACAGTATAATAGTAAAACAAAAATCTGGAGGTACAACTATGCGGTACGAACAAATAATAGTATTGTCAATTGTTGTGATAACAATTTTATACCTACACAATATGATACAAAAACAGAAAATCGAAAAAGGCATACAGTTTTGTGAGAAAGTCGAAAACATAATACGCATATATCAAGAAGCTTTCGGAGTCGAAGTAGGCAATATTACCTACAAATATGAAACTCAAATAGACTATTATATAATTGCATATGATTCTAAAAATCCAAAAAGTTTTTTTATGCAATTAGAGCTAGGAATAGCAGATGCACTAGATGAGTATGATAAAATAAAAGACTTCGAATTTGATTATGTGGAAGAAGACTGGCAATGTATCACAGAACATTATGAAGGATTATCTGAAATGGAGAACCGTGTTCGGTATGAAATGTGGAAACGAGGTTTCAAAAAAGTATAACAAAAAGTAGAGGGCCTCCTCTGCTTTTTGCATTTGCAAAAATAGAAAAACAACAAAAAATAAATAAAGTAAAAAAAGTCCGAAAAAAGAGTAAAAAGCTGTTTCAAATTAAAAAAAACTGTGATATAATGCAAACGAAATTAGCCAATCTTGGAGGATGTTAAATGATAATCAAGGATTATTACAAAATATTAGGATTTGAAAGCAATAAAGTACACATAGAAGAAATAAAAAATGCTTATAGAGATTTAGCAAAAAAATACCATCCAGACGTCAACAGCAATAATCCAAAAGCAGAAGAAAGATTTAAAGACATAGGAGAAGCCTATAATATATTATCTAATGATAAACAAAGAAGAAAATATGATAGATTATGGAACTACTATATAGGAAGAAGAAAAAAACAAAGTGCAAAATATCAAAATGCTAAAATTAAAGACTTTTTTGGACTATTTTTTGGAGAGAAAAAAAGTAAAACAGAAAAAGAAACTGTTCAAAAAAATAATATATTAAGAGGCGAAGACATAAATACAGAAATAACTATTACTATAGCAGAAAGCTTTTTTGGAGCAACAAAAAGTCTAGAATTTAAAACTATAGGTAATGGAAGCAAAAAAATAGATATAAAAATTCCAGCAGGAATTAGAAATAACGAAAAAGTACGAATAATAGGTCAAGGAAAGCAAGGAAAAAACGGCGGTAAAAATGGAGACCTATTTATAAAAGTAAAAATAAAAGACAATCCAAACTTAAAATTACAAGGAATAGATTTATACACAGATTTATTAATAACACCATGGGAATCAGCCTTAAGTACTAAAGTAAATGTAATAAGTATAGATGAAGAAATAGAAGTCGAAATTCCAAAAGGAATTCAAAGCGGAGATAAAATAACAATAAAAGGAAAAGGCTACAAAGACGGAAAAGGTGGCAGAGGAAATTTAATAGCAGTGGTAAAAATCATGATGCCAAAATCAACCACTGAAGAAGAACTAAAATTATTCAAAAAATTAAACGAAATAAGTAAATTTAATCCAAGAAGAATCAAGAGTATATAATTGTTGACATAATAACTAAAAAGTAGTATAATTGAGAGGTACGTTAATTATACGAAGGATAAAATACAATTTTTTTGTATAGAAGGGGTGTAAAATGGAAGAAATTTTCGGAAAACACTTTAGTATTACAGAGCCAGAGGCAATAAACACTGTAATATATAAGGTAAATAAAACAGAAAAAGAATTTTTAGACAAATCACCAAAATTTACAATAGAAAGACTAAAATATTCTGAGGAATATATAGGAAAAAATAAAAAGAAAACCTTCTTTTTAATGGATCCTGCACCAGAAGGAAACGAACTAGTCATATTCTCATTCGGAAAAGACCGAGTTGTTGTAAATAATGGCTTTTTAGAAACGCGTACAAATATAGTTAGAGTTTCTAACACTCCAGTTCCAATGAAATTTGAAACACTATACAATGAAAATGAAACAGAATTTAGAGAATTTGAATATACACCAAATTTAAAAAGGCCTATCACAATAATAGATCCTGATACTACAGATGAAGTAAAACCAAAGCTATACTTTGATGAAAAAACAAATGAAGTAAAAGGAAAATGCACATTACAGGCCAATAAAACATACGTAATGTTCGAAATTACAGATAAACAAGGATAGAAACTAGCGAAAGGGGAAAATGGAAATGAATAATACTCAAAGTAAAGATCGCTTAACTCCAGAAGAAGCTAAATTATTAATGAGTAAAACTGAAGAGTGTAGAGTAATAGCTACAAATGCACGTGAAGTAGCACCAGTTGGATTTGAAACAACAAGAAAAGACGTTACAAGTGCAACAGTAGTACCAGCACCAGAAATTAGAGAAGGAATCAAACCAGGGGAACAAGGAGATTCACTAATTCCAGTTACAGCTGCAGAATTACATGAAAATGGAGTAACAATAGTAGTTGATAGACAAGTTGGAAGAGCACAAAGAGCAACTGTAGTACCAGAAAATGAAACTCAAAGAGCTTCTAGAGAACAAGCAGCAGTAGAAAAAAGTGCTGCAGAGAAATACGAACAAAATAACGAAGGCGACAGATAGAACGAAAAATTGAAATAATAACTAAAGAAAAGGGTGAAGTAACATGACATTCGGTGAAAAAATTGCTAAAGCCATCAAAAAAATAAAAGGAAAATTAATCGTATCGTTCATACTATGGCTAATATTGGTCATAGTATTTGTTGCGCCTATGGGAATGTCAATAAAAGAAGGATTAGAAGCTGGAAATGGCTCATGGCGGAGATAAAAGTTGGGAAGTATTTTTCCCAGCATTAGGCGAATACATAGTTACACCACTTCAAAGCACAGGGCTATGTATAGTAGGAGAATCAGAAGGACAATTCTTCGGAGTACTTTGGAAATTCACACTTGTATACTTGTTAGCAGTAATAATGGGAATATCTAAAGCATTACCAAAACACGAATATGACGGAATAGAAAATGGTTCAAGCGATTGGTGCACAAATGGAGAACAATATAAAGTATTAAGTAATAAAGAAGGAATAATATTAGCAGAAAAAAATTATTTACCAGTAGATAAAAGAGGAAACGTAAACGTATTAGTTGTTGGACGGATCTGGTGCTGGTAAATCTGCATCATACGTTATTCCAAACGCATGCCAATTACTAGGATCATACGTGTTTACAGACCCTAAAGGCGAGCTATACGACAAAACAGCAGGATATTTAAAAGAAAAAGGATATAAAATAAAAGTATTAAACTTAGTAAGACCGCAAAAAAGTGACGGATATAACCCTTTATTACATATAAAAAACGAAATAGACGTTGACGTTGTAGCAAATACAATAGTTAAAGGACAAGGAGAATCAGTAAAATCTTCTGACCCTTATTGGGATGATATGGCAGAAATGCTATTAAAAGCATTAATATATTATCTAAAAGCAGTAAGACCTGTAGAAGAGCAAAACCTATCAAGCTGTGCAGAGCTAGTAAGAGCTGCAAATAACAATGGTGGAGATAACTTATTAACAAACCTAATGAATCAATTACCATTTGACCACCCAGCTAGAATGAACTATAAATCTATAGAAATTGCTCCAGAAAAAACATATGGATCAATTCTATCATCATTACAATCAAAACTAGGTAAATTCGATTCAAGAGAAATAGCAGAATTAACATCAACAAATACAATAGATTTCGAAGAAATAGGAAAAGAAAAAACAGCAGTATATGTTATATCATCAGATACACACGCTGCATATGATTTCTTATTAACAATATTCTTCTCACAAATGATACAACAATTATATGACTATGCAGATGAATGCGGAGGAGCACTTCCAGTACCTACATATTTCATACTAGACGAGTTTGCTAACATCGGTAAAATACCAGACTTCGATAAAAAAATATCAACATCAAGAAGTAGAAAAATTTCATTTAGCGTTATATTACAAAACTTAGACCAATTAGAAGCGGTTTATGATAAATCTTATGAAACAATCATGGGTAACTGTGATACTCACCTTTTCTTAGGAAGTAACTCACAAAAAACAGTTGAATATTTCTCTAAGGCTTTAGGAGAAAAAACAATATTCAGAGAAAGCGAATCAGTAAATAAAGATAGAGAAGACTGGAAACAAGGAAAAAGCGTATCAGATCAAAACATGGCAAGAGCATTACTAACAGCAGACGAACTACGTAGAATGGACGTAGATGAGTGTATTATATATGAAAAAGGAATAAAACCAATAAAAGCTCAAAAGTACTATTACTATAAATACTCAACAGAAAAAACTATTAAGCCTTACCAAGTAGATCATAACACTAGAGAAGACGTAGATAGAGGAAAATGGAGAAAATATAATCCATATAACCCTTATGTAGAAGATGAGGAGAAAAAAGAAGTAACAAAAATAGAACAATTAGATGATTTATTTAGTGATGATGAACCAAAAGAAGAAGCATCAAAAACAGAGGTACCAAAAGAAATAAAATCAGAAGCACCAAAACAAGAAGAAAATAAAACTACAGATCCTTTTGATATACCTATGGAACTACCATTAGAACCAGTAGAAACACCAAAAGAAGAACCTAAAAAAGAAGTAGTAGATATACAAAAAGAATTAGAAGCAAAATTTGATGAATTATTTGGAAGTTTAAATGATGTAAATAACTAAAACAAATGTTTGAAAAATATTGACTATAAAATATCGTTTTGATATAATCAAAGCGATATTTTTTTATTCGGAGATTGCGAAGAGCAAAATTTATAAAAGCAATTATCATTAATTTAGATACTAGTATAAAATAGTTAAGGAGAAAAAATGAAATTTGTACATATAGCAGACCTTCATTTAGACGCAAAATTTGATAACCTAGGACAAATAGAAGGATTACCAACCAAAAGAAGAATTGAACAAAGAAAAGCTATGAGAGATATTATTAATTATGTAAAAGAAAATAATATCGAAATATTGCTAATAGCAGGAGATTTATATGAACAAAATTATATAAAAAAATCTAGTATAGAATACATTAACAATCTATTTTTAGAAATACCCAATACACAAATATTTATATCACCAGGAAATCACGATCCATATATACAAAATTCTTTTTATGCAACATATAATTGGGCAGAAAATGTACATATATTTAAAGAAAAAATTGAAAAAATAGACATAGATGAAAAAACTCATATTTATGGATATGGATTTACAGATTTCTATTGTAAAGAATCAGAAATAGAAGAAATTAAAATAGAAGATAAAAAAGACATAAATATATTATTAACACACGGAGCACTTGAAGGAAGCACAGAAGAAAGAGAATATAACCCACTAAAAAGCCACAAATTAAAAAAACTTGGATTTGATTATATAGCATTAGGACACATACATAAACCATATTATAATGAAGAAAAAAATCAAGAAATTTTTTATCCTGGATCAATTGTAAGTCTAGGATTTGACGAACTTGGACAAAGAGGTATGCTAGTAGGAAAACTAGAAAAAAACTCATTAGAAGTAGAATTTATTCCAGTAGATAAAAGAGAATTTGAAGAAAAAGAAATCGACATAACAAATTTTAGTTCAAATGAAGATATAATAACACAAATAGAAGAATTAGAATTAAAAGAAGAAAATTTTTATAAAATAATAATAACAGGAAAAAGATTTTTTAAAATAGATATAGACGAAATAAAAAAGACTTTGCAAATAGAAAATATTATAAAAATAAAAGACAAAACAAAAATAGGAATAGACATAGAAAGCCTGCAAAAAGAAAACAACATAAAAGGTATATTTGTAAGAAAAATGCTAAAAAAACAAGAAGATGAAAATTTAGATAAAGAGTTTATTGAAAAGGCAATTGAGATAGGATTAGAGGTATTATAATGAAAATAAAAAAACTGAAAATAAATAGTTTTGGAAAATTAGAAAATACAGAAATAGAGTTTTCCGACAATATAAATATAATTTCAGGAAAAAATGAGTCAGGAAAATCAACCTTGTTAAAATTCATAGTATCAATGTTTTATGGAATATCAAAAAACAAAAATGGAAAAACAATACCAGACTTTGATAAATATAAACCATGGGAAAAAGACGAATACTCAGGAAAATTAACATATACTTTAGATAATAATAATGAATACGAAATATACAGAGAATTCAAGAAAAAAATGCCTACAATATATGATAAAGACAAAAATGATGTAACCAAACAATATGGTATAGATAAAAGTAAAGAAAGCTTATTTTTCTACGAACAAACAGGAATAACAGAAGATAATTTTTTAGCAAGCTGTGTATCAGAACAAGAAAATGTAAAATTATCCAACACAATGAAAAACAACATAATTCAAAGATTAAGCAATATAGTTTCAACAGGTAGTGAAACAACATCCTATAAAAAAGCAATTGAAAAATTAAATAAAGAGCAATTAGAGAAAATTGGAAACAATAGAAGCACAGGAAGACCACTAAATATAGTAGAAACATCAATAGAAGAAAATGAAGCAAAAAGAAAAGAAATATCAATATATGAAGACCAAAAATATGATATGGCAACACAAAAAGAAAATCTACAAATAGATTTAGAAGAAAGTAAAACAGTTTTAGAAATATTAAGAAAACAAAAAATAAATTTAGAAAAAAATCAGTTAGAAAAAGAAAAAATTAAAATTTCTAAAGAAAATCTACTAAAAAATGAAAACAGAAAAAAAGAATTAGAAGAAAAGATAAGCAACCTAGAAGAAAGTAAGCAAGAAGCATTTAAAAGCTCCAAATTTGGATATTTAGCAATAATATTAATAATTATTGCTATAACAAGTTTAAGCATCTATTTAAAGAAATATATGGCTATTTTGTTAAATATAATTCCACTATTAATATTTGGAATCATATTTAATAAAAAACAAAAAATAAAACAACAAATTAAAAAGAATAATAGAAAAAGATATCAAGAAAAAAATTTATTAGAAGAAGAACTATCAAAAATAGAAGATGAATACAAAGAGAAAAAGTTAGAGATAGAAGAAAAAGAAGAAAAAATAAAAATACAAGAACAAACAGCAGAACAAGAAATAAAACAAGAATTTATTGAAGAAATAGACGAAGAAATAATAGATGATATATTATCCACAAAATATGAAAACATTGTGGAATTCATAGGTGAAAAAGAAAAAGAATTAACAGAATATAAAATAACAGAAAAAACAATAGAAGTAGATAACCAAAATATATTAAAACAATTAGATTACTTAGTAGAAATAGACGAAAAATTAGAAAACCTATATGAGCAAAAAAAAGAATTAGTTGAACTTAATCAGATATATGAAATGGTAAAACAAGAAATAGAAAATGCATATCAAGAAATGAAAGAAAATATAACGCCAGATTTTATAGAAGAGCTAAAAAATATTTTAGTTCAAGTAACAAAAGGAAAATATTCAAAACTATATCTAGATAGCGAAAATAATTTGCAAATAGAAGTAGAAAATGGACAATATATGCCTATAGAAAGATTAAGTACAGGAACCATAGATCTAATATACTTAGCATTAAGAATAAGTGCTACAAAAGAAATATCAGAAGAAAATATGCCAATAATAATGGATGAAAGCTTTTCATATTATGACAATGAAAGAATGACAGAAAGCTTAAAATATTTATCAAACCAAGAAAATAGACAAGTTTTAATATTCACATGTTCAGATAGAGAAAGTGAAATTTTAGAAAAAGAAAATATTACCTACAAAAAAATAGTATTATAAGTATAAAAAGTGAAAAAATATTTTAAAAAATATTGAAAAAATGTTGACAAGTAAAGAAAAGTGTTGTATCATATAAAAGCAGTTGCATAAAAGCAACTGTTAATGGGCTATTAGCTCAGGTGGTAGAGCACTTGACTTTTAATCAAGTTGTCCCGCGTTCGAGTCGCGGATAGCTCACCAATCTCAGATGGAAATCTGAGATTTATGGCCCCTTGGTCAAGCGGTTAAGACATCGCCCTTTCACGGCGGAGACATGGGTTCGATTCCCGTAGGGGTCACCAATTAAATATGCCACTTTAGCTCAGCTGGTAGAGCAACTGACTTGTAATCAGTAGGTCGTCCGTTCGATTCGGACAAGTGGCTCCATCTTAAAGTCAACAGTTTTGAGATAATCTCTTAATTGTTGGCTTTTTTTTACATATAGAAAGAGCGAGTTTTTTAGACAAAATAGTACATATCAAAGATAAATAGATATACAAATAACTCAAATCAGTGTATAATAGAAAAAAATAATAAGTACAAGTATAGGAGAAAAAATGTCAAAAGTAATTATTATAACAGGAGCATCAAGAGGAATAGGAAGAAGCATGGCAGAATATTTAGCAAGACAAGGAAACAAAATAATAGCAAATTACAACAAATCAGAAGAAAAAGCTAAAGAATTACAAGAAGAGCTAAAAAAAGAAAATATAGAAATAGATATATTTCAAGCAGATGTATCGAAAAGAGAAGAATGTCAAAGTCTAGTTAAATATACTATAGATAAATATAAAAAAATAGATGTACTAATTAATAATGCTGGAATTTCAGTATGGGGACCATTTACAGATTTAAAAGATGAACAAATAAAAGAAATAATAGAAACTAATCTTTATTCAGCAATAGCAATGTCACAAGAAGTATCAAAATATATGATACAAGAAAAATCTGGATGTATAATAAACATTTCTTCAATATGGGGATTAGTAGGTGCATCTTGCGAAGTAGCATATTCAATAACAAAAGCAGGAATAGATGGATTAACAAAAGGATTAGCTAAAGAACTTGGACCATCAAATATAAGAGTTAACTCGATAGCACCAGGATTAATTGATACAGAAATGATTTCCGATTTTACTAAAGAAGAGATAAAAGAAATAGAAAACCAAACACCTTTAGGAAAAATAGGAAAACCACTAGATATAGCAAAAACAGCAAAATGGCTAATAGAAGATGAATTCACAACAGGACAAGTAATATCTCCAAATGGAGGCTGGATAATAACATAAAAATAGCAGAGCAAGGTATTAAACTTTGCTCTGCTGTTTAATTAAATATTTTCATTTTCAGATTTCTTTTTATAATTTCCTGAAACAAGTTTTGGTAAGTAATGAATAATCTTATATATAGCTAATTTAATTTTCTTTGAAATAATATAAGAACGTCTAAGTTTTCTAGGAGAAGCTAAATTAAAAGCATTTTCATCGTGAACTACTAAACTAGTTTCAATATGTTCGATAGGAAAAATATAATTTTCTCCATTATTATTATCCCATTCTCCATTTTCATTTTTTAAGCAAAAACGTAAAGAATCATTTTCAGGAAGGTTTATTTCAATTTGAAAACCAAGTTCAGATTTTTCCATTTTTACATCTGAAACGTTTTCCCAATCAGAACCAAAACCAAAATGAAGATAAACTTCATTTGAATTGTCTTGAAAAAATTTCCCAGTATATGAGATTTTTATGTTTGAATTTGGTGTCAATTTATCTGTATTGAAAAATATATTTTTAACTAATTCCATAATTAATAACTCCTTATCATTTGCTAAAAATATTATAAACATAATAAAAAATAGTTTCAATACATTTTATACTCAAAAGGTTAAAAAACATTTAAATGTTATATTATTGTAAAATAAATGTTAATTTTCGACATGAATTTTACCAATAATAGTAAGTTGTGATCCATCTTCAATAATAATATCTTTAGTAAGTAAATTATCAGCTTTTAAGATAATTTTATATTTTCTATAAATTGCTCTTCTAACTACAATAGAATCTTGATATTTAAATAATCCTAATTCACGATGAGCTGGAATAGTATTTAATTCAACAAAAACAACAGATCCTCTAGGAACAGACGCTTTCATCGTATCATCAGGCATAATAAAAGCCATTGAAGCATCAGGTATAGATGAAGGACAAATAACCATATCCATAACTCCAGTAACTAAAGGCACAGTGTTATAAGGCACAGAATCGATTAAATTAAAACGTTTTTGTTCTTCTGTTAGTTCTTTGTCATATGTGTATGAAACAGGTTGATATGGTATATCCAAAGCTCTACAAATATCTCTTAAAGCTTTTTGACTTGGATTACGCTCACCCTTTTCAATATGAGTTAAATGACCAACATTAATTCCAGTTACCTCAGATATACTAGTTTTTGATAAACCTTTCTTTTCTCTAATATTTGAAAGTAAATTCCCTAACATAATACCACTCCTTAATAATATTTATGTATATTATATATATAAAAAAATAAAATGTCTAGTAAAGATAGTTTAGAAATTTAAACTATTGAATAAAAAAAATCAATATGCTATGATAGAAGTGCTAAAAAGTAGTGGAGGGGAAAATGAAAGAAGATAGAAAAGATATAGTAAAAAGCGGAAATAAAAAAGTAGTAAACACATCAGACACATCAAAAACACCAAGAAAAAGAAGAACAGAGCACGCTCAAAAAAAGCCAAACGCACCAAAAGTACCATCAAATTCAAAAGAATATATTGAACAAATGGTAGAAAAAAGAAAAAGAACTATAAAAATATCTATAATAGCAATAGTAGCAATTGTACTTTTTTTACTATTGTTTACAGGATTTGCCTTTACTAGTATGACAAACTCAAAAATAATTAAAGGAATAACAATAGACGGAATTGATGTTTCTGGTTTAAATAAAGAAGAAGCATATAAATTAATAGAAAAAAGTGTAAAAGAAAGGCAAGAATCAACGATACTACTAAAGTATAAAGAATATACAAAAGAATTTCCGATGGAGCAACTAGAGATAGAAGCAAATATCCAAGAAGCAGTAGATAAAGCAGTAAGTAAGGGCAGAAACGGAAACATTTTTCAAAATAATTTTGAAGTTATAAAAAGAAAATTTAAAAAAGAAGACATTGATTTAGCAGTAAATTTAAATGAAGAAAATTTAGATAAATTCTTAACAGATACAAATTTAGAGTTACCAGGAGTAGTAAAAGAATATGCCTATAGCGTAGAAGAAGAGGAATTAATAATAACAAAAGGAACAGATGGAATTATACTAAATAAAGAAAAAATGGAAAAAGATATCAAAGAATCAATAACTAATATATCTAAAAGTTTTCCAAAAGAAAAAGAAATAGAAGTAAAAGATCAAAAAGCAAAAGAAATTGATATTGATGATATTTATAATCAAGTACATACAGAACCACAAGACGCATATATAGTAGAAGATCCATTCCAAGTAGTAGTAGATAAAGACGGAATTGACTTTGCTATAACAATGGATGAAATTAAAAATTTATTAAAAGAAGATAAAGAAGAATATATAATTCCATTAAAAGTAACAAAAGCAGGAATTACTGTTGCAGACCTAGGTTCAAGAGCATTTCCAGATGTATTAGCAACATTTACAACAAGATATGATGCAGGAAACTCAAACAGAAGTACAAACTTAGCAATAGCCTGCAAAAAAATAAATAATTATGTATTACAACCAGGCGAAACATTTTCATATAATCAAACTGTAGGAAAAAGATCAATAGAAAACGGATTTAGAGAAGCACATATATTTACAAGTTCAGGAGTAGAAGATGGTTTAGGTGGCGGAATCTGCCAAATATCATCAACACTTTACAATACAGTAGTATTAGCAAACTTAGATATAGTAGAAAGACATAACCATTCATATGGAGCAGGATATGTTGACCCAGGAAGAGATGCTACAGTATCATATGGAGCCTTAGATTTTAAATTTAAAAATCCAAGAAAATATCCAGTAAAAATAACAGCATATATAAACGGTGGAGTAGCTACAGTATCAATATCAGGAATAAAAGAAGAAAATGAGCCACGAGTATCAATAGTAGCAACAACAACAGCAACAATACCATGTCCAGTAAACACAATAGAAGATCCAAATATGGAAGAAGGAAGACAAGAAGTAACAACAGCAGGAATGAATGGATATAGAAGCGTAACATATAAATATTTATATTATCCAGATGGAAGAGTAGATAAAGTTCAACTATCTACAGATACATATGCAACAATAACAAAAGTTGTAAGAGTAGGAACCAAAAAAGCAGTTGCTCCAGTAGTTACACCAACACCTACTCCAAGTATACCAGTAGTAGAACCAACACCATCTGAAGAACCAACACCAACACCTACAGAACCAACACCTACTCCAAGCATACCAGTAGTAGAACCAACACCACCAGAACAAACAAATCCATAAATTTAAAACTAGCATAATATATGCTAGTTTTTTTATGCCAAATATTTACAACATTATGTAAACATGATATAATATATATTGGCAACTAATTAACTTGTATCGCCAAACTGTTGGCAGAAAAAAAGGTGGTGACAACATGAAGTGGACGTACGAAGAATGTGATTGCGTGCAAAACAAACTTCAATACCTCACGCCTGGTTGTGGACTTATCGAGATACTATTTGATAAGGACAGTAAGCCAAGTGTAAGAGGCCTTGATGGAGCACCGTATTTCACAGAGATCCCCGACAAAGAGGAGCTACTGGAAGAGATCCGGAAGAAATATCCAAACGGATTTCATTCACGAACCGACGTGAATTTCGAGTGGCTGGCCGAGAGAATCCAAAAACTTGCAAAAACAGGAGGTGTGCAGATTAACTCCCTTGAGGAGTACGGATGCATGATGGTAGATGGAATAAATTATGATGCGTACAAGCTGGAAGTAGAGCATTCACATATCAAATCACCCATCTATATCGCAAGTCTTTCCTGTAGGCAAGAATTTGTGGTATTCCGGCCATATATCCAGGTCGAAGAGTTCGGTGCACCGGAGAACATCGGTTGTTTTCAGCACGAAAGTGAGCCATCTCACATCGATGCCGGAGAAGCCATCTACTTTCAGGATGAAATTGTTTCGTACAAAAGTTATAAGTATGAGTATGACAGTGACAAACTGAAAGAAGAGAGCTATGGCTTCAAAAATAACATATCCGGGTTCAGGTATGACACCAAATTCGGAAGATTCATGAGCGGCGGCGGAGTAACCCATTTGTAACACCAAACTAAAAAATAAAAATCATTATTTTTTTTCTCACTCATTTGTGAGTTTTTTTTTGCTCAAAAAGTTGAAAAATATAAAAAATATAATATAATTTATTAGGATAAACATTAAGATAAAGGGAGAAAAAATGAAAAAAATCATATATATAATAGGAATAATTTCACTATTAATTGTAACAGGAATAAACTTAATATTTACAGCCAAACTAGACTTATCAGAACATGTAATAATAAATTATAATAATATATTTTACATAATTTCAATTATATTAGTAGGGATATTAATATATTTTATAACAAGAAAATTAGACAAAAAGTTAGAAAAAAGCGAAAAAGAAAAAAAGATTAGAAAAAATATATTTATAGCAGCATTAGTAATATACATTATATTAAGTATATTATGGATAATTTTAGTAAGACCAGGAATAGGCGGTGACTCAATACATGTAGCAAACCTAGCACAAACCTTTTATAGAGGAGACGATAATGAATTTCTAAACAATAAAACGTATGCAGGAATAACACTAAAAGAATATATAGAAAAATATCCTCAACAAATACACTTAGCATATGTATATAAATTAGCCTTTAAAATGACATATTTTGATGTAATAGCAATACTAAGAGTAGTAAATATAATTGGAAATTTAGCCATTATTTTTGCAATATACAAGATATGTAATCAACTATCTAAACAATACAAAACAAGTACAACCTTACCAATAATATTAATATTAACATGTGCACCATTATTAATGCTAACAACATTTATATATGGAGACATTCCAAGCTTAGGGCTATCACTATTTGCAGTATATTATATAATGAAATATACACAAAGCAAAAAAATAAAACACATAGTAATAGCAGCAATACTAACAGCTTTTGCATATATGATGCGAATGAATAGTTTAATATTTATAATAGCAACAGTAGTATATTTAATATTAAATTTAATAAAAGAATTTAATAAAACAGAATGGAAGAAAAGTGCGATAAACTTAATAATAATAGCAATATATTTAATAATCTCATTCGTTCCAGCGAATTTAGTAGAAAACTATTATTTTCAAAAATATAATTTAGATAAAAATAAAGGATATCCAAAAGCAAGTTTTATTTTAATGGCAATGGAAGAATCATGGAGAGGAAACGGATGGTACAACGAACCTATAGCCGAACCAGCACTACACCAAAAAGAAAATATAGAAAATGAATATAAAGAAAAGATAAAAGAAAGAGTAAAATATTTATCAAAAAATATAAAATACACAGCAGATTTTTACACTAAAAAGCTAGCATCAATGTGGGGAGAAAATACATATTCAGCATTTTGGAATAATAACATCGGAGAAAATAAAATATTAAAAAATGCTGAAAATCCAGTAACATTTTATCAAAAAGTAACACTTTTATTAATAACATCCAGCAGTTTAATAATCATAATACAAAATAGAAAAAAACTTTCATTAGAAGTAATATTTTTATTAACAATTTTTATAGGAGGATTTGCATTTCATATCTTATGGGAAGCAAAATCAAGATATATAATTCCATATATAATAGCATTAATACCAATAACATCAATACATATATCAAACTTTAAAATAAACAAAAAAGAAGACGTTCTTAAATAGAACGTCTATTTTTATATTATAGGAAAGTTCTCCGAACTTCCTATAATATAAATACATTCCACAGAAAATTCTTTCAGAATTTTCGCGGACGAACAATTAAACGTGGGCTGAACGTTGCTTATTAAAGTTTAGCAAATTTTTATCAGCCCACTATTGTTCTTTGTTAAAATAGCATTATAATAAACAATTTTAATGACTAAACCAAGATTTTAATTTATTTATAATCTTGGTAATAAAGTTATCCTTCTTAACAATAAGTTTATTATCCTGAACATCATTCTCTGGAAGAGTCATAGCGCTATTAGAAGAATTAAAAATATTATAGGTACTATACTTTTGACTAAGTTCAAGTTGGTATCTATTCTCATTTTCGTCTAAAATCTTATCAATCTCATTTTTATTATCACTATCAGACCAATAATTTCTATAAAATAATACTAAAATATCCTTAGTTTTTGTACTAATATCCTGCTCTAATATGCTTTTATTAGGATCAATATGAGGAATATAATTGGCATGTGAAACTAAAGTGAACATATTCCTTAATTTTAAAGGGATTTTATTCACTTGCTGGATAGATAAATAGTTTAATATTTCGTTAATTTCAGCTATTGCAAAAGCCATTTCATTTGTCATAATCATTAACCTCTTTATTAGTAATCGATGGATTTTCAATTTCATTATATAAATTTGTAAGTTCAGACATTGTAGCCAAAACAGAACCTTTTCTAGCATCTTTAGCCAAGTTTTCTGTGTCTTCTATAATAGTTTCAGCTAAACGAGTTTTATCTGAAACTACTTCAATAGACGTTAATTCGTTTTTCAATTCTCTAAATCTAGTTTTCATCTGCAAATATCCTTCTTGAGTCAAGCCATTTATGAAAGTATCATGAGGATAAGAACCTTTTGAAGCATGATTTTCACCAAAATCAAAAATTGGATAAAGTTCCTTAAATTCATCAAATTCTTTAGTTTTTGCTGAAGCTTCTAAAAAGCTATCCATAGCAGTTATTAAAGAACCGCCATTTTGAAGAATCCAATTTTCTACGCCAACACCACCAAAACCGCCATATTGCGTTGCACCATCACTGTTATGTTTCTTATACAAACCTTCTTTTTTAAGTAATCTTTTAGCAAGAACTATATTCGCAACTGTATACTTATACCCCTCAGGGTCTGAAGTTTTAAGATGATTTAATCTATCTTTAACACACATATCAGTTGAATAAGTAATTTCTTCATTTTTAGGAGCAAAAGTAACGTCAATATCTACAGGTTCTGCTATACCTTCAATAGAGACCTTTTTATATCTAAAGTTTCCGCCTAATTCTTCTGTAGAAGTTTCTGGGTCATTTGAAGGAATAGCTAATACTTTTCTTAAATGAGTTTTAAATTCTTCCATTCTAGAAGGATTATCTATAATATTTTTATCAACTTTCATCATGAAATCAAAATCACCGCTACCAGGAACATTAGTACCACGGCCAGTAGAACCGGTATCTATAAATTCAACAAATCCTTCAGTCATATTACCAGTAACATGATTTTCAAGACCTATTCCCATATTTTCAGACAAAGCTTTTACAACTTGATATTGTATAGCACTTCTTTTAGACTTAGCCTCTTTTTCACTAATAGATTCGTCAACATCACCAGTAGAAAATAATTCATCTACAATTTCTTTTGCTTGAGCAGTTTTAGCTGACTCATCAACCACAAAATTACCAGCATCATAAAAAGATAAACCTTGCATTTGACTTCTAATTGATTCATAATCTTCAGGAGAAAATAACAATTCTTCAGATTTAGCATCAAAAACAGGAATATAAGTTCCATTCATAGCTAATTCAAAACCTAAACGTTTATTATAGCCACTTGTCAAAACAATATAATCAATATCAGTAATACCTACACCTGTTCTAATACCATAGTGTTCACCAGAAAATTTGCTAGAAAATATTTCTAATTTTTTAGCATCATATTCATTTCTAGACCTATCATTAATCCTTTTTATAATAGTATCAGGTTCATTTCTTGACGATATTTTATCACTCATTTTTATTTCTTGAGACAGAACATTTAAATCATCATTTTGTCTAGAATACTCCATTTTAGTTGGATTATATTTTACTACAAAAAACATATCTCCATAGCTAGCAGACATAGTATTATTAAGCTTACCAATAAATCCTTGACCCTCATTTCCAGGTAATATTGCGCTAAAATCAGTATCCAAAGGAGTAAGGTCAGAATGACTGTCAACACCTAAAAATTCACCAGCCCTTATACCATCTGATACAAGAGAAGGGGAAACTCTAGAGCTATCTTTAATACCTTTAACTAAATCACCAGGTTTCAAATCAATTTTACTATCAGCAAGTTCAAAATGTCTTTTATTCGAAGTTTCAATTTTTTGATGCATATATTCTTTGATTTTTTCTACGGAATCAATGCCTTCAAAGAGTTCTTGATATGGACCAATAATACTTCTTAAAATTTGGTCAGGTAAATTTTTAATAAGGCCATCATGTGAATATCTTCTACCTAAAGACTCAAAATCCTGTTTTATATCACCAGTTAACGAAAGCTTTCTACCATCTTTTTTATCTACTACACTAGCATCTGATAATTCATATAAAAAATATAAAGTTTTAGTATATTCTTGTGCTAAAAACCTATCTTCATTAGAAAAATCTTGAACATCAAGTTGATTGTTCATTACTTTTACATATAAAGCATTACCGCGTTCTAAAGTATCCACAAAATTTTTCATCGATTTATTATTTGAATCCATAGATATTCGCATTAAATCTGAAAAAATAATTCTTTTACTTAAAGTTTTACTCTGAGTATTAGCTAAAGCAGGAGAAAGATAGGAAGATGAAAAATTTATTTTATCATCATATTGTAAAAGCTCAAAATACTTATAAAATTTCACAAAATCAGGTAAATTTCTTTGGGCAAAAATATTTTCAATTTCAGTCAAAAGCTGACCAGCATTTTTAGGATTTTGTGCCAGTTTTGATAAAATTTTTGAAGCTTCATTTTGAATCATTTTAGAATTACAATTAATAACTCTATAAATAATTTGTTTACCCAAAGTAGGCAAATTATTTAAAATAGAATTAATATTAGAATCATTTAAATCACCACTATTTTCTAATTGTAAAAGAATATTAGCTAATTCAAAATCAGTATACTTGCTATAATCTATAAAATCTTTTTCATTATCATTATATTTTTTTCTAAAAGCATCAATAAATTTAGGTACATCATTATGTATCCATTCAGAAGCATCTTTTTCAGGCATATTTTTTAAAAGAGAAATATAAATATCGCCTTTAAATTGATGTTCTAAAGAAGGATAGTCTTTTTCTATAATAGGAATTAATTCATTATATAAATTTTTTTGAGCTTCCAAATCAGTTCGATTCCACAACTCAACAAAATTAAAAATTTCAAGATGGTTAAGCATTGTAGGCAAATATTTTTGTTGAGCATGTAAACCAATATTCTGCCATACATTATAAAATTTAACAACTGAAGAATATTTTTCGGGATTAACTAAGCTTAAAATTTCTTCAAAATAATCATCAGAAATATCTACATTTTTTGAAGTATGAGACAAAATATCATCAACTTTACTTAAACTTAAAGCTCCACCATTAGTACGACTTTCTTCCAAAAGATTTTGCAAAAAGACTTTTTGAGCTTCTTCACTAGAAGATTCTAATAGCCTATAAACATAAAAATCCTTATTATTGTTAGTAGCTGTTTGATTAATAATATCTTTAAATTTCTCAAAGTAATTAAGTTGAACTTCTGAATTACAATAACCCCAAACCATTGAAATAAAATTGTCTAAATTCATTGTTCCATCAGCATTAGTATATAATTTTAAAATGTCAGGAAAATATTTATCAAATTGAGAAAGACTCATATATTGTATAGACTTTTCAATAGAATATTTATCATCACTATTTTTAGCTAAAGTAATTATTCTATCAATATATGCGCTATTTTTAGCTTGTGCTTCAGGAGTCATACAATTATATAAATTTAGATATCCATATGCTGAATACTTATTGTCTTTTAAGACTTTTTCATATAATAATTGAAGCTCATCTTGAATATTAGGAGCTTGAAATAAAAAATGTTCTTTTTCAGATAAAATCAAACCATGTAAAAGATAATATTGAGCTACAGCTATATATTGACTTTCATCTAAACAATCAGCACTAATATGAGACCACATAGATAAAAGTTCCGACGCATCAGGATCAATATAGTGATTTATAGAAAAAGAAAGTAATTCGCAACCTTTTAATGAACCAGAAACTCTGGCATCATAGTTGAAATTTTCCATATCCAAACGAGCACCAGAATTTTCTAAATTAATTTTATCTAAAAAATCACAATCGAAAAAACTCTTAGGTAAAATTTGACTTAAATCACTAGTACTCAATATTTTAAATATTTCTTGTTTTTCTTTTTCGAGTTCATCTAAATAGTTATTAAACGAATCTATATCAACAGATAGTAATTCATCAGAAGAAATAAGTTCTTTTAATTTTTCTGGTTTTACACGTGAAACAATATTATGAGCTAATTGTTTAAAAATTTCTTTTTTATTATCAGATAGCTTAGAAAAGAATTGTTCTTCTGATAATTGGAAAAAATCAATATTAGACTCATTAAGTTCAGAAACAAAATCTTCTTCGGAATAGTCATAAATCGAGCTGATTTCTGTAGTGGAAAAACCATAATATTGTTTTAATAATACTAAAGTAAATTCTACAGTTTCTAGGTTATCTTTACCAAGAACTTTTTTATAATCTAAAAATTCGTTATTACTTATAATTCTTCTAATATTATCTTTAGTTTCAGACATATTTTTTACTCCATATTTTTTTATAATTGTATACATAATAGAAGTAATATTCAAGCATAAGATTATATTTTAGAATAAAGCATTTTTGACAAAGTCTTATTATCTTTGTATAATATAAATAGAAAATGAGAGCCACAGAAATGTGTGCTACCATATAAATATGACAAACACCACATAGCTTGGCGAAGCGTAATGTGGTGCTTTTATTATTTGCTCAGAATTACTACTAAACTTATTAGTTGTTATAATGCCCTTTACATTGTACTATTTCTATTTGACTATTTACTATTCTATAAACTAATCTATTAGCTTCATCAATTCTTCTACTCCAATAGCCACTTAAATTTTCTTTTAAAGGCTTTTGTAAATGATAAATTATTCATCTGCCATCGCCTCTAATTCTGCCATTGATTTTACAACTACTTTGCCTTGTTCTAATTCTTTTATTGATTTTGATAATGCTTTCATATTACTTTCAGAGTAAAATGGGTCAATAGAAACATCAAAAGGTATTCTCTTTTCACGAATTACTTTTTTAGCAAATATATTAAATGCAGTAGACATTGTTATTCCTAATTCACTACATATTTGTTCCATTTGTTTTTTTGTTGATTCATCTATTCTAAAATTAACTAATGTTTGAGCCATAAATATCACCTCTTTCTATAATAAAATGTGAAATTATTCTATATTTGTACAATGAAAAAAACTCACTTGTAAAATCAGTGAGTTTTCATTTGGTTTTTGGAACGTTTTGGTGAGCCATCGGGGGATCGAACCCCGGACCTTCAGATTAAGAGTCTGCTGCTCTACCAGCTGAGCTAATGGCCCGATTTAGATAACGATAAAATTATAATACCTATATAAGGAAAAGTCAAGAAATTATTTTAGATTAGAAAGTACAAAAGTTTACAAAAAGCGAGAATTAGAGTATAATAAACAATAGGTTACATAACAACATTAGCACGAAGGGAGAAAATCATGTTAGATATTTTCAAAAAATGGCGGAAGCCAAAAGAAGAAACACGTCATGTAATGTGTTGCGAAGATGAAGAAGTGAAACTGATGCAGGAATACTATTATGGCATGTTCATGGAGCATGAAAAAGAGGCCTACAACAGATTAAGGCAAACACTTACAGTCAACAACATCACATTATACTGCTCCGCGTCGGCATACGACAATTTCTTAAACAGGGTGGCACTGGCCGGAAAAACTGATATATTTATTGACGAAATGTTAAAATATATGAGCGATCATCCGGCAAAAGTGTACATCGTGTGCAAGAATGGAGAAAGAATAACCATGGCGGAGATGCAGAAAAAAGAGGAAGGTGACTCCTGAGCCACCGAATCTAAGTATGCAATGATTAAACACCGGAGAACGAAATTTGTTCTCCGGTGTCCCGTTTTTTATTTAAGAAAAAAATTACAAAATAGTAAAAAATTGTTAACAAAGATTTACATAAAAACAAAAAAGTGGTATAATAAATATGTCGTTGGAAAAACTAAACAAAAGGAGATAGAAAATATGGATTTTGAAAATTACGATTTTGCACAAATGAATAATAATTATGATATGGAACATTTACCAAGCATTTTCGCAGGTAAAGTTGATAAAGAAATGTTGATATAATTTATAAAACATATACTAAGGCAGGTTTATAAACCTGCTTTTTTTATATTATAGGAAAGTTCTCCGAACTTCCTATAATATAAATACATTCCACAGAAAATTCTTTCAGAATTTTCGCGGACGAACAATTAAACGTGGGCTGAACGTTGCTTATTAAAGTTTAGCAAATTTTTATCAGCCCACTATTGTTCTTTTATAATGAAAAAATTTTAAAGCTAAAATAGTAAATAAAATTAAAGAATTTCTTGATTTCCCTAGAAAAAATTGAAATTTGTAAAGTAAAGGATATTAAGTTTTTACTTATTTTTAATTGGAAATAAGTGGTACGTAGCTTTTGAAGTGTTTATAAGGGTTATAGCAAACAAAGAGAAAATTTCCTACAAATTAAAATCAAATAACTGAAAAAACTGGCATTGACAGAGCCTAATAAGTATTTAAAATAAAAACTAAGATTATTTAAATATTAGTATTTGTTTTAAAGGAGTTACTTAGAGATGGGAAATTTAGTAGAAAAAATTAGGGGAATTTTGAAAAATAAGAAAGTTAAAGTACTATCAATTGCAATAATTTTATTATTACTTATAGCAATTGTAGGTAGCTTTATTTTCAAAGAAGAACACTTTACTAAAAAACAAAAAGTAAATAGCGCTGAATTTGCACGAGCAATGACATATGCTCAAGTTCAAGAAGGTGATAACGCTATCGAAGGAACAGATAATGTTAAATTCGATGCGTTCTTTTTGCGTGATTTAGATGCAGACGGCTACGCAGAGAGCCTACGTGGAACGTGTAAAGAAATAGGAACAAGCGATACTTTATACATGGAATTAAATGTTCAAACAGAAGGATATTTAAAAGACGCTAAAATAACTATAGATGGTAAAAACTTTTACTTACAAACAACTCTTCCTAAAGACCAAGAATTAAAACAAAACTACATAGGTAACAACATAAAAGAAATTGAATTTAATAATTTAAGTAACGGGACACAAAAGTTATTAACAGGTGTTGTAAGAAGTGGGGATTACACTTACACTTCAGGCAAAATATCTGCAATAGGAAATAATACTAATAACTACAGCAAAGTAAATAGTGTAGCTTTAACAGGAACATATGTAGACGAATCAGGAAATGAAACCCCAGTAACAAAACAAGTAAATTTTAATATAGATTGGTATGGAAAAACATCAACAAGAATATATACAACAAACCAAAATGGTAATATATCTAATGCTGTAAATGAGGAAGAAGGAATAGTAAACCTAGGATTTACAGTATACACAGAAGAAACAGCAAACGCATTAATACTAAAGAAAAATCATGTAGAAGGAACAATACCACAGCTAAATGGCTTTGACCCAATAGAAGTAACATATACAGGAACTAATGCAACATTTAGCTATGACAAAGAAACAAGAACATTTACAGTAGAAAGAGAAGCAATAGCAGGAGAAGACGGAAAAATAACTACAAGCTTATCAAGAACTAACAACTATGGAATAAAAGTAATATATCCTCTAGAAGCTTACCAAAGTTTAGGAACAGAAGCAGTACAATTACGAGTACCAGTAAGCACATACTACGAAGGATATAATAACCCAAATACAGAATTTACTAATCCATATAAATCAAATGTAGCTAGATCAACAATCTTAGTATATTACTCAATACCAAATAACGATAAATCTACAAGCTTTGAAATAAAAGTAGGAAAATACGTATATGAACCATCTTACAGATATGTTGTATCAAAACAAAAGCCATTAAGAATATACAATGGTGAAAGCGAAAAAGAGGAAAATGACTCTTACACAGTTATGTGGAAAGGTTTTGTAGGAACAAATGCAAGCACAGCAGGAATGATAATGCAAGAAGAAACAGGCGTAACAGATGTATTTATTAAAACAAACTCAGAAAATGAAAGTGCAGACGATGTAGTACAAAATGTTGGAATATACTTTAGCGGAGCAGGTCAAATGCTAGGAGATGATGGATGGATAAAAGTATATAACAACGAAACAGACGAACTTATAGAAACATTTACAAAAGATAATTGGGATAAATACACATCAAGTAATCCATATAAATACGCATTACCAGTAAAACATATACGAATAGAAACAAGTGAGATTGTTAAAAAAGAAGTAAACTTTTATGTATATAACATAAAAGAAATAGATGATGAAAAAATAACAACAAAATATGAAAGAGAACAATTTGATGAACTACAATATATAAAATCAACATTAACAGGAAGCATAGTAGGAGATGGAACAGCAACAACAAGACATACAGCAAACTACGAGGCACCAGTATCAGTAGCAACAATTAGTATTAGCAAAAATACAATATCAACGCAAGAAACAGAGAAAAACGACAAAATTACAATAACAACAAAAACATCAGCATCAAATAACCAAACAGAATGGCAAAACGGAATATTTTTAGTAAAAGTACCAACAGAGATAATAGATGTACAATTAAATGAAGTAAACGTAAACAATAGTAGTGTAACTATTGAAAGCTACGAAGTAATAGAAGAAAATGGACAAAGATTTATAAAGATAGTAACAAAAAATAATACACCACAAACATTTACAATAACACTAGACGTAGACTTATCACCAGACCCAAGAATTGCAACAACTACAAGACAGATAGAACTATACGCAACAAATGAAAATGGAAGCGACTATTACTATAAAGCAGAAGATGCATATGACGTAAATAATAACTTGAATACAACAGAATTTGTAAACCACACATCAGCAAGTATAAGCATGGTATCACCTAATAGCTTATTAACAAACCAAGTAGCAACGAATTATGATGATAAAGAAAGTGTAGTTATATCACCACAAGTAGCAGATATACGTCCACAATATGCAGTAGTAGACCAAGAACAAGAAGAACAAACAGCAACAATAGGAACACAAATAAAAAATAATTATGCAAGTACAATAAGTGATATTAAAATATTAGGAAAAATACCATTCGAAGGAAACACATACATAATAAGTAAAGCAAACTTGAATTCAAGCTTTACAACTAAAATGACAGAACAAGGAATAGTTGTTCCAGAAGAACTACAAGCAGTAGCAACAATATATTATTCAGAAAATGAAAATCCAACAACAAATCTTGAAAACACAGAAAATAACTGGAAAACAGCTGAAGAAGTAGAAAGCTGGGATAATATCAAAACATTTTTAATAGACTTAGGCGACTATGTAATGCCAACAGGAAAAGACTTTGTATTTAACTATACAGTAAAAGTACCAAATGGAGTTGAATTTAACCAAGTAGCATATAGTCACCATGGAGTATATTTTAGCTTAGATACAGAAAACGGAAAATATAAAACTCAAACAGAACCAAATAAATTAGGATTTAGAATAGCAGAAAAATATGACTTAGAATTAAATAAATACCAAATAGGAAAAGAGAAAATAGTACCAGGAGCAACTTATAGCTTCAGAGAAATAACAACAAATGAAGAAAGACTAGAAATAGCAGGAGAAGCTAAAACTGGAGTAACAAACCTAGAAGGAATATTAAGACTAACAAACCTTTACGCAGAAAGAACATATGAAATAAAAGAAATAAAATCACCAGATGAGTATGAATTAAATGGGGATACTATCAGGTTTATTAGTCATGTAAATAAAACAACAGGAGAACTAACAGTAGAAAAAATATCAGGAACAACAAAAGACGAAATAACAGTTACAAAAAATGAAGGCGAAAACTATAAATTAATAGTAAACGTAGAAGACGAAGCAAAAGCAAACTTAAAAATAACAAAAGTAGAACAAGGAACAGATGTAAGAGTATCAAGAGTTAGATACAAGCTAACAGGATATGGCTTCCCAGAAAACGGAAAAACAGTAACAACAAATATAAACGGAGAAATAAACTTAAAAGGACTAAAAATAAACGAAGAATACACGTTAGAAGAAGTAAAAGCTGACGGGTATTATTTAGCAAGCCAAATAAAATTTAAAGTTGTAAATACAGACGGAACATATACAATAGAAATCATAGAAGGAACAGTAAAAGAAAGCCTAATTATAGAAGAAGATAGTATACCAACAGTAAATATGACACTAGAAGATGAAAAAATACCAACTTATAACTTAGAGTTAGTAAAAATACAAAAGAAAACAAACGTAAACATGACAGAAACAGAAGAAGAAACATCAGATAACACAGAAGAAACGGTATATTTAGCAGGAGCAAAATTTAAGCTATATAAAGGAACAAAAGAATTAGGAGAATTTATAACAGATGAAAATGGAAAAATAACAATACCTAATTTATATCAATATGTAGAAGAAAAAGCAGAACAAGAAAAGGCACAATATGTATTAAAAGAAGTATTAGCACCAGAAGGATATGCAAAAGTAAAAGATATAAACTTTAAAGTAGAAGCAAAAGATGGAACATTACAATTTGTGGAAGAATTAGTAGAAGGACAAACAGCAAAGCAATATACAGTAGAAGGAAACAAAGTAATAGTAACAGTAGAAGACAACCCATCATTTAAGCTAATCAAGAAAGACGCAGAAACAGGAGAATTATTAGCTAATGTAAAATTTGCAATCTACAATGTAGACAATGGTGAAGTGCCAGCTAGAAACAGTAAAGGTGAAATAATAGGAACAAAAGAAACAATAAATGGAAGAGGATATTACACAGTATCAACAGATGCAAATGGAGAAATAACAGCAGATCTACAAGAAGGACTATATAAAGCAGTAGAAGTAGAAGCACCCAATAAATATGATATAAATAAATCAGAATACTACTTTGGAATAGGAGCATCAAGAGAAGGAAAGACAAAAATAGAAGCAGAATGGGCGAAAGGAATAGGTGGTAGTGGTGGTAGAGACTATATTTACTCAGTAACTGAAACAAGTGATGGTGGAATAATAGCAGGAGGATGGATTGAATCAAATAGTATAGATTTAGGAAATGGCATAGTAGTAACTAGTAAAAATAATAAGCTTTATAGTTCTGATGGAATAGTAATCAAATATGATGCGGAAAAAAATGTAGAATGGGCAAAAGCAATAAGTGGAAATACTGGTGAACATATAAATTCAGTAATAGAAACTAACGATGGAAGTTATATAGCAGGAGGAATTTTTTATAGCGAAAAAATAGACTTAGAAAATGGAGTAGTGTTAAAGAATAACTCAAAAGGTAATTATGATGGAATGATAATCAAGTATAGTTCTAAAGGAGAAGTAGAATGTGCAAAAGTAATTGGAGGAAGTAGTGATGATAAAATAAATTCAGTAATAGCAATGTCAGATGGAGGATATATAGTAGGAGGAACTTTTAATTCAAAAAGCGTAGATTTAGGAGATGGAGTTGTACTAAATAATAAAGGAACTTATGATGGAATGATAATAAAATATACATCAGAAGGCAAAGTAGAATGGGCAAAAGAAATAGGTGGGAGTGATCAAGATGGAATAGAGTCAATATCAGAAACAGCAGACGGGGGGTGCATTGTAGGAGGATCATTTTCTTCCGAAATAATAGACTTTGAAAATGGAGTGACATTAAAGAATTATGGAAATTATAGAGATGGAATGATAATTAAGTACAGTTCTGAAGGAGAAGTAGAATGGGCAAAAGCAATAAATGGCAGTAGTAATGAATTTGTGTATTCAGTAGCAGAAACAAGTGACGGAGATTATATAGTAGGAGGATATTTTAGTAGTAAAACATTAGATTTAGGAAATGGTATAATATTAAATTCTGAGACAACTTGTAGTGGAATGATAATAAAGTATAATAACAATGGGATAGTAGAATGGGCAAAAGGGATAACAGGACAATCAACTGAAGATAGAATAAATAAGGTTATTGAAACAAAAGATAAAGGTTACATAGCAGTAGGACAGTTTAGTAGACCTACAGTAGATTTAGGAAATGATATAATATTGCAGAATAAGGGATATAGAGATGGAGTAATAATAAAATATAATGAAGAGGGTAAAACTGAATGGGCAAAAGGAGTTGGTGGTTCAGAAAGTGAAGAGATAAAGGCAGTAGTAGAAACAATGGATGGAGGAATAATAGTAGGAGGATTATTTAATTCAAATAGTATCGATTTAGAAAGTCAAGTAGTATTAAGTAAAAAAGGTCGACATGCTGATGGAATGATAATCAAATTCAATGAAGTACAAGTTCCAGAAGTAGTAATAAAACAAGCAAAAGGAATAGGAGGAAGTGAGTCAGACAATATAGAGTCAGTAGTTGCAACAAAAGATGGAGGATATATGATAGCAGGATATTTTGGAGGCTCAAGTATTGATTTAGGAAATGGAGAAGTATTGAATAACGATTTATCTTGTCAAAGAATAATCAAATATGAGAAAAATGGAAACGTAGAATGGACTAAAGTGATAAACATAAAAATATATTCAGTAATAGAAACAAGAGATGGAGGATATATAATAGGAGGCTGGTTTAGAGATAGTACAATAGATTTAGGAAATGAAGTAGTACTAAATAGTAATGGTAAAGATGACGGAGTAATAATCAAGTTAGATAGCAGTGGAGAAGTAGAATGGGCAAAAGAAATAGGTGGAAATAAGCAAGATGTGATAGAGTCACTAAAAGAAACGAGAGATGGAGGAATAATAGTAGGAGGATGGTTTTATTCAAATAATATTAATTTAGGAAAAGGAATAGTATTAAATAATAAAGGTCATTGTGACGGAATGATAATTAAATACAATTCTGAAGGAGAAGTAGAGTGGGCAAAAGGAATAGGTGGAAGTAATAATGACCATATAAAAGTAGTAACAGAAACAAGAGATGGAGGAATAATAGTAGGAGGAGATTTTGATAGTACAATCGATTTAGGAAGAGGAGTCATATTAAATAGTAAGGGTGATGGTGACGGGATAATAATAAAGTACACAACAGATGGAAAGGTAGAATGGGGAAAAGCAATAGGTGGTAGTGGATATGATAAAATAACATCAGTAGCAGAAAACAGAGATGGAGGAATAATAGCAGGAGGAAATTTTCGTAGTATTGAAGTAAATTTAGAAAATGGGGTAGTATTAAAAAATAAAAATTCTACTAATAAAGCTTCTGAAGGAATGATAATAAAGTATGATACAGAAGGAAGTATAGAATGGGCGAAAGCAATAGGGGAAAATAGTAACGATTATGTAGAAGCAGTAACAACGACAAGTGATGGAGGTTATGTTGTTGGAGGTTATTTTGAATCTAATAGTATAGACTTAGGAAATGAAATAATTTTAAACAATAATGATACTTCTTATTACTCTGATGGGATGATAATAAAGTATAGTAGTAAAGGAGAAACAGAATGGGCAAAAGCAATAGGTGGTAAAGGTAGCTCTGATTATATAAATTCAGTAATAGAAACAAGAGATGGAAGCTATGTAGTAGGAGGTTGGTTTAATAGTAGTACAATTGATTTAGAAAATGGATTAGTCTTAAATAAGAAGGGAAGTTCTGACGTAATGATTATTAAAATAGCTGAAGAGATGGGAATTCCTGATATTGAAGAATTAGTGGTTGAAAATACTAGAAAAGAATTTAAGATTACTACTGATGTTAATGAAATTGATAACATTAAGGGAGGAAATATTTCAGGTGAAGATTGGACACCGTACGAAAAAGTAAAATATGGTGATAATGGTACAAAAGAAATCGTTATGACGCCTGATGAAAATTATGAAATTATTGGTATTACTATAAATGGTGAAGAATATCCATTTGAAATAAATGAAGATGGAAGCTATAATATGCCACAGTTTGAGAATATTACTGAAGACAAGCATATAGAAGTTACATATAGTTATAAAGAAAATAAAATTACTATTAATAAAATAGATAGTATTACTAAAGAAAAATTAACTGGTGCTAAATTTAAATTAGATCAGTTAGAAGAAAGAGCAAATCCAGAAAATGTTATAGGAGACCTAACAGCTAATGGACAGATATATGATACAGTTGATACTGAAAATCAAGAAACAATAGATGGAATATTAACATCAAATGGAAAAGAAACTGTTATAGCGGATAAATCAAATGACATAACAGATAGTTTAGGAGAATTAACTAACAATGGAACATATTACTTTATTAAGCAAGACGGAAAATATGTACCAACTAATAGTAAAACATATCAAGTAGCTAATGGTGGAACATCAGGAAAGCACAGTACAACAGCAAACTCATATATACCAATAGATTTAACCGGTAAAGAAGGTAAATACATAGTTACTATAAATGCAGAAGTAATAAGTCAAAGTAGTAATGATTATGGATACGCAACTATAACAGAAACAACAACAGCACCAAGTTATAGTACAAGTACAGGAAGATTTATTTATATATCAGGAACACAAGCATCTAGCAATTATACATCAAAGGTACTAGATGGAGGAAAAATATACTACTTACATTTAGGTTATAGAAAAAGTGCAAGCACGGATACAGGTGATGACCAAATAGTGATAAATAGTATTAATGTATATGCTACAACTACTACAAGTTATAATTTTGTAGAGTCAGAGGGAAAATACATACCAAATAATTTAAGTGAAGTAAATACAACAGCAAATTCATATATACCAATAGATTTAACTGATAAAGAAGGTAGATATGCAATAGTTGTTAATGCTGAAACAAATTATACAGGCGGAAGCGGATATTTATATGCAACTTTAAATGAAAGCGTAATAGCTCCAACATATAGTACAAGTACAGGAAGATTTATGTATATAACAAGTACATCTACAGCTAAAGACTATGTAACATATGTAGATGGAGGAAAGCAATATTATTTACATTTAGGATATACACATAGTTCAGGAACACCAACTAATGTTTCAATAAATGGTGTTAGCTTATATAAAGATAAACAATTTACATATAATTTTGTAGAAAATGAAGGCAAATATGAGTCAAATAACCAAGGACAAGATAATAGAACAGCAAATTCATATATACCAATAGACTTAACTGGATACGTAGGAAAATATAATTTAACAGTAAATGCAGAGATTGAAAGTCAAAGTGGTTATGACATGGGATATGCGACTGTAACAGAAAATACAACAAGACCGGCGTATAATTCATCAACAGGAAGATTTATCTACATATCAGGAACACAAAAAGCAAAAGATTACAATACTGTATTAGATGGTGGAAAAGTTTATTATTTACATCTAGGATATTATAAAAATGCAAGTACATCTTTTGGAGAAGATAAATTTACTATAAATAGCATAAATGTAACAACAAATGACTCAGAATTATATCATACGGAAGTAGAAACAAATTCAGACGGACAAGCAATTACACAAATACCTTTTGGTAAATACGAATTAACAGAAATAGAAACACCAGAAGGATACTGGACACTTGAAGAACCAGTAATAATAGAGTTTAGAGCAGATGGGATTCATGAGTTTAATATTGAAAATGAAAAGAAAGCAAAAGTAATAGTTCATCACTATATTAAAGATACCACTACACCACTAGCAGAAGATGAAATGCTAGAGGGTAGACCAAATGAAGAATATAAAACTTTACCAAAGGTAGATTTAGAAAAATACGAACTAGAAAAAGATGAAAATGGTGAGTATATAATTCCTACAAATGCTATGGGAACATATACAGTCGAAGATATTGAAGTAACATATTATTATGTACCAAAAGAAATACCTTTAACAGTAAAACATTATATTGAAGGAACTGAAACTAGTGTACCATTAGAAGATGGAAGTTTAGCAGAAGATGAGGTTTATATTGGTCAAGAAGGTGAAGAGTATGAAACTTCAAGTAAGAATGATATTGATTGGAAATATGAATTAGTAAAAGAACCTGAAAATAAAAAAGGTACGTACGAGTATTCAGAAGTAACTGTAACATATTACTATAAACTTAAAAATTACGATATTACAACAGAAGTTGTAGGACATGAAGAAGTAAATGAAGCAGGAGAAACAATAACAGTAAAAGGCGGAACTATTTCAGGCGAAGGTCAAGAGACTTATGAAAATGTTATTGTTGATGAAACATCAACTAAAGACATAATTGTTGAAGCAGATGAAAAATATAAAATAAAATCAATTAAAGTTCAAAAGATAGATGCAGAAGGAACAATTACAGAAGAAGAGATTACATTAGAGGAAAATACTAAAACATATACATTAGATAAATTTAATAATGTAATAACAGATATAAAAGTAATAGCAGAATTTGAAAAACTACAAGGAACAGTTACAGTACATCATTATATAGAAGGAACAACAAACAAAGTACCTTTAAAAGATGGAACAGAAGCTCAAGATGAAAACAGTACAGGTTATGTTGGAGATATGTATGCAACTAAAGCAAGAGAAGATATTACAGACAAATATAGATTAGTTCAAGAACCTGAAAATGCAAGCGGTAACTATATTGAAGGAAATATAGAAGTAATTTACTATTATCAAGCAATTCCAGCAAAAGTAACAGTACATCACTATATAGAAGGAACTACAGATAAAGTACCATTAGGAGATGGAAGTTTAGCACAAGATGAAGTAATTAATGGATTTGTTACAGATGATTACACAACTAGTAAAGCAAATGTGGATAACAAATACGAATTAGTAGCAATTCCTGCAAATAGTGAAGGAAAAATGACAGAAGACGAAATAATAGTTACTTACTATTACAGATTAAAAGATACATCAGTGCTAGTTCATTACTACAAAGAAGGCACAACTGAAAGTATTTCAGAAGACGCATTAATTGAAGGTAAAGTAGATGATGAGTATACAACTGAAGAAGCTGACGATATACCAAATTATTACGAATTAGTAGAAGAGCCAGAAAATAAAAATGGAATAATGACAGTAGAACAAACAGTTGTAACATATTACTACAAATTAAAAGAATACAGCTATGTAGTAAACTATTTAGAAAAAGATACAAATGAAGTATTACATGAGCAAAAACAAGGTGGAAACTATGAGTATGGGACTACAATAGATGCTAATACAGAAAAAATAGATATAGATGGATATATATTTGATTCATTTAATAAAGAAATTTTAACAATAACAAATGGTGAAAATGTAATAAATATCTATTATACAAAACGTACAGACTTAAGCTATAAAGTTAACTATTTAGAGAAAGATACTAATAAAGTATTAAATCCTCAAAAAGATCAAGACGGAATGAAGTTTGCAGAAGTAATAACATCAAGCAATGAAATAATTGATATTGATGGTTATACATATGATTCAGTTGATAAACCATTTTTAGTAATAACAACAGGAGAAAATATACTTAATATTTACTATGTAAAACGTAATGATTTATCTTATAAGGTTAACTACTTAGAAAAAGATACAAACCAAGTATTAAATATACAAAAAGTAGTTAATAATATGACATTTGAAGATGTAATAACTGCAAGCAATGAAATAATTGAAATAGACGGATATAACTACGATTCAGTAGATAGAGAAACACTAACTATTACAACAGAAGAAAACGTCATAAACATCTACTATACAAAACGTAATGATTTAAGTTACAAAGTAAATTACTTAGAGAAAGATACTAATAAAGTATTGAATCCTCAAAAAGTAGTTGATAATGTAACATTCGAAGATGTGATAACTTCAAGTGATGAAGTAATAGAAATAGACGGATATAACTATAATTCAGTTGATAAGGATAACCTAACTATTACAACAGGAGAAAACATAATAAATATTTACTATACAAAACGTAATGATTTATCTTACAAAGTAAACTACTTAGAAAAAAATACAGATAAAGTATTAAGTACTCAAAAAGTAGTTAATGACGTAACATTCGAAGATGTAATAACTTCAAATGATGAAATCATCACAATAGACGGATATAACTATGATTCAGTAGATAAAGAAACATTAACTATTACAACTGAAGAAAATGTAATTAATATCTACTATGTAAAACGTAACGATTTAAGTTACAAAGTGAATTATCTAGAAAAAGATACAGATAAAGTATTAAGTACTCAAAAAGTAGTTAATGACGTAACATTCGAAGATGTAATAACTTCAAGTGATGAAATAATAGAAATCGATGGATACAATTATGATTCAGTAGATAAAGATGAATTAGTAATACAGACAGGAGAAAATTTAATAAACATCTACTATACAAAACGTAATGATTTAAGCTATAAAGTAAATTACTTAGAAAAAGATACCGACAAAGTATTAAGTACTCAAAAAGTACAAGATGGAATGATATTCGAAGATGTTATAACATCAAGTGATGAAGTAATCACAATCGATGGATATAACTATGATTCAGTAGATAAAGACGAGTTAGTAATAACAACAGAAGAAAACGCAATAAATATTTACTATACTAAACGTAATGATTTGAGTTATAAAGTAAATTACTTAGAGAAAGACACAAACAAAGTATTAAGTGAACAAAAAGTAGTTAATAACGTAACATTTGAAGATGTAATAACATCAAGTGATGAAATTATTACAATCGATGGATATAATTATGATTCAGTAGATAAAGAAACTTTAATAATTACAACAAGTGAAAACGTAATTAATATCTACTACACAAAGCGTACTGACTTAAGTTATACAGTTAACTACTTAGAAAAAGATACAAACAAAGTATTGAAAGACCAAAAGGTAGTTGATAATGTAACATTTGAAGATGTTATAAATAGCGAAGACGAAGTAGTTGATATTTATGGATATAACTATGATTCAGCTAATATCGATGAATTAGTTATATCAACAAAAGATAATGTAATTAACTTATATTACACTAAGAAAGATGCAACTGTTGTAGTTCATCATTATAAAGAAGGTACAACTGAAAAAGTAGCAAATGATGTAACAGTTACAGGTAAAGTTGGAGACGACTATGAAACAACTATAGCAGAAGACTTACCAAGTAAATACGAATTGGCTCAAGCACCAGTAAATGCCACTGGTACTATGACAGAGGACACTATTGAAGTAATCTACTATTACAAATTAAAATCAACTAAAGTAATTGTTCACCACTACGAAGAAGGTACAACTAATAAACTAAGCGAAGATGTTGAAATTGAAGGATTAATTGATTCTACTTATACAACAACTTCAGCAGATGACATACCAATTAAGTATATATTAGTTGAAACACCAGCAAATGCTACAGGTATAATGACAGAAGAAGTAATTGAAGTTACTTATTACTATGCAGTAAAAGATGCTGAGTTAAATATTTACTACTTAGAAAAAGATACAGACATCGAACTTGCTAAACCAGAAAAACAAACTGGTAAAGTAGGAGAGATGTATAGAACAGATGCTAAAGAAATTGAAGGATATACTTTAGTTGAAAATAGTGGAAATACTACAGGACAACTTGAAGTAGAACCTCTAACAGTAATTTATTACTACTTAAAGAATACTAGAGCAACAGTTCAATATATAGATATAACAACAGGTGAAATACTAGACGAAAGAACAGAAACAGGTTTAGTAGGAGATGAATTTGTAACAGAAACAAAAACATTCGACGATTATATCTTAGTACAAGAACCAGAACAAAAAACAGTAAACATGACTAAAGATGAAATAGTTCTAAAATACTACTATCTACACGTATCAGGAGGAGTAATTGAGCAACATATAGATGTAATAAGTGGAGATGTATTATACAACGGAACTCACGAAGGAAACGAAGGAGACGAGTATAATATTCCATCAAAAACATTTACAGGATATGACTTAGTAGAAGATAGATTACCAGCAAATAGCGAAGGATACATGACAGTAAGCCCAATAACAGTAACATATTACTATATCCATAGAGCTAAAGTTACAGCACAATATATAGATAAGACAACAGGAGAAAAAATAACACCAGATGTAGTAGAAAATGGACATGAAGATGATCCATACACAACAGAAAATAAAGTATTTGAAGGCTATAAACTAGTTCAAGTACCAGAAAATAGTAATGGTAATATGACTAAAGAAGATACCATAGTAACATATTATTATGTACGAGAAACACTTGGAGTAGTAGAAAGACACTTAGACGTTCTAACTAACGAAGCTCTAGTAGCAGAAAAACAATATTATGGATATGCAGAAGACCCTTACGAAACACATGAACAAACAATACCGGGATATGACTTAGTAAGAGATAGATACCCAGAAAATGCTACAGGAAAAATGGGAATAGAGCAAATAGTAGTAACATACTACTACAGTAAGAAAACACAAGTACAAGTAAAATATGTAGATAAAATAACAGGTGAAGAAATTGCTGAAGAAGAAGTAATAAACGGACATAAAGGTGATAACTATAAGGCAGAAGAAAAAGAAATACCAGGATATGACTTAGTAGAAGTTCCAACAAATAAAGAAGGAACAATGACAGATGATATAACTGAAGTTATTTACTACTACATAAGACCTGCAAAAGTAATTGCAAACTACTATGATATAGATACAAAAGAAACAATAGCAGCAGAAGAAGTAATAGACGGACACGAAGGTAATGAATATGAAACAGTAGAAAAAGAAGTTAAGTACTATAACTTAGTAGAAATGCCACAAAATGCTAAAGGAAATATGACAGCAGAAGATACAAGAGTTGACTACTATTACAAGAAAAAAGACTTTAACCTAAAAGTAGAAAAACAAGTAAAAGAAATAGCTTACAACGGACAAGTATTATCAATAAACGGTAATATAGGAAAAGTAGAGCTAGACAAAAACAAAATAGCATCTACAGAAATGGTTGTTACATATGAAATAAAAGTAACAAATACAGCAGAATTAAAAGGTGGAGCAGAGCTTATTGAAAACATTCCAAGCGGAATGACAATGAACGAGCTTGATAACAAAGATTGGGTAATACACGAAGATACAGCCATCTTAAGTGTAGAAGACTTAGAGCCAGGACAAGAAAGAAGCTACAATGTTGTAATGAGATGGACACCATCAGAGAACAACTTAGGAATGAAGGAAAACATAGCAGAAATAGTAAAAGTAGACAATGAAGCAGGATTTGAAGAAATAACGATAGAAGACAACAAAGGAAAAGCAGATTTAGTAATTTCAATAAAAACAGGTGCAGAAGATGATAATACTATCGTAAAACTTGCAATATTAGCTATATTTGCAATCTTAGGAATAACAGTAACAGTTATTATTAAGAAAAAATGATACTGTTAAAGCTATGCTTGTTACAGTATCATTTGTTAAAACGAAGTTTTAACTTCATTAATAAAGCTAAAATAAAAGACGGAGAATAATAAAATTCTCCGTCATTATTTTTTATAAAAAGTAATTGTAAAATAAAAAAGAGATTATGCGGACACATAATCTCGGTGCAAATCATTTGAGTTCCTTTGATTTGCTTAAGCTAAATACATTATAGCTTAATTTCTATAATATGTCAAATTACAAAATTTATTCAAAAAAGTATTTTATTTATTAATTTCCTCTAAATATTGGTCATATTCACATTCACGAACAACAACTTTATGATTATTCAAATCAATAATTTTATTAGCAACAGTTTGAGTCAATTGATGGTCATGAGAAGTAAAAATTAAATTACCTTTAAATTTAGTCATACCCTCATTTAAAGCAGTAATACTTTCCATATCCAAATGGTTAGTAGGTTCATCGAAAATTAAGAAATTAGCCCCAGAAAGCATAAGCTTAGAAAGAACACATCTAACTTTTTCACCACCAGATAAAACAGATACATTTTTCAAAGCTTCTTCACCAGAAAATAACATTCTACCTAAAAAGCTTCTAACATAAGTTTCATCAGGATCACATGAATACTGACGAAGCCAGTCCACCAAAATCATATCATCTTCAAATAAGTAATTATTATCTTTTGGAAAATAATCATGAGAAATAGTAGTACCAAAAGATATTTCGCCAGAATCTGGTTCTAATTCTCCAGCAATAATTTGGAATAAAGTTGTTTTAGCAATTTCACTATCAGATAAAATTGCAATTTTATCATCTTTTTTAACAGTAAAAGAAATATTATCTAAAACTTTTTCACCATTAAGAGTTTTAGAAATATTTTTAACCTCTAAAATTTCTTTACCAGGTTCTCTATCTGGTTTGAAATCAATATAGGGATATTTTCTGTTAGAAGGTTTAATTTCATCAAGTTCAATTTTTTCAAGAGATTTTTTTCTAGAAGTAGCTTGTTTAGATTTAGAAGCATTAGCACTAAATCTAGCAATAAATTCCTGTAATTCCTTGATTTTCTCCTCTTTTTTCTTATTTTGTTCTCTCATTTGTTTTAATGCAAGTTGGCTAGATTCATACCAGAAATCATAGTTTCCAGGATAAACTTTAATTTTACCAAAATCAACATCAGCAATATGAGTACAAACTTTATTTAAAAAATATCTATCGTGAGATACAACTAAAACAGTATTATCAAAATTAATTAAAAATTCTTGAAGCCAGTCAATAGTTTTAATATCTAAGTCATTAGTAGGCTCGTCAAGTAATAATACATCAGGATTGCCAAATAATGCTTGTGCAAGTAAAACCTTAACTTTGTCTTTAGCGTCAATTTCTTTCATTAATTTATCATGTAAGCTAGTTTCAATTCCTAATTCATTTAAAAGAGTAGCTGCGTCAGATTCAGCATTCCAACCATCAAGCTCAGCAAAACGCTCTTCAAGCTTAGCAGCTTTCATACCATCTTCTTCTGAAAAATCAGGCTTTGAATAAAGCTCATCTTTATCTTTCATTATCTTATAAAGTTCATGATTACCCATAATAACAGTATCAAGAACCCTAAAATCTTCATATGCAAAGTGGTCTTGTTTTAAAACAGATAGACGCTCACCTTTGTCTAATGTAACTTCACCTTTACTAGGTTCTAATTCACCAGAAAGAACTTTTAAAAAAGTAGATTTTCCAGCACCATTAGCACCGATAATTCCATAACAATTTCCTTTAGCAAATTTAATATTAACATCTTCGAATAATACTCTTTTACCAAAGCGAACTGTAACGCCTATAGTATTTAACATTATAAACCTCCTAAAATTAAACTGGTTATAAGTATACAACATTTATGCAAAAAATTCAAATATTATGCGGAAAAAGAACAAATCTATTAAATAAATTTATATGTAAAATTTTTAAGATATAAAAAAAGCGGGAGCGATACAGCGTATCGCTCCCAAAGAACATTGATGCCTCAGCCTATTCAGAAACAGGAACATAATTACCTGCAATATGGATTTTACCCTCAGGAATATTTGCAAGAATAGTTTCGTTTACAAACTGATAATCCCTCAGATTAGTCCACTCATCGGTGTATGTTCCAGCCCTTCGAAACTCGACCTCATTGCCTTTACGCACCTCGATGTAAAGCGGAGCGGTTATCGCCACTCTTTCACTATATTCCTTGAGCTCCACATCATAATAATAAAAATTGTTGGGATCCACCACGCATCGAATTCCTGAATTCTCTAAGAGCTTCCGCTCATCTGTAGAAAGATGCCTGAGAAAAGGAAATCCAAGTGGCTTGTTGTTTTCGTCCGCAAGAAAATAGGTTACGTTGCCACGGCACGCATAAAATACCCAGCGTAAATTGTTAGCTACCATATTTGTAGTCCTCCTTGTGTATGGGTTATTAAGTTTATAGGCTAGCTAATATTATAACATACTTTACATAATGTGACAATACTACAAAATATTACAAAAATGCAAATTGAAACACAAAAAAATATTTGATATAATAACCGAAGATTTAAAAAAGAAAAGGAGAAATTATGAACATAACAGAAAAAATAGCAGCAGAGCTAAATATAAAACAATCACAAGTAGAAAGTACTATAAAATTAATTGACGATGGAAACACTATTCCTTTTATAGCACGTTATAGAAAAGAAGCAACAGGAAATCTAAGCGATGAGACTCTTAGAGAGTTTGGAGAAAGATTAACATATTTAAGAAATTTAGAAGAAAGAAAAGAAGAAATAACAAGATTAATAGATGAACAAGGAAAATTAACAGACGAGCTAGTTCAAGCAATAGCAAAAGCAGAAATATTATCAGAATTAGAAGATATTTACAGACCATATAAACAAAAGAAAAGAACAAGAGCAACAATAGCTAAAGAAAAAGGTTTAGAACCATTAGCAAATATAATATATCTTCAAAACGAAAAGAAAGATATTATAGAAATAGCTAAAGAATATATTAACCTCGAAAAAGGTGTAGAAACAGTAGATGACGCAATAAACGGGGCAAAAGATATAATAGCTGAAATAATTTCTGATAATGCAGAATATAGAAAGAAAATGAAAATATTATGCAACAGAGAAGCAGTAATGACAACCAAAGCAGCTAAAGAAGAAAAATCACCATATGAAATGTACTATGAATTCAATGAATTAGTAAAGACTTTACCAAGCCACAGAATATTAGCTATAAACAGAGGAGAAAAAGAAGAATTTTTAAAAGTAAAAATCGAAAAACCAGATGATAAAGTAATAGATTTCATTAAAAACGATATTATAAAAGATAAAACTAGCCAATATAATATGATATTAACAGAAACAATAGAAGATGCTTATAAAAGGCTAATTGAGCCATCAGTAGATAGAGAAATAAGAGCAGAATTAACAGAAAAAGCAGAAGAAAAAGCTATAAAAGTATTCGGAAAAAATGCAAAACAACTATTATTACAAGCACCTATAAAAGATATAACAGTACTAGGTTTTGACCCAGCATATAGAACAGGATGTAAATTAGCAGTAATAGATTCAAATGGAAAATTGTTAGAAACGGCAACAGTATATCCAACAGAACCACAAAATGATATAGTAGGCGCAACAAAAGTAATTGAAGGATTTATAGAAAAATATAAAGTTAACATGATAGCAATAGGAAATGGAACAGCTTCAAGAGAATCAGAAATGTTTATATCAGACTTAATATCAAAAAATAAAAATGAACTATATTATGCAATAGTAAGTGAAGCAGGAGCATCAGTATATTCTGCATCAAAACTTGCAACAGAAGAATATCCAGATATAAATGTTTCACTAAGAGGAGCGATATCAATAGCAAGAAGACTTCAAGACCCACTAGCAGAACTCGTAAAAATAGATCCAAAAGCAATAGGAGTTGGACAATATCAACATGACGTAAACCAGAAAAAATTGTCAGAAAGCCTAACAGGAGTAGTAGAAGATGCTGTAAACAGTGTAGGGGTTGATGTTAACACAGCAACACCATCATTATTGTCATATGTGTCAGGAATAAATAAAACTATAGCCAAAAACATTGTAGAATACAGAGATACAAATGGAAGTCTAAAACAAAGAAAAGAATTATTAAAAGTTCCAAAGCTAGGTAAAAGCGCATTTGAACAATGTGCAGGGTTCTTAAGAATATTTGGAGGAAAAAATCCATTAGAAGTTACAGGTGTTCATCCAGAAAGTTATGAAAAAGCAGAAAACTTATTAACAAAAATGGGATATTCTGTGGATGATTTATTAAAAAATGATAAATTAAGTGAATTAAGAGAGAAGTTAAAAAGAGTAAATGTAAAAGAACTTTCAAAAGAATTAGATGTTGGAGAATTAACACTGCAAGATATAATAAATGAACTATCAAAACCAGGAAGAGATCCAAGAGACGATATGCCAAAACAAATTTTAAGAAGTGATGTATTAAAATTTGAAGATTTAAGAGAAGACATGATATTAAAAGGAACAGTAAGAAATGTAACAGATTTTGGTGCATTTGTAGATATTGGTGTAAAACATGATGGATTAGTACATATATCACAATTATCAAATAACTTTGTTAAAAATCCTTCAGATGTAGTATCTGTAGGAGACATAGTTGATGTAAAAGTAATTGGAATAGACACCGAAAAACAAAAAGTAAGTTTATCTATGAAAGACGCTATTACGCATAATTAAACAGCTTGTCAATAGGGACGACCTTTTTGACAACTGTATATCAAAAAATATAAATAAAAAGGAGAAAAAAGTATGGAAAATCAAGAAATTTTAGTAAAAAAATGTTTAAAATGTGGAGCAACAGTAAAAGTATTAAAAGACTGCAACTGTAATGGTTGTGGAATAGTTTGTTGCGGAGAACCAATGAAAGAAATGAAGGCGAACACAGAAGATGCAGCAGTAGAAAAACATATGCCAACATATGAAATTGTAGATGATAAATTAGTAGTAAAAGTAAATCATGCAATGGATGAAGACCACTATATTGAATGGATAAGTGTTGTTTTTGGAAACAAAGAGATAACAACATATTTAAAACCAGGAGACGAGCCAGTAGCAAGATGTTGCCATTATGAAAAAGGTACAAAAATATATGCATACTGTAATAAACATGGTTTATGGATGACAGAAATAAAATAAATTGTCAATGGGGCGTTCTTTTTGACAACTTAAATATAATTTCTAAATAAAATAAGATATAGTTTTAAAATTTTGCTCTTCGCAATCTCCAGAATAAACAACTCCGTTGTTATATTGTAGATTGCTCAATTTCGCACTTCGGTAAACTTTGTTTACCTTCGTTTGGTCGCTAGCGCAATTTTAAAACTATATCTTATTTTATTTAGTATATATATTATAAGGCTATTTATGTCAAAAAGAACATCCCTATTGGCAACTTTTAGTTTACATATTAACAATCTCATAAAAACGTGCTATAATAGTGCCTGCACTAAATTAAAAAATAATGGGAGAACAGTATCCCAGAAAGGAGAGAATAAAACTTAATATTGTAACTCGTAAACAAATCACCATAGGAGGCAAAATCCATGAGAAAGAAACATCAACAAACCTTTGGGAGGCGGGGAAATGTAAGAGAAATTCCAAACAGTAGACCCAAAGCACAAAAACTGCATTGTTCGAAGGTATCTGAAAAAGCGTATTATTCAGTAGAAAGCAGAGAAGCCATCGGACAATCTATAATAGCAGTACAAAGCAGTTTGAAAGTAAAAATTATCGAAAACTGCAAAGGAATTTTAACAATACTGCTGTTGATATGCATTTATGCAACGACGCTATGGCTCATGAACAAAGGGCCGGAAGACAAAAAGGAAGATGTAATCTTAAGGCATTATTCAGAGATATTAAATAAACTGGATGATGAACCTGAAGATATAAGTGCATCTCCTTATCAATCCAACGTACCAAAAGCAATCCAAAAAGACATTGACAAGATGTTAAGTATGGGCGAAGATGCAAGTATAGTCTACTACAATGATGCAAGAGATCAGGTTGTTATAGAGCCTTGCGAAAATGCAGAAAACGGCTACAAAGTCTATTTCAGAGAAGCTATTTCTCCATATTCTTCAATGTCAGTAGAAGAATTAAAACAATATATATCTTTCTACAAAAGAGATGATACGCTCGTAATTTATGGGCAAGAATATGGAAGAAAAATAGAAAGATATATTATGAACAATGAAAAAATGAAGACAGACTGGTTAGACAATGGTTTGGTAGACTTATATGGAACAGGTATCAAGGAAGAAGATATAGACGAAGTACGATACTTAGATTCCGTATGTACACTAGTTCAAAAAGATTCAGAGTTTTCTTTATATCGATTAAGTGAAAAAATATATACAGAAAACTTTAATGGAGGCGAAGTAAAACAGTGGAGCTATGAATATCTGCAAAGCGTTGACGGAGACTGCTATAATGTGTATTACTGTACTGACTTAAATAATCCTTGGATAAAGTTTTCAAAAGTAGCAGAAAATGTAGACGAGATATTAGAAGATGAACGCATCTATATGCCAGATGAAGACGGATATAATAGGCACTTTTCGATGCTTAGGATTGGAAATAAAAAATATGCGCAACTTCCTGATTTAGAAACAGAAAATGCATATGGTCAAAATTATGGCAGAAATAGAACCAATGAAAATGTAGAGGCAGATTTTACAGCTAGACTAGTGGAGGTTTCTGCTTTAAGCAGTTCAAGGGTGGAAATTGTATGCCAAGAGGCAGACTACAGAGGCAATAGCTATGCATGGTATTTGAATTACTATTTCCAATCAGGCGATAGAGAAGGCTATATTTCAAAACGTATCAAAGGATTAGACAGCGAAGTATCAAAAGTAATACCGCCAGAAAAAATTGGTATGTTTGCCGATAAGGTAATTTCAGTAGATGAAGTAGAAGAATATATAAATCAGCTGAGAATGCTTTATGATGAATATACTGACAACACATTTTAAGTTTTAAGCTCGTAAAAAGAAAAAAGCGAACGCCCTGGTTTTCCGGGGCGTTCGTACTATTTTATTTAGAATTAAATTCTTCTTTTAAATATAATTTAGTAGCCGTATCAGGACTGTAGATTCCTACAGGATCCTTGATAGGAGCAAATTCTTTTTCTTCTTGAACTCGTAAAAGAGTAATATTATCGAAAAATCTAAAAGAATCAAAAATAAATGTTTCAAATTTATATGAATTTGGCTTCTCAGGAACAATTTTCATTCCTTCATTATTTATATAAGTATTTTTCTTAGTTGCCCTATGATAAGGCAAATCAATATTAGAAATTTTTTCTAAGGCATCAATAGAAAATAAATGGCACAAAATATTTATTTCTCTATATAAAAATCTACCATCTATATTAGCATTAGTAATTTCTTCAGTAATACGCTCATAACCAAGCATAGCTGGTTTAGAATCTTTCTTACAAAAAACCCAATCTTTTGAATAAGGATCTTTTTTAAAAATAGTTTTAGCTCCAATCTCAGTACTATTATTAATTGTTAAAGCCAAAAATATCGGATCTGCTACCTTAACTAATATATTATCTATACCAGATACAAAAATCCATTTTATGCCCCTTTTTTTCATATCTAGAACCATATTATTTGTTGCTAATGACTCGAATAAATTACCATTACCATTAGAAGCCTCGTAAACTTGATAAGGCTCACGAAGAAGAATATTTCCAGAAGTATCTACTAAAGGTAATTTATTTTGAATAAAGAAATTTATATTATTTTTATCATAACCAAAATAGTTTTTTGACTCAAAATAAGAAATTGTATCTTTATTATTAGTTTCGCTAGTCATTATATACCAAGGAATTTGAATATTATAACGCTTATTTGCTTGTTTAATTTTATCTGCTAAAATTTCAAAAAGAGAAGATTTTTTAGGAGATAAATTTAATTCAAAAGTACCTTTAGGACCTTTATGACCAAGTCTAGTTCCTTGACCACCAGCCATTGTAACAACAGCATATTGTCCCTGCTTTAAAATTTCAGTACCTTGATTTTCCAAGCGTCTACGTTCTTTAACTAATATTTCATTTTTTATAAAATAATCAAGAGGTTCTAATTTTTCACCTTGAGGAATAGGGATAGTTTTAAGCGAGTTGTATAAAGAATCAATTTTTTCAAAATCGATAGAAGACAACTGATTTAAAAGTTTTGATTTCTCTTCATCATTTAAATCTTCCCAAAAGTAAAGTAAATGTTCTTGACTATATTTTTTTAATAGTTCTTGAATACAGGCGAGATCAGGCATTGTAATAACCTCCACTATGACATTGCATTAGACAAATTTTTTAATAAAGTTTTTTTATCCGGAATATCAGACTTTTCTAGTTTAGAAATTTCTTTTTCTACATTATAAGGTAATCTAACTAAATTAATAGAATAAGAAGAAATTTCTTTAGAATCCAAATTACCTTCTAATATAATGTATGAAGAAATTGTCGAAAAGTGTGATAGTTCTATATCTGTATCATCATTATCTATTTCTATAGGAAGCCCAACACTTCCAGTATTAAATATAGTTTTATTTTTAAATCTAAACATATTTGGAGAATGAATATGAGCATATCCTATAATATCAGGAGTAGGATCATCACCAGTTTTTCCAATAAATTTAGTGTTTTTAAATAATTCCATTGGGTCTAATATTTCAAAATTTTTATAATCTTTACTATCAACATTAGAATGTAAAGGATTAAATATATGCTTCATACTTAAAGGAGAAGCATGAAAAATTCTTACTAAATGACCACTTAAATAAAAATCATGAGAAATTGGTAAACTACCTAACCAATCAACATTCTTTTGACTCATATGATCAATTGTCCATTTTTGTAGCTTGACAACGCAGTTATGAGCAAGTAAATGGTCACAATTACCTCTAACAACAACTTCACAATTTTTACGAATTAGGTTTGTAACTTCATTAGGGGATACGCCTTTAATTGCAATGTCACCTAAACAATATATATGAGTAATACCTCTAGATTTAATATCAGCTAAAACTGTTTCTAGAGCAGTAAGGTTACCATGTATGTCAGCAATAAGAGCTATTTTATCCATATTATATTCCCCCTTTTTAGTAAATAAATTAAACCATATGAATAAGTAAAAGTAAACTAGGTGTCATAAAATTATATACCTTTGTATAGTATTAATATCTTAATCAATAATAATTATTTTAATAAATTTTGCTCTTCGCAATCTCCGAATAAAAAACTCTGTTTTTATATTGTAGATTGCTCAAATTCGCACTTCATTCACTACGTTCATTTCGTTTGGTCGCTAGCGCAATTTACTAAAATAATTATTATTGATTAAGATTATATCATATAAAACTAAGAAGGTATCCAATTTTACGACACCTTCTTATAAACTAAAATTTATTTTGAATTTCTATTATTTTATCTCGCTCATTTGTTAGAACATCTAGAAATATATCTGCGAGTTTTGGATCAAATTGAGAACCTTTACAATTTGAAATTTCATTTTTAGCATATTCAAAATCTAATGCATTTCTATAAGCTCTTCTAGAAGTTATAGCATCGAAAGTATCAGCAATAGAAACAATTCTTGACAATAAAGGAATTTGTCCACCAGCTATATTTTCAGGATAACCTTTACCATCAAAACGTTCATGATGATACTTTACAATAGGAATTATACTAGAAAATATTGTTGCATTACAAAGAATATGAGCACCAATAGCAGGGTGGTTTTTTATTTCTGAATATTCATCATCAGTAAGAGTATCATCTTTTAAAAGAATTGAATCAGGAACTCCAATCTTACCTATGTCGTGGAAAAGAGCACCGATCTTTAAAGTTTTTAGTTCTTCTTCAGATAAGTTTAGTTTATCACCAATTAGTAAAGCATATTCAGAAACTCTATCTGAATGACCTTTTGTATAAACATCCTTAGCCTCAACAGTTCTTCTAAGAACTTCAATACTCTCTAAATAAGATTTTTCAAGTAAATCTCTAGAATATGAAAGTTCAGAATTAATTTGTTTAATTATATTTAATTGCTCAACTGATTTTAAGCCAGATTCAATAAGTAAAAGCAATTGATCAAATTTATCACTTTTTTCACAATATCCTTGAATATCTAATTTTTTTATTGTTTCAAGCGGAGGAGCTAAATCCTTATGTCCAGTAAGTAATAAAATATATAAATCTTTATTAAATTTTCGTATTTCTTCAACAACTTGATCACCATGAAATGGTGTCATAATATAATCTAGAAGCATTAAATCAAAATGCTCATTTTTAACTCTTTCTATTGCCTCTTGAGGATCTGTAACACCAGTAATTGAATAATTACTTAAATAAACTTTAAGTGAATCGATTATACCAATTTCATCATCAACAGCAATTATTTTATATTTAGATTTTTCTTGATTCTCCTGATTTAATCTCATAAAATTATACCTCTTTATCATTATAATCAATTGGAATGGTTATAATAAACGCAGTTCCCTCATTTTCCCAAGTTTCAAAAGTAATATCACCTTTGAAATGAGCTTTTATATTTGAATAAGACATAAATAGTCCAAGTCCAGTTCCAGATTTTCCTTTAGTAGTAATCATTTGCTTAAATAAATTATCTTGAACAACTTTTGGAAGACCAGGTCCATAATCTCTTATCACAATTTCAATAGTTGTATTATCTCTCATATCTGCCAATAAGTCAATAAATTCATCAGTTTTACCATTATAAGCTTGAATAGCATTAGAAATAATGTTATTTAAAATTTGAACTAAACTATTTATATTACCTTTTATTGTAACAGAATTACTAACATTATTAACGACTCTTAAATTAGTAAGTGATGATTTTAGTTCATGCCTCATTAAAATATCTACTTGTTTAAATAGAGTATCAACATTAAAAGTGAAAACTTGATCATCTGAAAAAGTAACAGTTTGGCCCTTAACAACAGTAATAACATCAGACATATAAGATGTGTGAGTTTTCATTTTTTCAATCCATGATCTCATATCACGAGCTATTGCATGATAGTCTTCTTCAGTAACAATAGGATTTCCAAGCGACATTTCTAATTCATCTACAAGTTTAGTTAACCCCTCACTAGCTCCAGCAATACTCATAATTGGTGTTTTTAAGTTATGAGCAATTCCACCGATCATTTGTCCCAGAGAAGCTAAACGCTCACGTTCTATTAATAAATTTTGATTATCTTTAATTTGTTTTAAATTATCTTCAGACATTTCCTGAACTTTATTATAAGCAGCAGATAGGTCACCAATTTCATCATTAGAAATAATAGGCAATTGTGTCATTCCAGTAGAAGTATTAGCTATATTTTCAAGCGAATCAGTAACTGTTCCAATATTTTTAGCAAGAGATGTCGCAAAAATATCTAAGAAAAGTGTTGTAAGTAAAATAATAAATAAAAAGTCTATTAGTAAAAATAATAAAGTTTCAGAAGAATATACAGAGTATGAAACAACAAGAGTATAAATACCTTTATCAGTATGAACTTTTATATAATTTCCCTGAGTATCAACACCATATCCATCATAAGTTCTTCCCATAGATTCTGTAGCAAATTCATAAGTATATTCTAGCATAAAACCAGTAGGATCAAAGCCTTTGACTGTAAGATAAGAATTATCAGGGGAAATAATAAACTTTGAATGTGAAATATCCATTAAAGTAAAATCAGAAAAATATTGTATAAGTTCATCAGAATTATATTCTGTAGTAGTACTAAAATTATCATTTAAACTTAGTTTATAAGCTTCATATAAAGAATCTTCTTTACCTTTAATAACTTGAGTATAAGCAATTAAAGAAGTTAAGAAAACCCCCATAACAGAAATAGGTAAAATTTGAAGCAAGATTTTATTTTTTAATGAAACTCTAAAACCTATAGTATATTTTTTGCTATAAGTATCTTTTAAAATTTGCGAATACAATCTTTGAGAAGATGTATATGAAATAGAAGCAAAAAATAAAAGAAAAGAGAATATTAATAATAAAATTTTAAAAATCATAATTGGCTGATGACTACCAGTAAGAGTCAAAACCAAGACTATTCCTATAATAGGTACAATAATTTCACAAAAGAATATTAAATAAGGTAAAGAAAAACATTTCTTTCTAATAGCTGAAACCTTTTTAAAATTATTATATTTATTAGGATTAGGATCCTTATACCAAAGGTCTATTGGCTTAAATAAAACCTTAATTAAAATAGATATAACAATTGCTATAAAGATAAAAATTAATGATAGCTGTGCCACAAAAGGAATTCCAGACATGTGTATATCAAAAGCAGTATTAATAGATTCTGGAGGATAGTTAAGTAATGTAGGCAAAAGAAAATATACAGCTAAAATCGTCATAAAGGCGATACATATAAATCTAAAAGCAATTTTTGTACTAGGCAATCCAAAAAAAGAAATATTTTTTTTCTTCATAAGTAAGCTCCTTAATTTTATATAAAATCAACATCCTTCATATATTTAACTATTATAGATAAATAATTCTCATCAATTTTTCCCCATGAAAAGCCTAAAGATTTTAAAACTTTTTTAGTAAAATCAGACTTAATGTTCACAGAAAAATTATAATCAAGAGACAAATTCGTAGTATTAAAATCATTAACAAGTGCAGATATAGTCTCATTTTTAGATTTAGAATATTCCAAAATACGATTTTTAAACGTATCTTCATCTAATAATTTTATATTAAAACCATTATTATTTAAAGTCTTAATAATATTTTTCAAAGAAACTAAATTATGATTATATAAATGGAATATTTTATTATCTAATTCTGAAGTTTTAGCAAGTAAAACAATAGCTTTAGCACATTCATCTACAGGTGTAAATTCAATCTTTTGAGTTAACAAGTTTTTAGAAATAGCATCAATAGTCACAAAAGATTTAATACGGCTATAAAAAGCATTAGCAGCAATATTTTTTTGGAACCTTCCATCACCAGTTCTGCCTGATAAAATACCAACACGTAAAACCTTTCCTCGAAGGCCTTTTTTCATAAAATCATAAACTACATTTTCAGATTCAAATTTACTATTAACGTAAACATTTTCAGTATAGTGTTGTCCAATATATAAATTATTTTCAGAAAAATCAACATTCTTTTTGTCTTGTTTTAATAAATAATTTCCTGAAACACTAATAGAAGAAATATGAATAAATCTAAACTTATTGGCATAAGCAAATTTAACAATGTTTTTAGTTCCATTAATATTTATATTTTTAAACTCATTAAAATCACCATAATGTTTAACAATAGCAGCAGAGTGAATAACTGTAGAAACATTATTCTTTATAAGTTCAAAATCGTCTTCAGAAATACCAATATTATCTTCAGAAACATCGCCTCTGATTACAAAAACCCTATCAGAAAAATTTTTATATAAATCTTTATTAAAATAAAATTCAAAAGAAGAACGTAATCTTTCCTTAGAAAAATCAACATTAGCACCTCTTACTAAGCAATATACCTTAGAAGAAGTTGTTTCTAAAATTTCATTTAAAACGTGAGCACCAATAAAACCATTAGCACCAGTTAAAAATACATTTCCTAAATCATTTTGATTTTTATTAATAATTTTTTCTGATTCTTCATGCATAAAATTAGAAGGAAGCTCAAAAGCTGTTTCGCAAGATAAAGAATCATGTTTATCTATATATTGTGCAAGCTGCTTTAAGGTAGGATATTTATAAAAAGTTTGAGTAGTTAAATTTAAATTTTCTCCTAAAAGCATAGATTGAAGTTGTACAATACTAAGCGAATCTAATCCTAAAGAAATAAAAGGAGTATTAATATCAACATTTTCCACACCATTATTCAAAATTTTTAAAATATATTTTTCTAAAAGTCGCTCTGTATCAGTAGATGCAAGAACAATCTTTTCTTCTTTATCTAAATCCACTTTAGGTAGAGATTTTCTATCTATTTTGCCATTTGGAGTAAGAGGCAACTTATTCATTTTTACAAAATAAACTGGAATCATATAATTTGGAAGCTCTTCAAGTAAAAATGAAACAAGTTCCGAAATAATAATGTCTTTTGAAGCCACATAATAGCAAATTAAAAAGTTAGAATTCTGCGCTATAACACAAGTTTCAAGCATATTAGGGTATTTTAAAACTCTATTTTCAATTTCACCAATTTCAATACGATACCCACGAATTTTAACTTGAAAATCAGCACGACCTAAGTGAACAATCTCATTATTATTAGAATATCTAGCTAAATCATTAGTATTATATATAATTTCTTTAGCATCATAGTTACTTTTAATAAAAAGAGATTCATTTAAATCTTCTCTTTTATGATAACCAGCACAAACACCATCACCGCCAATAAATAATGTACCATCAATACCTTTTGGTAATAATCTATGACTAGCTCCATCTAAAATATAGCAAGAAGTATTAGCTATAGGAGTTCCAATATTTATAATTGAAGTATGAGTCAGATTTTTAACAGTAGACCAAACAGCAGTCTCAGTAGGTCCATAAACATTATAAATTTTAAAATCTTTTCTTTTACCTAATTTTTTCAAATATTCTAATAATGTATTAGGAAAACTTTCACCACCAACTAAAATATCAGTTAAACTATTAAAATAAGTACAATATTCAATATTAGAAGTCAATTTCTTCATTCTAGAAGGTGTAGTTTGAATAATATTAACATTATTTTTTAAACACAAATCATTAAGCAAAATTTGATCATTTTGTTCTTCCTCGTTAGCTAAAACAATAGTTAATCCTTTTTGCAATGGAAGCCAAGACTCCAAAACAAAAATATCGAAACAAATAGTAGTAACAGACACAATAGATTTATTAGAAGAAAAATCTATTTTATCAGTCATACCTAAAACAAAATTATTAACATTTCTATGTTTTAACTTAACACCTTTTGGCTTTCCAGTAGAACCAGAAGTATAAATAATATAAGCAATATCAGAAGAATTATTTATATCAGTTAAATTAGAAATATTTTTATTAAATATTTTTTTATCGCTTAAATCCACATTAATTTTAGTAATAGAATTATCATCAACAATTTCACTCAATTCATCAGAAGTCAATAAAACCTTAGTATCACTATTTTCAAGCATATAAGCAATTCGATCCTTAGGATAATTAAAATCTAATGGCAAATAAGCCCCACCTGATTTTAAAACAGCAAGAAGGCTAACCATCATTTCGATAGATCTTTTTTGTAAAATACCAACAAAAGTATTTGGCTTAACACCAAGATTTTCTCTAAGATAAAAAGCCAAACTATTTGCTTTTTCATTAAGCTCACGATAAGTAAGTGATTTATTATTAGAAATAATAGCTACTTTATCAGGATTTTTTTCCGCTTGTTTTTCAATAAAATACTGAATTGACTTACTTTTTTGATAATATTTTTTAGTATCACAAATTGAAAGTAATTGTTTTTTCTCTTGATTTGTAACAACTTCTAAATCAGAAAGCAAAATAGAATCATCTGATAAAATTTGATTAATAATATTTATAATTCTCTTATGAGTATCAACAATTATTTTTTCAGTATATTTAGCAATTTTAAAATCATAAGAAATAATCAAAGAATCATCATCATTAATATCATGAATATGAATTTGTAAATCATTAAAAATTGCAGAAGGAGAAGTCCACTTTGAATAATAATCAAGAGTATCTGACTTATCAGCTCTAGCATTTTGATAAGAAATAAGAGTATTGTACAAAGTAGTAACTTCACTATTATTTTCACGTACATTTTCAAGCAAAATTTTATATGGATATTTCTGATGTCTAAAATTAGTTAAAGACTGCACAGAAATATATTTACAAAATTCAGAAAAAGAATTTGACCAATCTAAATCAATACAAAAAGGAATTGTAGAAATAAAAAGACCTACAGTATTTTTCTCTTGATAATTACTTCTATTAAGAACAGGAGTACCAAAAGCAAAATGAGTTGTATTATTAATACGTGCTAAATAAACAGAATAAACTGCCATAAAAAATGCATAACACGAAATTTTATTTGTCGTGCAAAAGCTATTTATCCTTTTTTGAATAGCTTTACTCAAAAAGAAATCTTTTCTTATTGAATAAGAAGAAATAGATGAATTACCATTCTGTTTAACAACAGGAATAGTAACAGGGTCAGGAATAGAAGTAAATACATTAGACCAATATTCCTTATCTTTTTTAAATTTATCACTAGAAAGATAATTCTGTTCAGAAACAATATGATTAATATAAGAATTCGAAATTGCATCATCAGAAATATCTTGATAATCATTCATAACCTGATTAATAAGAAGGCTTGAAGACCATGCATCAAAAATTAAATGATGAGCATTTAAAATAAAACCACCTTTTTTATTAGGTAGCTTAAACATTTTAAATTCGAATAAAAAAGAATCGAAAAGATTGAAGGGAACGTTTGACATCATACGACAAACATTTTCTACAGCATCAATATTTTCCAATTCCAAAAGCTCAATATCTTGATTATAAAAATCTTCAAAATATTGAGAAATAATATCATTATTTTTAATTAATTTAGTTCTAAAGCTATCATTATTTTTAACAAATTTTAATAGCGATTTTTTTAATTTTATAAAATCAACATCCTCATTTACTACCAGATAAGCAGCAATATTATTTAGAGGGCTTTTGTCAAAAAAACTTTCCTCATCCCACATTGACTTTTGGGAATAAGTAAAGTCATAAAAGTTTTTATCCATAAACCTAACTCTCCACTTTTTTTATAGCATTATATAAGAAAAAAAATAAGAATAAAAGAAAAAACGAAAAATGTAACAAAAAAGAGATATTTTGACTTTGAGGCTATATATGTCGAACGATTTTTGTATTTAAATTAGCAGAAAGTATATTTTTAAAACATAAGTGAATAATAAAAAAAGGAGTGAAAATGTACGAGTTAAATTCAAAAAATTCAAAAAACATATATTTATTATTTTTAATTATGGCTTTAGTAGCTTTTTTTACAGTAATTGCATATACACTAATACTCGATAATAAAAAATATGAGTATTCATCAAATATTGTTGCCAAAACAATAGTAAAAAAAGTAAGTGAAGAAAGTAGCATAGAAGACATATTAGAAGATATAACAGAAAGCACAGTAGGAATATCAAAAGTTAGAGACATAGGAACAACAGTATTTTTGGAACATAGTGTAGAAAATTTAAATTTAGGAAGCGGGATAATAATTTCTGAAAAGGGATATATATTAACAAACGCACATGTAGCAGGAGACGTATATAGTATATGTTATATAACTTTAAAAAATGGTGTAACTGATAACGGAACAGTCATATGGTCAAATAATGACTTAGATTTAGCAATAGTAAAAACAAATATAAAAAACTTGCCAGTGATAGAATTAGGAGATTCAGATAAGATACGATTAGGAACAAAAGTATATGCAATAGGAAATCCATTAGGATATGAGTTACAAAGAACAGTAACTTCAGGAATTATAAGCGGAATAGATAGAACAATAAAAGTAGAAGATGGAGACAAAAAAACATATTTTGAAGGATTATTACAAACAGATGCAACGATAAATGAAGGAAATAGTGGAGGAGCTCTAATAAATGAGTATGGAGAAGTTTTAGGAATAACAACACTAAAAATAGAAGAAAGTGAAGGAATAGGATTTGCAATACCAATAAATATAATAAAACCAATAATAAAAAAACTAAATGAAACAGGTAAATTTGAAGAACCATATATCGGAATATATGGTTATGACAAAGAAGCTGTAGCATACCTAAGCCAAAATATAGAACTAGAAAAAGGAATATACATTGAAGAAATAGATACAAATGGACCATTAAAAAACAGTAACATTATAAAAGGAGATATATTAGAAGAAATAGACGGAAAAAAAGTAGAAACAATGAATGATTTAAAAAAATATATTTATGAAAAAAATATAGGAGATGAAGTAACATTAAAAATAAAAAGAAACAAAAAGAATTTTGAAGTAAAAATTAAGTTAGAAAAATTGCAATAGCATATAGTTAACTTATGTAAAAGTTTACATAAGCTCGATAAAATGGTATAATTAATATGTAGACAAAAGTCTTAATAAACCATGGAGGTGCTCTATATGAGAGTAAAGAAACGGACTGCAATGTGGTTAGTATGGATAGCTGTGTGGATTATCGGCTGCAAACTTTTGGCAGGAATGGGAATGACGCCGAACAAAGGCTTTTTGTATCTTCTCATCGAAGCCTTAATCTGCTGTTTCGCATCCACAATCATGGTCAAGCACAAGTTCTTCAAATGGTTCATATTCATTTTCCTTGTGCTGAGCTTTATTAGCTGTATCAACCTGGTGGGAATCTTTTGCTTTGCGATGAGCGTAGGACTGTATTTCATCACCAAGAAGTGCACAGCTACAACTATCTAAACGACACAACCTCAAACAGAAAGGGGGCGAATGCGCCCCCGATTTTTTTATCTAGTGACAGTAGAAATTTGACATATAAAAGAGTCTATAATTATTAAAGTTTTATAGCGATTATATTGATATTCTAAAGAAATAATGATATTTAATAAGTGCAAAATATTAACTTTCTTTAATTTGTAATTGATTTTTAGAAGAAAAGAAATAATAAAGAATAAAAACAGGAGGTTAACATGGAACAAAATATGTTAGATAAAGAATTTAAAGAGATATTTGAAAGCATAAAAAATGAAATTTATAAAACGCAAACTTTGATTATGAGTGATGCAAATAAAAGATTATTAGAATTATATTTTTATATTGGAAAAGTAGTAAATGAAAAATCTTCTTGGGGAAATAAATTTATTGACAGTTTAAGCACGCAAATGAAAATCGATTTTCCTAACATTAAGGGATTTTCAGTTAGAAATATTAAAAATATGAAAAAATTTTATTTAGAATCAAGTGCAAATGAAAAAGTGCAGATGGCATCTGCACAAATTCCTTGGTCTCATAATTTGCTTATTTTAGATAAAATAAAAAATGAAGATGAAAGATTGTGGTATATGCATAAATGTCTTGAAAATGGCTGGTCAGTTGATGTTCTTCAAATACAAATTGAAACCAATTTATATGAAAGACAAGGGAAAAATGTGAAAGATAATAATTTTAATAAAAAACTATTATCTCCATTAAGTGATATGGCGAATAGTATGCAAAAGGATCCATACATATTTAATTTACCACTTCTAAAAGAAAAATATATTGAAACAGAACTAGAAAATGCTTTGATAGTTTAATAGAACTACGGAAAGGGATTTAGTTTTGTTGGAAATCAATATAAGATAACAGTAGATAATAAGGATTACTTTTTGGATATGTTATTTTATCACTTGAAATTAAGATGCTATGTCGTAATTGAATTAAAAGTTGGAGAGTTTAAACCTGAATATGCGGGAAAAATAAACTTCTACATAAATGCTGTAAATCATTCACTAAAAACAGATAAAGACAATGATACTATTGGTTTAATATTATGTAAAGGTAAGAAAAGATTAACTGTTGAATATTCATTAAACAATGTTGAAAATCCAATAGGTGTTTCTTCATTTGAAATATTACCAAAAGAGCTCGTAGATGCTTTACCAACTGAGGAAGATTTAAATTTGCATATTGATATAAAAGATGAAAAAGGTTATTAAAAATTTATATCTGCTAAGCATAATTTTCTCCTTTTTTGTTGCCTTATTATATCAAGTAATACAGAAACTGGTGTCGAACAACGTCGAAGCGAGGGAGACGAAATTTGTTGACAATAAAGTAAAATCATTTTAATATAAAAAAACGGAGGAAAAGCAAATGAAAAAATTTTATTCAGGAGTAACATTAAATGGCGAAGAGCTGTTAGAATCAGATAGTAGTAGAATAGAATTAGAGTATTACAAGATATCAAATGAAGATGTAAAAAAATCAAAAGTATATGGATTAGAGATTGTGAAAAAAGAATACTCACGGAGAGAAAACAAGTGAAGAAAAGCAAAACATAACAAATTTAACTACAAATGAAAATACAATCAATAATGTATTATACATATTAAGAAAAAATACAGTAACACCAATAGGACTACAAGATGTGCTAAAAGAAGTGTTATAAGAAAAAGACTCTACTTAAAACGTAAAAGTAGAGTCTTTTTTTATAATATTTTAAATATCTACATTATAGGTAGTTTAATTTACGTTTAAGAGAAACTATGATATACTAACTAAAAATTAATAAAGAAGGTGATGAAAATAAGAAAATATGAAGAAGAATTAGATGAAGAAGACATACCAAAATCAGTCTCAAAAATGAAGAAAAATAAGCACATGGCAGAAGAGCCAAAAAAAAGAAAATCACCAACTAAATCAAAGAAAAAGAAAAAAGAAGAAATAATAGAAGAAGAGCCACCTAAAAAAAGCAAGCTAAAAAAACTTATTAAAATAGTAATATTAGTACTATTAGTAGTAATGATAATAAATTTAATTATTTCTACGGCAAGATGGAGAAAATTAGCTAAAGACATGCTAATAAGTGAGTGTTCTATAGTAATTGATTCCGAAGGAACAGAAATTGCTAAAATAGGTGATACAAAAGTAAAACAAACAGTATCATCAGGAGAAATACCAGAAGTATTGAAACAAGCATATATAGCAATTGAAGACGAAAGATTTTATAAACATCATGGAGTAGATGGAAAAAGAACAATAGCAGCAACAGGTTCATATTTAATACACTTTGGGAAATCATCTTTTGGAGGAAGTACAATAACACAGCAATTAGTTAAAAATATGACAGGAGACTCAAAAACAAGTATTACTAGAAAAGTAAAAGAATGGTGGAAAGCATGGAACTTAGAAGGATGCGCCAGCAAAGACGAAATAATAACCTGCTACTTAAATACTATATATGTTGGACCAAATATATATGGAGTAGAAGCAGGAGCAAAATATTATTTTAATAAATCAGCAAAAGATTTAAGTCTAGAAGAATGCGCATTTTTAGCAGGAATAAATCATTCTCCAAATTCTTATAATCCTTACGGACAAGCAGATAATTCAGAAAAAATTAAAAAAAGAACAAAAATAGTTTTAAATAAATTAGAAGAGCTAAATAAAATTTCAAGTTCCGAATGTGATGAAGCAATAGCAAAAGTAAACGAAGGATTACATTTTGAAAAAGCACAGCAAGAATCAGGAAATGGAGTATATTCATATCATACAGATGCATTAATAAATCAAGTAGTAGAAGAAATAAGTAAAAAATACAAAATATCAAAACAATTTGCACAAAATTATTTAGAATTATCAGGTTCAAGTATATACAGTACACAAAATAGTAGTATTCAAAAAAACATTGAAGAAGAATTTGAAAAAGAAAAATATCAGCTAGCCTCAAATATTGGAGGCGATCATTCTCAAGCTGCAATGGTAATACTAGACCATAAAACAGGAGAAGTATTAGGTTGCACAGGAGGTTTAGGAGAAAAAACAGAATCAAGACCACTAAATAGAGCAACACAAAGTATAAGACAAACAGGCTCAAGCATAAAGCCAATAGCAGTTGTTGCGCCAGCAATAGATAAGAAAATAATAACAGCAGCAACCATTGTAGACGATACAGAAAGAGATTTTGCAGAAGGTTATCACCCAATAGACTATACATCACCATTAGGAGAAATAACAGTAAGAAGAGCTATAGAGTCATCACAAAATGTACCATTTGTAGAAATAATGGAAGATTTAACGCCAAAAACATCAATGAGATATTTAAAGAAAATGGGAATATCAACACTAACAGAAAAAGACGAAAGCTTAGCATTAGCACTAGGTGGACTAGATAAAGGAATAAGTCCATTAGAAATGGCAGGAGCATACGCAACAATAGCCAATAACGGTAAATACATAGAACCAACTTTTTATACAGAAATAAAAAGAAATAACGGTAAAACACTAATAAAAACCAAGCAAGAAAAAAGAAAAGTATTCTCAGAAGAAGTTGCATACATAATGCAAGACTTATTAACACAGCCAATAATAGGAAATCATGGAACAGCAAAGTATTGCGGAATAAAAGGAATAGATATTGCAGCAAAAACAGGAACAACAGATGATAATTTTGATAGATGGTTGTGTGGTTTTTCACCATATTATACTTGTATTTGTTGGTATGGATATGATCAATGTGAAAGCATAGATTACAACAAAAGAAACCCATCAGGGTTATTATGGGCTAATGTAATGTCAAGAATACATGTGGGCTTAGAGGGAAAAAGATTTGAAAAACCAAATAAAATAGCAGTATTAACAATATGTGATGAAACAGGAAAAATAGCAAGAAGCGGATGTACAAATACACATAAAGAAAATTTCTTAAAAGGTACTAAACCAGATATATGCGGAATACATGGAGGAAGCGAGATATTAGATGAATCATACTATGACGATAGCTCTACAGGAACAATTCAAGCACCAGTAGATGAAATAACAGCACCAGAAGAAGAAACAAGAACTTCAGTGCCTTCAACTTCAACAACGCCAACACCATCACAAACCGTAACACCTACAGTAAGTCAAACTCCAAGCCAAACACCTAGTCAGACACCATCTGAAAGCCCTGAAACAACGCCAGAATCAACGCCAAGTGAACCAGAAGAAAGTAATACACCAGAATCAAGCAATGAGGTAACAGAATAAATAACACACTATGCGAAAAAAATGTGGAAAAGAAATATAAAAATAACTGCAAAAGTGCATAAGCGTAATAAAAAATAAAAAATGTAAAACAAAAGATATTAATTTTATAACATTCAGAAAATAATAAGGCATAAATCGCATAAATAAAGCGGTTTATGTCTTATTTTGTCTAAAAGTATATAATATGCTAATTATATTACCTTGACACGTATATATAAATATTTTAAAAACAAATTAGAATAGAAAAATATATAAGGGAGATATTGTAATGCTATCAAGAGAGAAAAAGTCAAAAGAAAAGAAGAAAGAACAAAGACAGCAAACCACTGACGCTGTAGCACACATACGCACACGGAGTTTTAACTAAGGAAAATATTATAATAACAATATTACTTGTTATTATAATTATATTAACAAGCAGTGCGACAATTTTTTTAAAAAATAAAAAAGATAGAAAAATAAAACAAGTAGAAAAAACAGTAGCATTAGCAGACTCAGAAACAATACAAAAAGATAATTGGGAACTTGGTTTAGTTTTTTATGACTCATCAGTTGATAATGGAAAAACACCATTAACTGAAATTGACTGGGATGCCATTTCAAAAGATGAAACTAGAGTTATTACAATGCAAATTAATTATAAAAATACCAATGTAGTAACTACATACGAACCAGGTCAATTACAGATAAAAGTAGATAACTTAGGAAAATATATGACCAATACCAAAAAAAATACTAGTTCACCTTCTACTACCAAAGACTATTGGGCAAACCCAATGAAAGCTGAAGCAATATCAGCAGATGAACTGAAGCAAGAGAATAAACAGTATGATTGGAGTTATCAAGAAACAGAAGAAATACAAAGTATTTATGATTCAAAAGTAAAATATTTTAATGAATATATACTTACAAATAATATAGCAATAGAACAAGGAACGAATGTAGAAGGGACTATACAAGTTTCATATAGAATTGACAGCGAAGATGTCTTTCAAATAGAAAGAGCAGAATTAAAAGCACAATTAAATAATGAGATAAATAGCGATTTAATTCATTTTTCATTTTCATCACCCAAATCACCATATTCAAAAGCTAAAGCTAGTGTACAAGAAGCTTTAGTTTCATACGATGGTCTACCTGAAAATGCTCAAAATTATATTTGGGTAAAATATAAAATTGATATGGGGAGCTACCTAGAGAATATAAGACTAGTAAAAAAATATTTATTTAGTATAAATATTCCAGCAGGTGGTATAGCATTAGATTACGAAATGCAAAAAATAGAACCCAATGAAAATGGACTATATATAACAGATAGAACATGGAAAATGGGAAATGGAAGCATGCCATGGGCTACATATGTATATGTAGGATATCCTAAAGAAAATTATGAAGGACAAACAATTTCTCAATCATTTGACATATATGGAGATTATTGCGATAATATTGCATTTAAAAATTCAGAAGAAAATATAGAATGTTTTAAAAGTTTCAAGATAGATGGAATTATATTAGATGATTTCAACTTTTCTTATGATGGACAATTAGATTCACTAAATATTAGAAGTTATTTAGGTAAAGCTACATATAATCTAATAAAAAAAGGTATAGCAAAGCCACAATTCGTCACTATTTTTGATGTAAAATATACAGGTAAAACATATAATTTAAAAGTATATAATGATATTTTTGGAATTACTGATGAAGTTGGAAACTTTTCTAAACTTTTAGATAATGAATATAGAATTAATACAATAGATATACAACCTATTGTAAACTCAAATAATGTAACATATGGAAATGGAAAATATGAAATAGAATTATATGTAAGGCATGCAAATGAAGAAGAATTTGTAAAATATAGTTCTTGGAGTACTAGTGCATCTGGGAAATATATAACATTTAAAGAAAATGAAAATGTTGTAGCTTATTATGTTTTATATAAAGATTTAAGAGAAGGAGCATGGGTAAAAGAACAGGGAAACTATTTGAGAGCATATATAGATGTTTTCCGTTCAGAAAATTTAAAAGAAGAAGGTAGTATTTATGCAATAAGTGCTATGGAAAAATATGAAAAACAAGAAAATGCAGAATATATATATGTAAACAATGTATCTCTTGAAAATTACCAAGGAAATATTGGAGAGGATATTGCAAACTATGATATAGAAAAATATGGACATTATATGCACAGAGCCAAAGGAGAATACAAATATAAGAATAATGATACATATAATACATATATTGATAAGTTATCAGTTTCATCAATTAAAGAAAATTTGGAAAAAGAAAAAGTAGAGTTTGATGTTAATTGGGATTTAAATGCTCTAAATAGTGATACAACATATATTGAAAACATATATGGATTTAAATTGTATGAATTATTACCATTAGGAGTAGAATTCAATGGAACAGAAGAGTACATAAAAAATAGTATATCAAAAAGTAAGCATTATAACAAATGGGAATATTTGAAAATAAATAACGAATATGTACAAAATGAAGAACAATTGAATAATTTTTTAAAAGAACACTTAACATTAAATACGATTCAAAATTGGAATAATACAGGACGTACCAAAATAGAACTTATAATTGATTTTAGAAATGAACCAATTTATATACAGGAATTCATAAATAAAAATTATCTACAATCTTTATATTTTCAATTTTCTATTCCACTTTCAATTTCATATGACAATATTGAAATATATGGAGTAAACTATGCTTCAAGAATGTACTATCAACCAATAATACAAGATGAGAATCTATTTATTAAATATGGATGGAAAAATTCGGGAAAAGACGATGGTACAGTAGATAAAGATTTTGTAGATATTGACGAAGATGGAGATATAGAAGAAAAGTTTAATTATGAGATGCAAAATTATGTTATCAATCATGTTGTATCGTCCCATCAAGATATTAAAGCATTTGTACAAACTGATAAAAGCAATTATACAGATAAACTGGCAAAAGTTTCAAATGAAGCAGAATATACATATAAATTAAGAGCTCGTTCAGGGATAAATGCTATGACCAATCTAGTAATATATGATTCTATTGAAGAATATGCTAAAGACAAAGAAGGTAATACTGTAAAAGCTTATGGAAACAAAGAACATTGGAAAGGTAATTTTGAAGGAATAGATACATCATATGCAGAATCACAAGGATATACTGTTAAAACATACTATTCTGAAAACGAATTAGTTGAAGAACTCGGAAAAGATACAAGTTGGAAAGAATATACAGAAACAGTAGATAAAACTAAAGTAAAATCTTTAGCATTTGAATTTTTAGATAGTGAAGGAAATAAAGCGATTTTACCAGGTAGTTCATATATATACGTAACTATAAAAATGATAGCACCAGCAGAAACTGATACTACAAGTGGAAATCAAGAGGCCTTTGCATATAATGGATGTTGGTCAGAATGGACAGCTATAGATGAAAAAGGAAATGAAATAGACTTTATTTCAGGAATAAATTCAAATATAGTGCAAATTTCATTAAAAGATACTTTCAATTTAAAAGTAAATAAAGTATGGGAAGATAGCACGAATAGTTTAGGCGTTAGACCAGATAATATAGAAATAAAATTATTACAAAATGATATAGAATATCAAACAGCAACAATAAGTAGTGAAAATAATTGGGAATATACTTTTGAAAATGTTCCAATTAGCGATAATACAAATGAAAAATATAAATATTCAGTTATAGATAATGTTAATTTATATGAATTAACTAAAGTTGAAACAACAGAAGATGAAAGAGAATTTACACTTACAAATACATTAAAAGCAGATGAATTATATACAAGTGTTAATGGAACTAAAATTTGGAATGATGACAATAATGAAAAAGGAAAAAGACCTGAAAAAATAAAAATTAACTTATTACGAGATGAAATAGTATTTGCAAGTCAAGAAGTAACAGCAGAAAACAATTGGCAATATAATTTTGAAAATGTACCTATATGGAAGAATAATACTGAAAAATACACGTATATAGTTGTTGAAGAAAATACAAGTGAAAAGTATGAAAGTACTACAGAAAAAGTAGACGAAACAGATGGTATAACTATTAATATTACAAATACATATAAAAAGATTCCAGCAACACTTACAGTTCATCATTATAAAGAAGGAACAACAGAAAAATTATCTGAAGATAAAATTAACAATGTATTATTATGGGATGACTATGAAACTACCGAAGCAACAGATATTCCAGAAGAATATGAGTTAGCAAGTGTAGAAGGAGAACCAAAAGGTGAAATTACTAAAGAAAATCAAGAAGTAACTTATTATTATAAATTAAAAGATGCTTCTGTTTTAGTTCACCATTATATTGAAGAAACAACAACGCCTGTTCCACTAATCAATGGAGAAAATGCAGAAGACATTAAGATAAATGGAAAAGTTACGAGTGAGTATGCAACAGAAGCCTTAACAAATATTCCAGAATATTATGAATTAGTTTCTACACCAGAAAATGCTACTGGAACAATGACTTTAGAACAAATAGAAGTAACATATTATTATAGGTTAAAATCTTATCAATATATAGTTAATTATCTAGAAAAAGATACAAACCAAGTGCTAAAACAACAAAAACAAGTAGAAGATGTAATATATGGAACAGTAGTAGATTCAAATACTGAAAAAGTGAATATTGAAGGATATGACTTCGATTCATTTGATAAAAATAGCTTAACAATAAATGTAACAGGTAATACAATAAATATTTATTATACAAAACGTAACGACTTAAGCTATACAGTTAACTATCTTGAAAAAGATACTAATAAAGTATTGAATACAGCAAAAGTAGTAAATAATCAAACATATCAAAATCAAATTACTGAACAAGCAATAGATATAGAAGGATACGTAAAACAAGAACCAACAGAACAAACAATAACAATAGCTGTAGAAAGCAATGTGATTAATTTCTACTACACAAAGAGAAATGATTTAAGTTATACAGTAAATTACCTAGAAAAAGATACTAATAAAGTATTGAATACAGAAAAAATAGTAAATAACCAAACATATCAAGCAACAGTAACAGAACAAGCAATAGATATAGAAGGATATGTAAAACAAGAACCAACAGAACAAACAATAACAATAGCTGTAGAAAACAATGTAATTAATTTCTACTATACAAAGAGAAATGACTTAAGTTATACAGTAAAATATTTAGAATCAGACTCAACATTAGATAATACTGACGATAACAAGGTTTTACACGAAGAAAGAGTAGTAACAAATCAAGAATTTAACAAACTAATAAATTCTGAAGACGAAGTAATATCAATTGATGGATATAATTATGCTTATTGCATACCAGATCAAATAAATTTAGGAATAAACAATGATGAAAATGTTATTGCAATTTTTTATACAAAAGTAACAGGATTAAGATATGAAGTAAACTATCTTGAAAAAGATACAAATGAGATTATAGCTCCTAAATATACTTGTGGAGATATGACCTTTGGAGACACAGTAACATCAAGTGATGAAGTAATTGATATTGATGGATATAACTATGATTCAGCTGATAAAGAACTATTGACCATTACTACAGGAAATAATGTAATAAATATTTATTATACAAAACGTAACGACTTAAGCTATACAGTAAATTATCTAGAAAAAGACACTAATAAAGTATTAAATATAGCAAAAATAGTAACAAATCAAACATATCAAGCAACAGTAACAGAACAAGCAATAAATATAGAAGGATATGTAAAACAAGAACCAACAGAACAAACAATAACAATATCAGTAGAAAATAATACAATTAAATTCTATTACACAAAACGTAATGATTTGAGTTACACAGTAAATTATCTAGAAAAAGATACTGAAAATGTGTTAAAAGTTGCAAAAAATGTAAATGAACAAACATATCAATCAATTGTAACAGAGCAAGCAGTAGATATAGAAGGATATGTAAAACAAGAACCAACAGAACAAACAATAACAATAGCTATAGAAAATAATGTAATTAATTTCTATTATACAAAACGTAATGACTTAAGCTATACAGTAAATTATCTAGAAAAAGACACTAATAAAGTATTGCATGAACAAAAAGTTGTTAACAAACAGATTTATCAAAACAATATAACAGAAAATGCAATAGATATAATAGGATATAACAAAGAAATACCAGCAGAGCAAACAATAATAATAGATTTAAATGATAATACAATTGATTTCTATTACACAAAACGTAATGATTTAAGTTATACAGTAAATTACTTAGAAAAAGATACTGAAAAAGTATTACATGAACAAAAAATTGTTAATGGACAAACTTATAAAAGTAATATAACAGAACAAGCAATAAATATAGAAGGATATATAAAACAAGAACCAACAGAGCAAACAATAACAATAGAAGTAGATGATAATATAATTAATTTCTATTATACAAAACGTAACGACTTAAGCTATAAAGTAAATTACTTAGAAAAAAATACAAATAAAATACTACATGAACAAAAGACAGTTAATAATATAGAATTTGAGTCTGTAATAAATACAAATGATGAAGTAATAACAATAGACGGATATAATTATGATTCAGCAGATAAAGAAAATTTAACAATAGCTGTAAAAGATAATGTTATTAATATTTATTATACAAAAGTAAATGGACTTTCATACAAGGTAAACTACTTAGAGAAAAATACAAATAAAATGCTAAGCCCAACAAAAGTTGTTGGAAATCAAGTATTTGAAAATGTAATAACTTCAAGTAATGAAGTAATTGAAATTGATGGATATAACTACGACTCATTAGATAAAGACACGTTAACTATAACAACAGGGGAAAACGTAATTAATATCTACTATACAAAACGTAACGACTTATCTTATAAAGTAAATTACTTAGAGAAAGATACTAATAAAATATTAAGCACTCAAAAAGTAGTTAACGATATGACATTTGAAGATATAATAAATTCAAGTGATGAAATCATTACAATCGATGGATATGATTATGATTCAGTTGATAAGAATAGCTTAACTATTACTACAGGAGAAAACGTAATTAATATTTACTATACAAAACGTAGAGATTTAAGCTATAAAGTTAACTATTTAGAAAAAGATACAAATAAAGTATTAAATACTCAAAAAGTTGTTGATAGTGTAACATTCGAAGATGTTATAAATACAGAAGATGAAGTAATCGAAATTGATGGATATAATTATGATTCAGTTGATAAAGATGAATTAGTAATACAGACAGGAGAAAACTTAATAAACATCTACTATACAAAACGTAATGACTTAAGTTATAAGGTTAACTACTTAGAAAAAGATACTAACAAAGTATTAAGTACTCAAAAAGTAGTTGATAATGTAACATTCGAAGATGTTATAACATCTAGTGATGAAGTAATAGAAATAGACGGATATAACTATGATTCAGTTGATAAAGCTGAGTTAGTAATCACTACAAGCGAAAACGTAATTAATATTTACTATACAAAACGTAGCGATTTAAGCTACAAAGTTAACTATTTAGAAAAAGATACTGATAAAGTATTAAGTACTCAAAAAGTAGTTAATAATGTAACACTTGAAGATGTGATAACTTCAAGCAGTGAAGTAATTGAAATTGATGGTTATAACTATGACTCAGTTGATAAAGACGAGCTAGTAATAACAACTAGTGAAAATGTAATTAATATCTACTATACAAAACGTACAGATTTAAGTTATACAGTTAACTATCTAGAAAAAGATACTAACAAAGTATTAAAAGATCAAAAGGTAGTTGATAATGTAACATTTGAAGATGTTATAAAAGCGTCAGATGAAGTGGTTGATATCTATGGATATAACTTTGATTCAGCTAATGTTGATGAATTAGTTATAGCTACAAAAGATAATGTAATTAACTTATATTACACTAAGAAAGATGCAACTGTTGTAGTTCATCACTACGCTGAAGGAACTACAACTAAAGTAGCAAATGATGTAACAGTTACTGGTAAAGTAGGAGATGACTATGAAACTGAAACATCAAGTGAAGTTCCAAGTAAATATGAATTGGCTCAATCACCAGCAAATGCAACTGGTACAATGACAGAAGATACTGTCGAAGTAATTTACTACTACAGGCTAAAATCAACTAAAGTAATAGTACATCACTACGAAGAAGGCACAACTAATAAATTAAGCGAAGATGTTGAGATTGAAGGATTAATAGATTCTACTTATACAACAACTTCAGCAGATGATATACCAATTAAATATGCTTTAGTTGAAATTCCAACAAATGCTACAGGTATAATGACTGAAGAAGTAATTGAAGTTACTTATTACTATGCAGTAAAAGATGCTGAGTTAAATATTTACTACTTAGAAAAAGATACAGACATCGAACTTGCTAAACCAGAAAAACAAACTGGTAAAGTAGGAGAGATGTATAGAACAGATGCTAAAGAAATTGAAGGATATACTTTAGTTGGAAATAGTGGAAACACTACAGGTCAACTGGAAGTAGAACCTTTAACAGTAATTTATTATTACCTACAAAACACTAGAGCAACAGTTCAATATATTGATATAACAACAGGTGAAATACTAGATGAAAGAACAGATGAAGGCTTAGTAGGAGACGAATTCGTAACAGAAACAAAAACATTTGATGATTATATCTTAGTACAAGAACCAGCACAAAAAACAGTAAACATGACTAAAGATGAAATAGTATTAAAATACTACTATTTACACATATCAGGAGGAGTAATCGAACAACATATAGATGTAATTAGTGGAGATGTATTATACAATGGAACTCACGAAGGAAACGAAGGAGACGAGTATAATATTCCATCTAAGGACTTTACAGGATATGACTTAGTAGAAGATAGATTACCAGCAAATAGCGAAGGAACAATGACAGTCAATCCAATAACAGTAACATATTACTATATTCATAGAGCCAAAGTTACAACACAATATATAGACAAAACAACAGGAGAAAAAATAACTCCAGATGTAGTAGAAACTGGACATGAAGACGATCTATATACAACAGAAAACAAAGTATTTGAAGGATATAAATTAATTCAAGTACCTGAAAATAGTAATGGTAATATGACTAAAGAGGATATAATAGT
>CAQPBJ010000003.1 GCA_948852945.1 uncultured Clostridia bacterium | reverse complement strand
CAATCTTTATATGTACATTTTTCTTTATTTACTTGAATAATTACAATTCTTTTATTAATTCCAGCTTGAGGAGCTGCAATTCCAAAGCCTTCTGTAAAATTCAATGTTTCTTTTAAATCTTCAATATCTTCTAATATCTCTTCATCAATATTTTTAATATCAATTGCTTTACATTTTTTAGCTAATATTGGATCTCCAACTTCTCTAATTCTTAAAACTTTCCCCATACTATCACCTCAAAAAATTATCTTTACTATCATCAGTTAGACAGTCAAAAACAATTTTATCTCACCACTATTTTTCTAAAATAAACTCCCATAATGCTTTTTTTCTATTCAACCTAACTGTTATATCTTCATTTAACACAATAATCTTCCATTCTTTTGTTAACATATTAAACTGCTCTTTATTAAATAATCTAAAATATCTGCCATAATCATAATAAAAATCTTTTTCAATTTCTTTAGTAGTTTCTTTTATATACCCATCATTTTTATCAGAATTCATTCTGCCAATAAATAAACCATTTGGCTTTAATACTCTATATATTTCATTAAATATTTTTATTGTTGTTTCCATATTAAAATAATGGATTGATAAATTAGCATTAATTAGTCCTATTGAATTATCATCAAATGGCAATTTTTCTTTAACATCAACTTGCATTGTTTTACTATTAGGCACTAATTCTTTCAATTTATTTAAAGCAATATCTGATATATCGCAAGATGTAACATCAAAACCTCTATCTAATAGCCATTTTGTATCTTGCCCTATACCACAACCTAAATCTATAGCAACCTTATATTCAAGGTTGTTGATTTCATTTTTATATTTTTCCATCCAATTATCTTTTAAAAAATCTGTTTTATTGTTTTTAATATTATCTAACCAATATGTATCATTCCAATATTCTTTACTATTTTCTGACATTTTCTCTCCAATCTATAAAACTTTTTTACGAACATTTGTATTATATCACAGTATTTCTTTTGCCTCAACCTTTTTATTGATATTTTCATAAAAAAAGAAAGTGTTTTAAATAACACTTTCGATATTATTCACTTTCATATCCTCTAGCAATTAAAGTTTTTTCTATTTCATTAGTTCTTCTCAATATTGAAATTAAAATTGGTTTCATTGCTACCGCTATGCCATTTATCTTGATAATTTTTCCTTTAGATTTCATTGCTTGAATTACTGAATATATTTCACTTTTTAAAACAGGAATCATACAAATTGAAATCGAAACCATTAATCCTATATTTTCAGTATTTATTTTAAATAATTTTAGTGGAAAACATAAACTTTTAATCGCGTTAGCTAATTCACTTGATGTCATCGTTTTTGAAAACACATATGTAACATTATAACAAATAAGTATTCTTACACCAATTAATATACCAGCAATTAAACTATCAAAAACAATATTTATACCACTTGTAAATATTATAAAAGGTAATAATATTTTTAGATTATACAACATGTTTTTTAAATTAATTTTTAATATAACCGCTATCAAAAAATTTAATAAAAATAGTACTGCTAATAATATAAAATCTGATATAAAGAAAATAGCTATTGTATATACTATAAAAATAATAAGCTTAATCATATTTTTCATTTTTTGTATACCTGTACAATCTCATCTATCATTTCTGAAAATGTCCATTCTTTTAAATTTATATCTATTCCTATTTCTTTTAATTTTAAAAGAATTTGTATTATATCTGGTATTTTAATTTCTGATTTTTCTAATAATTCCACATTATCTAAAATTTCAGATTTATTAAATATATGCTTTATTTTCTTCTCTTCTAAAATCATTATTTTATCTGATAATAAGATTTCGTCAACATTATTTGTTACAAAAATAATTGTATTTCCACTTTCTTTTAAGTTTCTCAAACACTTATAAATATTCTCTTTTTCTTTTGAATCTATCATTGTTGTTGGTTCATCTAAAATTATATATTTAGGTTTAACTGCTAACATACTTGCTATATTAATTCTTTGTTTTTGTCCTAAAGATAATTCATATGTATCGCTATTCTTAAACGCTAACATATTTACAGTTTTTAATGCTTCTTCAATTCTTTTTTCTCTATCATCTATGTCTAAATTTTTTAATCCAAATTCTATATCTTCATACACTCTTGGAAATAATATTTGATTATCTGGATTTTGAAAAACTATTCCAAGCTTCTTTCTTAAATCTATAAAATCTTTTTTAGATTTTGTATCTATATCATCTACAAAAATTTTTCCTTTAGTCGGTTTCATAAGACCAGCAAGCAAATTAAGAATAGTTGATTTACCAGTACCATTTTTTCCAACAATACTAATAAATTCACCTTCATTAATCTCTAAATTTATATTTTCTAAAACATTTTCACTATTCTTATATCTAAAGCTTACATCTTCAATTTTAATCATCTTTCTCTTCCTTTAACAACATTTGAACTGTTCCATATATATAAAAACTTCCTACAAAAAATACTACATCTTCTTCATAATTTTCGCATACAAAATCAATTGCCTCTTCTAATTCATATGTATATAAATTACTATTTTTAGTATATTTTTTTGCAGTTTTTAACAATTCTTCTTTTGCTACATAAGATTCTTTGTTATTTCCATCAGTAAATATAAAAACTGACTTCTCATCTTTCAAAAGATTTTTTAAAATCATATCATAATCTTTAGAATTCAATATAGAAATAATATACACTTTACTAGCATCTTTATAATACATATCAACACTATGTATAAAATTTTCTATTGCTGGCTTGTTATGAGCCCCATCAAAAATCATTAAAGGTTTTTGATTTACTACCTCAAATCTTCCTTTATGTATTACTGTATTTAATCCGCTTCGCAACGCTTCATCTGAAATCTCATAAAATTTATTTCTTAATATTTGTACACATTCTATACAGATACTAGCATTTATAATTTGTTTTTCACCTTTTAAATTAATAATAATCCCTTTATAATCTTTATAATCAAACTTTTGATATTTTTGATTATATTCGTAATTTTTAATATCTTCTTTTTTTACTGTATGCAATTTATTATACTTGTCTATACATGTTTGCTCTATTTTTTCATTAACATCTTTTTCATCAGATAAGGCAAATACTGTATCAGAGTTTTCTTTTATTATTCCTGCTTTTTGCTCAGCAATTTCTACTAAAGTATTTCCAAGAACTTTCATATGGTCATATCCAATACTAGTAATAACTGAAATAAGTGGATTTACAATATTTGTACAATCATATAAACCACCAAGGCCAGTTTCTAATACTACTAAATCACAATTATTTTCAGCAAAATATATCATAGCCATTGTTGTTTCTAGTTCAAATAAAGTAACTTTTCTTTTAGCTTTTTTCTGGTATTTTTCGATTTTAGGCTCTATTCTTTTTATTAAATTTCCCATTTCTTCATAAGTTATATCACTATTTTGAACGCTCATTCTTTCAGTTGATTTTACTAAATGAGGACTCATAAACTTTCCCACTTTATAACCTGATTTTATTAATATATTGGTAAGCATTTCAGTACAACTACCTTTTCCATTAGTACCAGCTATATGTATAAATTTTAATTTTTGTTCTGGATGATTAAACTCCTCCATAAAAAATTCCATAGCATCTAACGTAGGATTTTCTGTAGTTTTATAAAACTTTGATAAGTATTTTTCTACATCCATATTTATTTCTCCTCATACAAATATTTTTTCATATATGGTCTAGAAAATTTTTCTAACATATAAATTGATACAACATGTATAGGAATCATTACAAGTTGTGTAACAGTTCTACCTGCCATAATAGCTAAATAAGCTTTTCCATATAACATATGAATCCATAAAGAAGTTATAAAAATATTTACTACAACTAATTGTAATACACTACTAATAATAAGCATAACAACTAACTTTTTGTTACTCATTTCATTTCCTTTATTATATAAAAATAATCCATATATTAAACCTGAAAGCGCATTACTTACTGTAAATCCTGGGAAATATGGTCCAAATGGAAATAAAATTGCTCCAATAAAATCTCCTAATAATGCAACTACTGTACTATATACTGGTCCTAGCCAAATTGCTGACATCATCATTGGAATAAATGTAAAACTTATAATTAATATTTCTGTTTTTATTGAAACAAACCTATTAAATACTATGAATACTGCAAGTAACATTGCAGCTAATACACTTTTCTTAATTTTTGACATAAAAAAATCTCCCTTCTTTAGAGTTTTCACACTACAAAGAAAGAAGATATAATAATCCTCTTTAAAAAAACTTTGATAGCGGAATGCGAAAATAAATAAGCAACTTTCGTTTTGCCTCAATAACAACTTCCCGTCTATTGAGTCTTAACTATTTATTTCCTACTCTATTTAAGTATTCTTATATTACTACATTTTTTTACATTTCTCAATATTATTTTTAAATTATTTTATAGTTATTATTTCTATCCCATTTTGTTTTAGTAATTCAGCTGTTACACCATTTCCATCAATTAGTGTATTAGTAAATGTACTATCATAAATTTTACCGCTTCCACAAGATGGACTTCTTAATTTCAATAACGCTTTTTTAACATCATACTTTTTAGCTAAAAAAAGACTTTCTTCTGCACCTTTAAAATATTGCTCAGTAACATCTTTTCCATCTTTAGTAATCACTTTATCACCACATCTAGCAGCTGCAACACGTGGAGTTGCTAGTCCACCCATAATTTCTGGACAAATAGGAATCACTTCATAATCTTTTAAAAATTCATCTACTTCTTTTGAAGCATTATTACCACCATCATATTTGCAATTAAGTCCTAACAAGCAACTACTCACTAATATTTTCTCTTTCATCTTTTCTTATTCCAATCATTTATAATTTCTAATAATACACTACATAGAGATTCATCATCTGCATACTCATAAAATTTACCTGATATACATTTAACCGAATTACCAACTTTTGAACCTTTTTCATATATAAAATATACTGGAACATTATCATCATATGCCCATCCAAGTTCAATTCCTAATCCAGTTCCTGCAATACTTACATCTGCTATAAATAAATCTAAACTATTATAAAAGTCCCTAGTATTAGATGAAAACTCGTCAAACTCATGTGGCAGAACCACCTCATATTTTTTCAATTCATCACATTCCCTGATTACTTTGTATAATCTTTCTTTATAATTAATTTTTTTAGAATGTCCTACATAAATTTTTTCCATAAACTTACTCTTTCTTTTTATACTATCAATATATATGTAAAAAACTTTTAATTTTATTTATAATCTTTGTTATAATTGATTCTTTCTCTTTGTATTCTATCATTGCAACTTCATTTGTAACAATATCTTCATTTATATTTTCCTTTATATCATTTTTCTTGAAAATATTATCTGGATCATACTTTTCTCGCTTCTGAGCTTCCAATTCTAATAATTCTTTTTTCTCTTTTTCTAGTAAATTAACTCTCTCTTCTTCATCACATAAATAATCTCTATAAATAATCCCAAGCATTTCTTTAGTTTCTTTTCTGATATTCTGCTCTTTTAATGGTATCTGTGGATTTATATTTGATACATAATTATTAGCTTTATTGCTTTCAACAAAATTTATAAACCCCTTACTAATTCTATTTCTCATCTCATTTGGCATCATACCTATTATTATACTAATATCCATATATACTTCTGAATTTACATTATTCATGTACTATCTCACCTTCTTTTGTACTAAGCTCTCTAATATCACTTTTTATTGCATCATATCTTCTTTTTCTATCACTTGCAGATATTTCAGTATATGCTGATTTCATATCTTCCATAGTAACTAAAGTCTGCTCATTTCCTTGTAATTGTCTATCTATATCTTGTATATATTGTTGCATTTTTTCATTATATTCTTCAACAGGAACATCTATTATATATCCACTTGACTGTTCTATAAAATGTTGCCCTAAATATGCTAAATACTGCAAACTCATTTTTTTATCTTCTGAAGATACTTCACCATTACTATTAATATCATTTATCAAATTAGGCATATCTTGAACAATTTTATAATATGGTTGTCTATAAAATATTTCTCTTAAACTTTCCTCTGATAAAGATTTCGAAAACTCACTTTTGGCCGCTTCTAATTTTTGATTATTAATATCTAAATACGCTTGTCTATCTATCATTACTATTGGAATATTATGAGTTCTTGCAGCTAATAATGATTGTTCATTTATTTTCTCATCAAAACAAATTATACAAGATGGTTGTATTCTATCTGTTCCCCTCTGCTGTCTTAATTCTTCTGCTTTGCTTATATCATTTTCTTTTCTTTTTTGAACAATCTCATTCCAATAATCTGCACTTGTCCAATATGCTAAATCTTCAGAAGATCTCATTCTACAACGACTTGTATTAGTTTCTAAATGTCCTTTTCCATGTTCAACCATCATGTCACTAGAATCCATCTTTATAATTCCATCAGATAAAGTTTCTGTAAAACCATAAAAAACTGCATTTTCATCTATAGGCTTTAATTTTTTTCCCTCAAGTATTTTCCTTGATTCTTCCACAACATGTCTTGTATATTCATCTTCTTTTTCTTTTTTATCGAATTTAAGTAATGTTGTAGAACTGCTTTCTTGTAAGGGTCTAAATAAAGCAGCTATTTTTTTATCAGTAATAAGAGTAGTTGAAATAGTATTACTTCCTTCTGTTAAATTCCATTGATGCGGATTCTCAATTATTTCATTTGCAATACTACTCATATTAAAATCAAAATTAAAAATTCTATGTATAAAAAGGTTGAAACTCTGACCATTTAATTTTATTACATCTATTCCTTGATAATCTTCATGTTCTAAGCTATCATCTGTTAAATCAAGCATTTCAGCATTATATCCTTTTGAATACATACTAGAAATTTTTTTCTGAGTTTCTTCTATATCGCAAATTGTTAAAGGCATTGTATCAAAATATTTTTTTAATTCATCTATATCTTGAACATCTTTTAAAGCATCATATAATTTTTTTCTTTTTTTGAATTCTTCATCAATAGGATTTTCAATTTGTTTTTCTTTTGAATATGCTTCCACTTCATTAATATTATGATTACAATATTGCTCATCAAAACTTTCTAACTCTTCACTAGTTGCATTAAAAAGCATTTCTGAGTATATTTTTCTTATGTCTTCTATCTCTGTTGCTTCTTGTATTTTACTAGTATAATAAGCTTTAACTTTTTCATCATATTTTGATAAATCTTCTAAACTATTTATTCCAAATTTATTACCTGTCGCAATAATTGTTTTTATTCTTGGATCATCAATTGAAATGCCTTCAAAATTATTTGTATCTACTAATAATTGTTCAACCGACTCAAAAGAAGAAATTGCATTTTGAATATTTTCTAGACTATTTCCATATAAGCTTTTATATTTCTCAATATAATCAAGTAAATATTTAAAATTACCATTATTTTTAATTTCAATAATCTTATCTACATTTCCTGTATCATATTCTAATAAACTATTAACAATATTAATGTCCATATTTATAAAATCTGGATCACATAATAATTCATATCTTAAATTAGGATTATCCATTTTCAACTCTGGCCTAATTTCTCTAATTCTAGCTATTGATTTATAAAATTGTTCCATCAAAGGATTGTTTTCATCTATTAACTTATAATTTTGAAAATCATATTTTAAAACTGTTTCAACTAATTCTTGTGTTAAACTACTTGAAATTTTATCTGAATAACTAGCAAATCTATGTGGATTTTTCTTTATATATTGGGCTATATATTGTGGATTTTCACTTATACTAGAATCTTTTATATCAGGAAGATAATTTATATCTTGAGAAAGTAAATATAAAGCTAAATCATGATCTTCTCGTACTTGTTTTGTAGATGCTAAATACATTTTTCTAGTATTCATCTTTTCTAGTTTAGAACCTTTAGTTGGTATTCTTTCTCCCTTTATATATTCTATAGATAAGTTTTTAATGTACTCATCCTCTATAGGATATCCTCTCAATTGCAATAAAACATCATTATCACTATCTATTAATTCTCTTAAAAATTCTTTATCTTCATATAAACTATTTGTATCTGCTTCTTCTAAATACTTGCTATCTATTAATGTCATTTTCTTTTGTATTTCTATAGGTAAATCAAACATTAATGATGGTTCAATACCCAATATTTCTTTACAAAATTCAGTATCATCTAAATATTGCATTCCTTCTTCGGGTAATTCGTAATTTTCAGATATATATTTTAATACTTCTTCTTTACTCAAAACTTTCTCCCAAAATTAATTTGTATTTATTATAATATAAAATTACTCACACTACTATTATTTTTTTAAAATTAAATTTACTACACATTCAACATGTGATGTAAAAGGAAACATATCCACTGGTGTAATCTCTTTTATCTCATACATATCTTGAAACATTTTCAAATCACGGCTAAGTGTTGCTGGATTACAACTAACATACACGATTTTCTCAGGTGCAATCTTTTTTATAGTTTGAATAGCTATACTGTCACAACCTTTTCGAGGTGGATCAATAAAAACAACATCTGGTTTAATATTATTTTTTTCTATAAATTCAGGTAAAGTTTTTTCAACATCACCAACAAAAAATTCACTATTCTCTATATTATTTAAACTAGCATTTTTCTTAGCATCTTCAATAGCTTCAGGAACTGTTTCAATTCCATATAATTTTTTAATTTTATTTGAAGCACAAATTCCTATAGTTCCAATTCCACAATATAAATCAAAAATAGTTTCATCACCTTTTAAATCAGCAAGTTCAATCGCCTTTGAATATAATTTTTCAGTTTGAACTGGGTTTACTTGATAAAAAGACATAGGTGATATTTTAAATTTAAATCCTAAAATATCATCATGAATATATCCATCACCATATAAAACAATATTTTTCTTTCCTAAAATTACATTAGTATTTTGAGAATTTATATTCTTAACAATTGTTTTAACATCTCCAAATTTTTTAGTAATATATTCTACTAATTCATTTTCTAATTTTATTTTACCTTCATTTGAAACAATTGTAACAATCACTTCTTTTGTTTTAATTCCAATTCTTAGAACTAAATGACGTATCTGTCCGCTTCTATTTTGTTCATTATAAACAGGTATTTTATTTTCTTTAATAAACTTAAAAATACCATTTGCAACTTCTTGAAGTCTTTTATTTTGAATCATACACTCACTAGTTTCAATAACTCTATGAGACCTTTGAGCAAAAACACCCATAATTGGATTTCCTTCACTATTTAGTCCCAAAGGATATTGCAACTTATTTCTATAAAAATATGGATTTTCCATTCCTATAGTATCATTAACTTTAACATCAATTCCTTGTTTTTTTAATGTAGACTCGACTGCACTTTTTTTAATCTCTAAAGTCTTTCCATATTTTATATGTCTCATAGCACATCCGCCACATTGACTATATGTATCACAATCTAAATCTACTCGATATTCTGACTTTTCTATAAAATCTTCTACCTTCGCAAAAGCATGAGAAGAAAGAACTTTTAAAATTTTTATTTTTACTTTTTCACCTTTTATAGTATTAGGAACAAAAACAGTAAAACCATCAATTTTAGCAATACCTTCTCCCTCATAACCATTATCTATTATATCTACTTCATAAATTTCATTTTTCTTTATTTCCATATTAACATTCTTTCCCTTGAAAACTCTTATTAATTTTATCAAAAAACACTAATATTCTCAAGCTCTTAAGAAGAAAATAGTTATCAAAAAAGAACGTCTCCACTGACAACTTAATACAAAAAAAGATGTACCTTTATTTTAAAGTACATCTTTTTGATTTTATAAAATAATACAAATTAATCCTCCGCTTCCTTCATTAACGATTCTTTGAAGCGTTTCTTGTATTTTGACTTGAGCATCTTCAGGCATTCTAGCTAATTTGTTTTGTAAACCTTCATTAACTAAATCATGAACACTCTTTCCAAAAATATTTGAATCCCAAATTTTCTTTTTATCTCCTTCAAATTCAGAAAGTAAATAATTAACTAATTCTTCTGACTGTTTCTCACTACCTACAATTGGAGCAATTTCAGTTTCTGTATTAATTTGAATCATATGAAGTGATGGAGCTTTAGCCTTTAATCTAACACCAAATTTTGATCCTTGTTTAATAATCTCTGGTTCTTCTAATATTAAATCATCAACTGTAGGATTAACTATTCCATATCCCTTTTCTCTTACTTCATGAAGTGCATATTGAAGTTTATCATACTCTTTTTTTATTTGTGAAAACTCAGTAATTTTAGCAAATAATTTTCCTTCATTATTAATTTCTTCACCAGTAATTTCAGTAAGTACTTGATAAAATAATTCTTCTTTTAATGAAATATTTATATTAACATTTCCTGTTCCTAAGTCGATTTTCTCAATATCTGTTCTAGTAATAATTTCAGTCTGTTGCAATTTTTTCACATCACTACTTACATCCTTTAATTTTACTGTATTACAAAAAGCTTCTTTTATCTCTTTATGTAGCTCATTTTTTATACTATTTGTATCTTGCAAACCTTCTATCCATCTTGGGAATTTAATATTAATTTGCTCAATTGGAAATTCAAACAAAATCTTAGAAAAAATATTATTAATATTATCTAAAGATAAATCTTTACAACTCAAAGGAACAACTGCTGTTTTATATTTTTCTTCAAGCTCATCTCTTAATTTTAAACAATCTTCACTATCTGGATTCTCTGAATTTAAAACAATAACAAAAGGCTTTCCTTTAGCAGAAAGTTCATTTGCCACTCTTTCTTCTGGACTAACATAGTCTTCTCTTGGAATACCAGTAATTGAACCATCTGTTGTAATTAAAATTGCAATACTAGAATGTTCTTCAATAACTTTTTTAGTTCCTATTTCAGCTGCTTTTTCAAAAGGCATCTCTTCCTCTGACCATGGAGTTTTAACCATTCTAGGCATATCATCTTCTAAATAACCAATTGCATTATTTACTAAATAACCAACACAATCTACCATACGTGCCTTTAACTTTAAATTATCTTCAAGTGTAATTTCAACAGCCTCATTTGGAATAAATTTCGGTTCTGTTGTCATTATTGTTTTTCCACCTGCACTTTGAGGAAGCTCATCTATAGCTCTCTCTTTTTTAAATTCATTATCAATATTAGGTAAAACTAATAACTCCATAAATTTCTTAATAAATGTAGATTTACCTGTTCTAACAGGACCAACCACTCCTACATATATATCTCCATCAGTTCTACTTGCAATATCCTTATATATATCCAAATTTTCCATAATACCCTCCTAAATCTTCTAATGGACTACTACTTTTAATTAATGTATATTTACAATTTTGAAATTTATTACTTAATTTTCAAAAATATGGATTAATATAAAAAAATTGTAAATACTAAATTTAAAATTCACTAAAAAGGAGAGAAAAATGTCAGTAAACAAATTCATAAACGAACTCTTATCTTTTAAACTAGATACTTCTCATAAATTTAATCTTCCTAATAGTAATAATAATTCTACTCCAGAGACTAATCAAAGTCCTGAAATTCTCACTAAATCACTAACAAAAAATCTTGAAATATTTAGTAGTTTATATTCACAAGAAATAAATAGTGATATATGTATAAGAAAATTTATATTAAACAGCCAAGGAAAACAATATAATGCTAGTTTGATATTTATAGATGGATTAATTAATTCAGATTTAATTAATCATTTCCTTCTAACTCCTCTTATGCACAAAAATTTAACTAACTGTGAAAATCTTGAAAATAATCTTACTACTAATCAAGATGGTCTAAATTGTAGAACCACAAAAAAAACAAATTTAGAACAATCTATATTAGACTCTTTAGTTACTCAAAACTCTTTATCTACTGAAAGTGAAATATCCGAAATATTAAATAAAATTAATGGAGGTTTTACTTGCCTTTTAGTAGATACTTTGGATGTTGCTTTTTGTGTTGAAGCAAAAGGCTTTCAAACTAGAAGCATAACAAAACCAGAAAACGAAATCGTTGTACGTGGTCCTCAAGAAGCTTTCGTAGAAAATATTCGTGTAAATACTTCAATAATAAGAAGAGCTGTTAACAACGAAAACTTAGTAATTGAACAACTTCAAATTGGTAATATCACTAAAACAGCTGTAGCTTTTTGCTATATGAAAAATATCGCCAACGAAGATTTAGTAAATGAAGTTAGATACAGATTAAATAATGTTGATATAGATTCACTCTTAAGCTCTGGTGTATTAGAACAATTAATTCAAGATAATAGTCATGTATTATATCCACAAATGTTTGCAACTGAAAGAGCTGATAGAACTTGTAATAATCTTCTACAAGGAAGAGTTATCATCTTAGTTAATGGCAGTCCTTATGCTCTTATTGCTCCAGCTGTACTAGTTGATTTTCTTTCTTCTCCTGAAGATAATAATATACAATATCAATACGGAAATTTAGCTAGAATAATACGTTGCCTTGCATTTTTTGTAGCTATGTTCTTACCTTCATTTTATATTGCAATAACCAATTTTCATCAAGAACTCTTGCCTACTGATATAGTATTTGCAATAGCATCAATGAGAAAGTCCATTCCTTTTCCCATAATATTTGAACTATTAATAATGGAAGTTTCTTTTGAGTTAATTCGTGAAGCCAGTCTACGTGTCCCTTCACCAATTGGCTCTACTATAGGTATAATCGGTGGTTTAATTTTAGGTGAAGCAGCCGTATCTGCTAACTTAGTTAGTCCACTTTTAATAATTATTGTTGCCATGACTGGTATATGTTCTTACGCAATTCCTGATTTTTCATTAAACTTTACTATACGTTGCTTTAGATTTGTATATCTTATTTTAGGATACACTGCTGGATTTTTAGGAATAAGCTTAGGAATATTTATACAACTTATTTTACTTTCAAATCTGCAATCTTTTGGAGTATCTTATTTTTCTCCATATATTCCTATTGGAAACAAAAATGCTGATCTATCATTTTTAATGAAACCTGCATGGCAACGTGAAAAAAGAAGTTCTTTCTTAAATACCAAAAGACCAAAACAAGAAGAGAAAATCAGTATGAAATGGAAAACTAATAAAGGAGTTTTAAAATGAATTTCAAAATCGGAAAATTCCAAGCTGTATCTTTAATTTTAATAGTTATGATAAATAAAATTTTATTAAATTTGCCTAAAGAAGTAATTAAACAGTCAAAAACTGGTGCTCCTATTACTATCATATATGTTGGCATATTATCATTATTAGTAGCTTTATTTATAAGTTTTTTATTTAAAAAATTTCCTAATGAAGATATTATAGATATTTCAAAATTTGTTGGAAAAAAGCCTCTTCAAATATTAATAGGCACAGTTTTTATTATATTATTTTCTACTATCATAATTACTGTAATTTATGAATTTACTAATCTATTACAAATAATTTATTTTCCTACAACACCTATTTATCTGCTTTTACTAGCCTTTTTCTTATGTATGGCTGTTGCTAATCACGTAGGACTTAAATCAATTTTAAAAACTAATAGTATTGTAGTAATGCTCATGTTACTAAGCTTAATTGTTATATTTTTAGGAACAATAAACAATTTAGAATTTGCTAGAATTCATCCTATTTTAGGAACTAATTTATCAAATACTTTTCTTAAAGGAACTGAAAATCTTTTTGCATACAGTGCTCTCCTTTATCTTTTCTTTCTAGCTCCATTACTCAAAAACAAAAAAGATTTCAAAAAAGTTGCATTAATCTCCACTCTAATTACTGGTTTATTTTTAGTATTCACTATAACCACTCTATTAACTATATTTCCTTTTATTACTCACAGTGAAGAAGTTTTATCAATGTATTTATTAACACGATGTATTGAATTTGGGGATTTTTTGCAAAGAACTGATGCTGCCTTTATATTACTATGGATAATATCTGCCTTTTCATATCTAAGTGTTTCTTTAAATTTTATAAACCATATTTTTGGAAAATTAACTAATTGCACTGAATCTAATAGCTATTCATATTCTTTTTTAGGAATTTTCTTTGGTTTATTAATACTTTTTCAAAATCAATCTCTATTTAAATTTTTAGAAACAACTTTTTATAAATATTATATTTGGGGAACACTTATTTTAAGCTTATTAATTTTAATTATTGGAAACTTTAAAAGAAAGGAAATTCGTTCTCGATGAAAAAAAAGTTACTCGTAATAACCTGTATCCTAAGCTTGTTTATTGCCTTTACTAGTTCCTATGATGCTAGAGAAACTGAAGAATTGTCTTATGCAATTGCCATAGGATTAGATATATCTGATTCTGAAGATGAACCTTTAGCTTTGACTTTACAAATTGCTAAACCAGATTCATCTGGAAATTCTGGAACTAAAATTAAAACTGAAACCAAAACAGTAAATTGTAATTCTTTTAGTTTAGGAATGGCAATGTTAAATTTAGAAAATGTAAATGAAATAAATTTATCTCACTGTACTGCAATAATTATATCAGAAGAACTTGCTAAGCAAGGAATAGAAGATTTTATAAATACTTTAGCTAATGATGTTGAAATAAGACCAACTTGCAATGTTCTGATAAGTCAAGGTAAAGCCTCAGAACTATTAGAAAAAGCCTCTTCTATAGAAGATATATCCGCTAAATTTTACAATTCATTTATTAATTCAGCTAAAATAACTTCATATGTCGCTACGTGTCCTTTAACAGATTTTTATTCTAGTTTACATGGAGATATCAAAGCACCTACAGCAATCTACACTTTTCCGAAAGGAGATACAATTGAAAGTATTGGACTCGCTGTATTTAAAGATTATAAAATGGTTGGAAAACTATCTGGATTAGATACCTTCTGTTTTAATCTATTAACAAATGAATTTAAAGAATCTACAATTGAAGTATATAATCCTAAAGACCCTAGTACACCTCTGAGTATCAGTTTATCTAATTCTAAAAATAAAACCAAAATAAACGTTACTCTAGAAAATGATATTCCTAAAATAACTTGTGAAATCTCTTTAAAATCTAGCATTTTATCTGCTAACAAAAATTACGACTATTCTACTGAAGAAGCTAAACGTGAAATCGAAGCAGAAATTAACAAATTTCTTTCAGATGCTTGTTTAGATTTTTTAAATAGAACCTCAAAAGAATATCAAAGTGATATTGTAGGTTTTCAAGGATACTTTAATAAAAACTATTTAACTCAAGATGAATTAAATAAGCATAATTGGAATGAATTATATCCAAAAGCTGAATTTGAAATCAAACCAACTAACTATCTAATATCAGGATTTTTATTTTCGAAAGACTAGGAGATTTTTTTATGAGATTAGTAATTATATTATTTTGTATATATGGATTTTTAGAATCTTCTTCATATGCAGTATATGAATATAAAAAAAATAAAATAGGAGCGTTAAGTATTATTATACTTTCAGTGCTTCGGACTTGTACTACCGATATTCGCTATATTAATCTAAAAAAATATCGTAAAAATTAAGTATATAAGTTATTTATGTTAAACATATCTTAAGCTATAGTAATTATTTTAATAATTTTTGCTCTTCGCAATCTCCAAAATAAAAAACTTCGTTTTTATATGGTAGATTGCTCAAATTCGCACTTCGCTCACTATGTTCGCTACGTTTGGTCGCTAGCGCAATTTATTAAAATAATTACTATAGCTTAAGATTTATTATATTAAAGTATTTTACATACTAAATTTTTACGATATTATCTATTTTATAACAAGTTAAAATTTAAAAGCTTCTGGTAATAATTGATTAATTGTAAAACACTCTAATTTATTATCATAATAAGTATAAATTTTAAAATCACTATCTACAAACTCAGACATAAATTGTCTACAATATCCACAAGGTAAACACTTTTCAGGCTCTTCTCCTGGATTTCCACCAACAACCACAATATACTCAAAGTCATAATCTCCTTCTGAAATTGCCTTAAGAAAAGCCACTCTTTCTGCGCAAATAGCCTGAATCCCTTGATTATCAATATTACATCCTGTATATATTTTTCCACTTTTCATTTTTAAAGCTGCACCAACTTTATATATTTTGCAATGAGCATTCTCTCTAGCTTTTAACGCTAATTTTATCTCTTCTTCCATACTAATCTCTCCTTACTATATTTTACACCAGTATATTCTAAAAACATATTTTATTCTAGTATCTAAAAGCAAAAAAATACATTATGCTTAGCATAATGTATTTCTTTTTATTGTAATCCATATTTTTTCTTAAATTTATCAGCTCTACCACCAGTAGTTTCTCTTTTTAAGTTTCCTGTCCAGTATGGATGACATTTTGAACATATATCAACTTTCATATCTGGTTTTGTAGAATTTGTTTCTATTACATTTCCACAAGCACATGTGATAGTAGCTACTGTATAATTTGGATGTAATTCAGCTTTCATGTAATTCACCTCTTCCTTAATTTCTTAACAATATCTTTTATATATTAACATAACTTTTTTGTTTTTTCAATAGTTTTTAGTCATTTTCTGAAGTAGACTTACTATTAGATTTTTTATCTTTTTTATTTTCTTTTCCGTCTATACCATCTTTTACTTGTGTAACAACATTATTTACTTTGGTAGTAACCGTGCTTTTTACATTTTCGTCAAATGAAAGTCTTTTTACTATTTTTATAGTAATATTAAATAAACATGCTATAATTAATATCAAAAAACCTATTTTCTTCCACCATTTAGCTAGCATAAGTCTACTCTCCTTTCTAAGTAAAGTTACACATTACATTATAACTACAAAATACTTTTTTGTCAATGAATAGACTGAATTCATCCTTATTTTTTTACATTTTTCTTAACACATAAAACCACTTTTTCAAAATTTTATCTGTTTGATTTATAACATTAATTTTTTCGATTCTTTCATTAGATAATAAGTTGGTCTCTCCTAATATATTATCCCCACTTTTAAAAACAACTTTTCCCACTACTTGATTTTTATTAATCGGTGCTGAAATATTTTTATCTATAACAATTTCTTGTTCTACCTCTACTTGATCATTTTTCTGACACATCATTCCAAAAGAATCTGAAAATCTCACTCCAACAGTATTTTCTTTTCCTTTATTAATCACAATATCTGTAACAAAATCATCTTTCTTAGAAAATTCTTTATATTGATAAGTACTAAATCCATAATCTAATAGTTTTTTAGCTGAGCTGAATCTATCTTTTGTAGTTGGTGCTCTCATAACAACAGCAATTAAAGAAAGTCCATCCCTTGTTGCACTAGCTGATAAATTAAATAAAGCAAGTGATGTTGAACCTGTTTTTAAACCTGTTGCACCTTGATAGTTTTTAATTAATTTGTTCGTATTAACTAGTTCAGATTTTCCATCACGAAGGCTATCCATCCAAATGGTTGTATATTTAGTAATATCAGGATGGTTTCTTAATAGTTCTCTAGACATTATTGCAATATCATAACTACTTGTAACATGCCCATCTTCATCTATTCCATGACAATTCTTAAATACAGTATCATTCATTCCTAGTTCTTTTGCTCTTGCATTCATTTTTTCAACAAAAACATCTTCACTGCCACAAATATGTTCAGCCATAGCAACTGTACAATCATTAGCAGAAACTACACAAATAGCCTTAAGCATTTCATCAACAGTAAGTTCTTCTGTAGGATCTAACCATATTTGTGAACCTCCCATATTAGAAGCTTCTTCACTACAAGTTACTTTATCTTCATATGAAAGTCTTCCACTGTCTATTTCTTCCATAATTAAAAGTATTGTCATTACTTTAGTAACACTAGCAGGTCTTAATTGCTCGTGACCATTATGATCGTATAAAAGCTCTCCTGTATCTTGTGAAATCAACACAGCTGACTCACAATTAAGTTCTAAGAAATTTTCGCCAACATTACTATTTGTTTCAACAACTGCGCTTTCTGACCAAGTTGGAATTGTTAAATATGTAGCCATACATGTAGTTGATAGCAATACATAAATACACAAAAAAGAAAAATATATTTTTTTACTCATAACTCATCTCCTATGTCTTTTTTTATAAAATATATTCTTCTTTTTCTTTTATATTAACTTTATTTATAAAAATCTTTTTTCATTAATGAAACATCTAAATCTTGTGGAATTTCTTCACCAGCTCCATGTTCTGTAAATTGCCAACCTATAGTTCTTTTCTGTAATTTTGTATTAGATGCACCTGGTTGATTAGTATCAAAATACCAATATTTAGGCACTTTATATTCTTCAGGATAATATGCAAGCCAGAATTTTGTTTTTAACTCACTTAAAAATAAATTAGCTGTTTGGGCATTTGAATAAACAATTGCATCTATCTTTTCTTTTTTTAAATCTTTCAAAAGCTCTTGAACTAAAGTATATCTAGTTTCCCATATATTATCCGCTCGTCCTTTTCCACCATGATTTTCAATATCTAGTGCAACAGGCAAAACACAGTTTTTTCCTTTATTGTCTTTTAAAAAGTTTTTAATAAATTCTACTTCTTCATCAATTTCTTTTGAATTAAGCGCTTCTTCTAAAAAATAAAATCCATATGGAACATTTAAATATTCACATGCTTTTACATACATTTGATAATTTTCATCAGTATAAAAATTACCTTTTTCTCCATAGCCTCTTCCACCTGCTCGAATATATACATAACTTATTTTATTTTCTAATAAAAACACTTCAAATTCTTTACTATCTTTGAAATTTTTGTCTTTATTAAATTGTGAAACATCTGAAACTAAAACTTTTTCAGAATTTATTTCTTTATAATAATCTACCGTTTCAGCTCGAACATATCCATTAATTTTTCCATCAACTTTGATTTTATACCACTCTATGTCATATGCTTCAAACTCATCTAAAATATATACATTTTCACCCTTTTCTAACAACTTAATTTGCCTCACATTATCCACTTCTGCTTTATTATAAAAAGGCACTTTTTCACCAATTACTACGCCATGAATAGATGAATTTATTTCTTCTTGATTTATCTTTTCATAATGCATTTTAGCAGCAAATAAAGCCAATCCTACAAATATAACCAGCAATAGTATTATAATAATTAATAATATTTTTTTCTTCATTTTATCTCCTACATTATAATTATCTATTTAATTTTAACATTTGATAATCAAAACTGTCTACAAAAAAATACAATATAAATCAAACTTCTCTTTATTGTTTACATAATTTATGATATAATACCTATATTAATTGTTTGGAGGTATTTCATAAATGAAACCACGTGCATTCATAACACGCTTTGCACGGATTATATCTACTAAAAGACTTCCTGATAAATATAAAGTATCACCAGAATGTCTTGTCGATATCGATCCACAAAGCATAGGACCCGCAACTAGAAAATTTTACACTGATGTACTGTCAATTGGACTCAGCCTTGAAAATGAATCTGTAAATCTGCTTATCTATCCTTTAAGAACAGCAGATGTATATATCTTATCAATCAATGGTAAAAGCGAAATTTTCAGCTCTAACCAAAGACTATACAAGGTATTATGTAAAAAAGGATTCATCACTTCGTCAGCTGATTCAAAAGCACTATTTCGGGAATACAAACCACTTGATTTTCAGAAAATTTCTCGGTACATTTCTAATTCCCAGATTAAGCAAATTCCTGCAGATGATTGTTTTATTAGTGACAACGATATCTTTTTTCTCGATGCACCTAATAGCATAAATCACTATGCATTTATTCCCTGCTTGTTTGAAGACAAAACCGTTGTTGAAGCATTTTTTGAGACTGCTTTACTAACCGGTAAAATGCTTGAAGAATTTGATCAAAACAAACTCAGGCAAATCACTTCTGCCTTCAACGAACCAGCAGAAATAATTCAGGAAATTGCCGAACACATCAATTTTTAACACATCCTATAGCACATCAAGAAGCGAGGAAGCATACAATAATGCTTCCCCGCCTTCTTTTTTGACTTAAAAAAGTCTTATATATACACATTTTTTAAAGTTACCCCTTGTTTTTTTTTATAAACTGTGTTATAGTATCTAATAGTCAGTTTAATAAATTAAATGGAGGTGCGTGAAGTCATGGCAAAATGTGCAATTTGTGATAAAAATATAAATTTTGGAAATCAATTAAGTATCACTCGTTCTCATATTAGTAAAAGATCTACAAGAACTTTTAAACCAAATTTAAGAACAGTTAAAGCTATAGTTGACGGTCAACCAAAAAGAATAACAGTATGTGCTAAATGCTTACGTTCTGGAAAAGTAAAAAGAGCATAGTATATATTAAAGTTAAAATAAATTGTGTGGTAAAAAGCCACACTCTTTTTTTACCTTTCTTAGTTTCCTTTTATTCCAAAAATTAATTTTAAAAAACCACGTAAAAACTTTGGAGATTTTTTAACAACAACCTTCATACATTTCAAACCTCTTTTCTATAAAATATTCTAACAAGATAGCCACATAATTCCCACTAAAATCATAATAGTTCCAATAATCACAAGCCACCAACTTGCTGGTAATAATAACACCATTATTGTTCCTACACCAAAACCAATTAAACAAACCGCAATTGTTTTTTTAAGCCCTCTTAACATTTTTTATCCCCCTATCCCTTTATATAATATATTATTTAGTGTATAATAATGTTCAATATTATGTAAAAATAGGAAGTAAAAATGAAAACAAAAAAAGAAGCAAGTGAAATTTTAGAAATTTTAAGAAAGTCTTATCCAGAAGCCACATGTAGTTTAGATTTTGAAACGCCCTTTCAAATAGTAATAGCTGTTATGTTATCTGCTCAATGTACTGATGAAAGAGTAAACAAAACCACTCCTCTACTTTTTAAAGATTATGGAACACCAGAAAAATTAGCAAAAATTGATTTAAAAAAATTAGAAGAAATCATACATCCTTGTGGTTTTTATAAAAATAAAGCTAAAAACGCTTTAGCCTGTAGTCAAAAAATAGTAAACGATTATAATGGTATTGTTCCAAATAATATGGAAGATTTAATGAAACTACCTGGAGTTGGTAGAAAAAGCGCAAACGTAATTATGTTAGAAGCATTTCATGATGCGCAAGGTATTGCTGTAGATACTCATGCTCGTAGAATTTCAAATAAAATAGGTTTTTCAAAAGAAAATGATCCAGAAAAAATTGAACAAGATTTATTAAAACAATTTAAAAAAGAAGACTGGGTTGACGTAAACCATCTTTTTGTATGGCATGGTCGATATACATGTATTGCAAGAAACCCAAAATGTGAATCATGTCCTCTAACTACATACTGTAATGAATATAAAACAAAATTATAAAATAATTTTATTTACAATATTTTTTCATAAGCGTCGTTATATATTTTTCATAGTATATATAATGAAAAAAAACATATAATATTACTAAAGAGGTGTATGTAATTTGACAAATATTAAATGTTCCTATGACTGTATTTTTCAAACAAGTGGTTTTTGCAATTATGAAACAATACAAAAAAAAGAATTAAACTCAGAAACTGATTGCATATATTACGAAAAAAGACACGTTTAAATAAAACGTGTCTTTCTTATTTAACTATTTTTTTGTAAAACAATTTTTTATTGAAATTCCTAATCCTGTAGTTAACCATATAAATGCAATTAAGCCTCCTAAAATTGGAATTTGATATATTAACCAATTAATTACTGTGACTATTGCAACAACTATAGGCAATTTTAAATTTTGTTTCTTTTCTGAAATAGCTTTTGCTATAGCTATATTAGTAATTGCATTAGATATCATTAAAATAAGCACAAATAAAGTTAACATTGTAAATACAGCCATAGAAAATACTCTAAGCATTAATAAAACTACTAATATTATTGGAACAACTATAATAGCTAAAATACCTACTCCAAAAGAACTTACTGATAGGTTCTTTTTAGATTTTTCAATTACTGTTGGCAAATATTTTAAAGTTGATATAAATACTAACATTACTAATATAAAATATCTAGCAAAATCTATTACCTTATCTTCTATTATATCAATTAACTGTTTCTTTTCTTCTTCATATTTTGCAAAATTTGTATTAGTAATAACTGCTGATTTAGCTACAGTTGCTTCTTTGTCTGAAACATAATTTAAATTTCCAATTACTACTGTATTATCTTTAACTTCCATATTATCAACAGTTGCATTTATATCTCTATAAAAAGTTCCTTTTACTGAAATATGGTCAGCTACTAAATTAGCATTATACATAACTGTAGCATTTTCTCCAAAAACTATATCTTTAACAGCTCCAAAAATCTCTCTTGCAACTTTTCCATCAAATTCAACATTAGCAGCACATATAAATGCATTTCCATTTAAACTAGCATCTTTAGAAATCTTTAATCTATTAGCTGTTATAAATACATCTCCATTTATAGTTACATTTTTAAGTTCAACTGTTTCAGCACATAAAAATGCATTTCCATTTATAACTTCTCCATCTTTAGTTATGTTTTTTGCAAATCCGTAAAAATTTTTATCTGAAATATTTTTAGCTTTTAAATATAGTTCTTGTTTAATTTCATCTGCACTAACCATATCGTTTTCATTTATAGGTATTTCATCACTTATAGGTACTATATTATCTTCATCGCTTATAGGCATTATATCTTCCTCTATAGGCATCTCATTAGTTCTTGGCATTATTTTGCTTTCACTTTCTACAGGAATTTCATCATTTATAAGCATAATACCTTCATTTTCATCTGCAAAAGCTACATTATAAACAGCCATAACAAGTATAACAAATATACTAACTCCTAATAATAATTTTTTTCTCATTTTTTATTCTTTTTCCTCCTCTATATATTCCTCTCTAAGACTACGAACAGCTTCAGAGTAGTTATCTGAATCTAATATATATCTTCCAGCTACCAAAGTAGTAGCACCATAACTTGTTGCATCTTTACAAGTTACATTATTTATTCCGCCATCAACTTCAATGTCAATGTCTATATTATTATCTTTACAATATTTTTTTAATTTATCAATTTTTCTAAGAGCTTCTGGGATAAACTTTTGTCCACCTCTTCCAGGAATAACAGACATTATCAAAACCATGTGAATATATGGTAAATAATCATATACTCTTTCTATACTAGTTTCTGGACTAATTGCAATACCAGCTCTAACACCATTCTCATTTAAATATTTAATATTACTTAAAATTTCTTCATTATCTTTACATGCTTCCAAATGAAATATAATTCTAGTAGCTCCTTGATCCATAAAATAATCAAAATATTCTTTTGGAGTCTCTGTCATTAAATGAACTTCCATTGGTGTCATACATACTGTATTAATTTTTAATGCATAATCTTTCATTTTTTCCATATTGTTATTATCTACAAATTTTCCATCATTAACGTCTAGATGAAAATAATCAATTTTTGCAGTTTCTATATTATAAAAATAACTAACTGCATTTTCTTCTTCAACATCTAAAAGCGAAACAGCTATTTCGGTCATCGTTTTTCTCCTTTATTTTAAGGCAAGCACTTTTTTGCCTGCCTTATATTTTATCTTTTTTTAAAAAGCAACTGAAGTAGCTCTATTTAAATCAAGTGTTTTAGTACCTTTTAATACTCCATCACCTTCACCTATATAGACTTTTACTTCTACATTACCTTTTCCACTAAATGTTGCAGATAAGTTTTCATTTGCTGGACTAACTTTTTCATTTGAATAAATAGTATCTCCATCAACAGTTATTCTAACTTTTACAGCTTCTGGTGCAATAGGATTACCATCTTCATCAGTTTTTGGCTCATATCCCGTTAAAGTCTTAACATTTACTGTTACTGTTCCTGATACTAATTGTGGTAATCTATTTACTGTAAGAGTAATAGTATCACCTTCATTAGCTTTATTTTTACCTACAATATCTTGTCTTAAAACTATTCCATCTGATTTGTTACTATCTTCTGAATATTCCATTCTAACAACAAATCCTGCATTTTCTAATGCCACTTTAGCAGCATCTGAAGCTTGACCAGTTGTATCTGGAACATCTAATTTATCACTACCTGTACTTACTGTAAGTGTGATTTCTTCATTATCATTAAATTCTATTCCTTCTTGAATAGTTTGTTTAATAATTAATCCTTCTTTTAAGCTTTCACTAGGTTCTTCAAGATATTTTACTTCTCCTAAATAACCTAAATCTTTAAGCATTTGTTCAGCTTCTTCTTTAGTTTTACCCGTTAAATCTATCATTTTTAACTTTTTAGGCTCTTTTGCTTTTCTAACATAAATCGTAATTTGTTCTTTTACTTTTATTTTATAATTATTTTTATATGGTGGATCTTGCTTTAAAACTTGACCTGGTTCAACAGCTTCACCATTATTTGTTTCATCTTCAATATACTCAATCTTCAAATTATTTTTCTTTTTAAATTCTGTTTCATTATACAAATTAATAGCTTGCGCCTCAGTTAATCTTTCACCTTTTGAATTTTTAACTAAATTAGGTATTTGAGCATCATCTGACTTAGTTAAATTCATAAATAAAATTGTTCCACCTAATGCAACAGAAAATAGAATAATTGCAATTAATACAAAAGATATAATAACATGCTCTTTTAAGAAACCAAATAATCCTTTTCTCTTTCTTTTTGGTTTTACATACTCTTCTTCATCTTCTTCGTCATACTCTTCTTCATCAGCTTCTTTTACTTTTCCATCTACATCATAAAGTGTATTAATTTTTTGAGTTTGCAATGTATCAAATTTTTTATTTAATTTAACAAAATCATCATTAGGTCTTTTTAAAGCAGTACTTAAATCAATAAGCATATCTGTAGCATTTTGATATCTGTCTTCTGGTTCTTTTTGCATTGCCTTTAATATAATATTATTAACACTAATTGGTATTTGCGGATTTAATTTTTTAGGTTCAATTGGTTCATCTTGAACTTGCATTAATGCAACTGAAACTGGTGTATCTGCATCAAAAGGCACTCTTCCAGTTAACATTTCATACATAACAACACCAAGTGAATAAATATCAGACTTAGCGTCAGTGTTTGCACCTCTTGCATGTTCAGGTGAAAAATAATGTACAGAACCTATCGTTGTTCCAAAAGCTGTAATTGTTGAATTTGAAACTGCTTTAGCAATACCAAAATCAGTAACTTTTGCCATACCATCTTCAGTAATTATTATGTTATGTGGTTTTATATCTCTATGTATTAAATTATTTTTATGAGCTGTTTCCAAAGCTGATGCTATTTGTATAGCTATATTTACTGACCATTTCCAAGATAATTTTCCATCTTCAACTATAATTTCTTTTAAAGTCTTACCTTGAATAAGTTCCATTACTATATAATAAACATCACCTTCATTGCCTACATCATATATTGAAACAATATTTGGATGAGTCAAACTAGCAGCTGTTTGTGCTTCTGATTTGAATCTTTTTATAAATTCTATATCTGTAATAAATTCTTCTTTTAAAACTTTAACAGCAACAAATCTGTTAAGTACATGGCATTTAGCTTTATAAACTGTTGCCATACCACCATTACCTATTTTTTCTAATATTTCATACCTATTAGCGAGCATTCTTCCTATTAGATTCATATCTTTATCTCTCCTTAATTTTTAAAAGATATTTAAACTTTTGTTGATCTTATCTATTATCAATAATGATAACAGATATGTTATCAAGCCCTCCTGCCTCATTAGCTTTATCAACTAATATTTCAGTAACATCCTTTTGTTCTTCACTTGACAATATAATATCAAGAATTTCATTCTCTCTTATCATATTTGTAAGTCCATCAGAACACATTAAAAGTATATCGTTTTTATTTAATACTGTATAAAGTAAATCTGGCTCTACCACTTTATCAGTTCCTAGTGCTTTAATAAGCAAATTCTTTTTAGGATGGTTATACGCCTCTTCTCTAGTAATTTCTCCATCCTGAATCAATTTTTCTACATAACTATGATCTGTAGTAATCTTTTTCATTTTACCTTTTCTAATTCTGTAGATTCTGCTATCACCAATATGTCCAATATATACCTTACTCTTATATATTAACAAAACTTCTAAAGTAGTACCCATATCTTGAAGTTCTTCATCTTGCTCTGACTCATCATAAATTGCAGAGTTAGCAAAATCAATTGAATCATCAATCAAATCTAAAATTGATTCTTTATCTTTTGATATAGTATCAAACTTTTCAGTTATATACTTTTGAACAGCAGTAACAGCTACTTTGCTAGCAATTTCGCCACCTTTATAGCCTCCCATACCATCAGCCAGTATATAAAGATTTAATCCTTTATCATTATTTTCAGATACCAGTAAGCTATCTTGATTCATGCTTCTAGCTTGACCTACATCTGTTTTAGTAAATACCTTCATCATCTACTCCTTTTTCAATTCTGCTCTTCTTAGCTGTCCACAAGCTGCATCAATATCTGATCCAAGCTCTCTTCTTATCGTAGCTACAATCCCATTATCATTTAGATAATCTCTAAATTTGATAATATTATCATTTGTACTTTTGGTATATTTACCATTTTCAATTTTATTGATAGGAATTAAATTAACATGGCAAAGCATTCCTTTTAATAATTTAGTCAATTCTTTTGCATCACCTAAATTGTCATTATTATCTTTAGCTAGTGCATATTCAAAAGAAATTCTTTTATTTGTTATTTTTATATATTCCTTACATGCTGTAATTAATTCTTCAATTGGATACATTTTGTTTACAGGCATCATTTCACTTCGCTTATTATTATTACTACTGTGTAATGATACTGACAATGTACATTGAATATTTTCTTTTGCTAATCTATATATATTAGGAACTAACCCACTTGTAGAAATACTTATATGTCTAGTTCCAATATTAAGTCCTTTAGGATTATTTATAATACTAATTGCTTTTATAACATTATCATAATTATCAAGTGGTTCTCCAATTCCCATAAATACTATATTTGATATACGTACATTTTCTTCTCTTTCTACTGCTAAAATTTGTTCTACAATTTCTCCCGCTTCTAAACTCCTTGAAAAAGGAATTCCTGTAGAAGCACAAAATTTACAACCCATTTTGCACCCTACTTGAGAAGATACACAAATTGAATAACCAAATTTGTATTCCATTAAAACTGATTCAATGGCATTTCCATCTAAAATATCAAAAAGATATTTTTTAGTTCCATCTTTTGACTCTAGTTTTTTTATAATCTTGAAATTATTAATAGTATATTTTTCTTCTAAAACTTCTCTGAAATCTTTAGAAATATTTGTCATCTCTTCAAAGCTTTGCACATTTTCTTGATGAATCCATTTAAAAATCTGCTCTCCTCTAAAGCCTTTTTCTCCTAAAGCTATCATTTCATTTTTTAGTTCATCCAATGTAAAGCTTTTTATGTTTCTTTTCAAAAAAGTTCCCCCAATTCTGTGTATTATATAGGTTTGTTATACCATATACAAAACTTTTTTTCAATAGTTTTCATATAAAACATTAAGGCAAAAAAAATCTTTATGTATAAAGGTTTTCACCTTACATAAAGATTTTTAATTTATGTTATTTTTTATCAAAATTTATTTTTTCTTTAATAATATATTCTGGTCTTCCTTTACTTTCATCATATATTCTAGAAATATATTCTGACATAATCCATAAAGAAAATAATTGTACACCTGCAAAAAATGTTATAGATACCATTATAGATGTCCAGCCATCAGATAAATTATTCCAATTTAGCGCATATGATAAAATTGAATATATTAATATTACAAATGAAATAAATATAGATAATATACCAAGTCCTCCAACTAATTTTAAAGGTTTAGTAGAAAAACTAATAATTCCATCTTTAGCAAGCTTTAACATCTTTTTAAAAGGATATTTTGTTTCACCTAATTCTCTTTTAGGTCTATCATATAAAAATTCTTTTTGTTCAAATCCTACCCAACTAAACAAACCTCTTAAAAATTTATTATGCTCAGGTAAATTATTTATAACATCTATTACACTTCTGTCTACTAATCTAAAATCACCTGTATTTTTAGGAATATCAACTTCAGACATAGCATTTAGGAAACTATAAAACATCTTGGCAGTTAATAATTTAAAAGCAGATTCTCCTTTTCTTGTATTTCGCTTACCATAAATAACTTCACTTCCATCTTCCCAAAGCTTTAACATATCAGGAATTAATTCTGGTGGATCTTGAAGGTCAGCATCCATAATAACAACAGCATCTCCAGAAACTTCTTTTATTCCAGCAGTTACTGCTGCTTGATGTCCAAAGTTTCTAGAAAAAGAAACTATTTTTACTTTTTCATTTTGGCTTGCAATTTCTTTCAATATTGATAATGTTTTATCTTTACTTCCATCATTTACAAAAATTATTTCATAATCATATTTTTTCTTTAGTTCTTCTAATACTGCACTTACTCGTTCATAACATAAGTTTGCAACATCTTCTTCATAGTACATTGGTATAACTACAGATACTGTTTTCATTGTTACCGTCCTTCTTCTTAAAATTTTCTTTTATTACTAATTTATTTTTCATTTTATCATATATTTTTGCGATACTAAAAGCAGTATAAGGCAATAAAACTAACGTATATTGAAATACATATATCGATTTTCCTTCCCAAAAAGTATGAAATAGAAATCCTCCTAAAAAAGTAATAAATAATATTGAAGTTTTATAATTAATTTTTTTAATACTCATTAAAATATATACTATAGACATTAAATATATCATCATTTGATATATCTTGCAATACCATACAAATGTACTATTTAGTCTATCTCCTTGATTATATAAACTAGCTTTTATTTCTTTAATAAAAGTAGTATCATCATTTTCTTCATAAACCATAGGGGTATTTATCCATAATGCTCCATATGTTGGCTCAATCCATAACGGTAATGTTTTCTTAATAAAACAATTCCATAAATATTTAGGATTTTCCATCAAATACTGTGTTCTTTCTAAAACTTGCCTTTGTCCTTCTTCTTTTATCAATTCATAATCAAAATCATATTTATAAGCAATTTTCCATGAATAATTTGAATCATACCAACCAAAAGATCGTGCCTCAGTATTTTCTGAAATTCCCATATTGATCCACAAAACTTTAGGAAGACCTTTAGATATCTGCATCCCTGTTCTATATTCATAGAAACTCTTTAATATACAATTACTACTAAAAAGTAAACCTACAACTCCCAATATCAGTATAATTTTTTTAATATTTTTTGTAGAAAAAATATCTAGTAACACCATTATTAGTTCAGCAATCAAAAAAATTAAATAATTATTTTTAATCATCACTGATACTATTATAGTAATTACCATTAGTACAGCATCCACGATTTTATTATTTTCAAAATATTTTAGCAAAAATAAAATTGAAAGCAAAGCAAACATTAACCCTATAATATTGCCATAAATCATTGTTGAATACATAAATAGATAAAAACATCCACATTCTAAAATTAATATTATTTTTGAAACGATATCATCTTTAAATAACATATTAGTTATTTTGTATAATATAAACATAATAGCTACAATAATAATAGCATTTATTATCTGTGCAAAATATAGTGATTCAGAAATATTAAATAATATTTCTGCTACTAATAAATATCCTAATTGAAAAGGATATAGATCAAAATATCCACCTTTTTCAAATTTATTCGTATCCTCATCCTTTAATTCCATTGTAGCATCAATTATATCTTTCATATCATCTCTTGGTAAGACTTTTGAAAAAAATATCCAGCCAATTGAAATAAACAAAATAAAAAGTAATCCTGTTATTAATATTTTTTTAGTATCTACTTTTTTTAAAAGCTTTGTCACACATAATACTATCGTTATATATATAACTAATGAAATTATTACAAATAGTACATTGCATTTATCAATTATAACCATTTCATTTAATTTATATATTGTAGAATCCATCTTAGCAGTAGAAAAACAAGATGAAATAACAAATAAAAGTAATATTCCTAAAATAAAAACACATACCATTTTTACTAAAAAATTAGCTATTTTTTCATTATTCACTCTTATTTTTCTCCTTCTCTCTCATATTTTACAATATATTATTTAAAAAATACTTAGTGACTTTCTCAGCACCAAATTTTGATAAATGTGTAGTATCATAAAAATCTGTGCTAAAATCTAAACCTATCTCCCCAAATTTTCGATTTAAATCTATAAACTCTATATTATTCTGTATAGCAACTTTTTCAACATAATTTAAATACGCTTGCTCTGATTCACCCATTTGTGTAGGAGTTGTTACTAAAACTAATCTTATATTTTCTTCATTACATAACTTTATAATTTTATTTAAATATTCTAAATTCTTCGTTGATATTTTTGAAGTATATTCTATATTTAAACACTTAGAATTATCAAAATTAACTTTAGGATTACTTTCCAATGGAGTAAATCCTCTATTAGAAAGTGTCTTATTCTTAATTGCATCAACAACTTCCTGTTTCTTTATTTCAGAATATCTTGAATGATATTTTATTATATTTATATAATAACTTAAATAATCTTCTTTATTTTCAACAGAAACTTCTATAGCTTTTATCTTGTTTAATGACATGTTCATCCTATCTAATGCCGATCTTACTGTTCCTTCTCCTGCATAATCATCTTGAATTGTAAGCATATATGCTTCTAAAACAACAATTTTAGGTTTTTGTGTCTTTAAAGCCTCTACTAAATAATGATAACTAATATATATTGGTTGCTGCTGTGTAGCCCAATTATATGATTTTTTTCCAAACTCTTTTTCTATTATTTCTGGTGAAAAAGCTGCATAGCTATGAGAAGAACCTAGAAATAATAAATCTAAAGAATTTTCTTCTAATTTATAAAAAGATTTCACATCACTACCGAACCAATTCTCCTTTAAAACTAATATATTAGAAGTTATAGATAGCAATATAAAAAACACTATAATAAATATTAGTACCTTAAAAACTTGCTTTAATATATTCTTCATATATTCCCCCTAAAACTGAAAATAAATAAATTCTTGCATACTAAATCCTGGTCCATATATACCAAAAATAATACTTGAAAAAATTAAGATATAATAAATAGTATATCTTATAATTATATTTTTTTTCTTTATTTTTTCAAATAAATCTACTTTTGTAGATAAAATCTCAAAAATACCTATTACAATTAAATATACTCCTAAAATTATATATTCTATCAAACTAATATCTAATAATATTCCTCTATTTAGATGAAAATTATCAAACAATCCTCTAATTATTAAAAACGCATCCCCTACATTATTTGCTCTAAAGAATATCCAAGCAAAACATACTAGTGCAAACGTTATTAATATCTTTAATGGTTTAAAATTTATATGTATTTTCGAATATTTAGAAAGCAACGTCTCTATTACTTGATATATACCATGTAAGAATCCCCATATAATAAAAGTCCAAGCAGCTCCATGCCATAATCCACTAACTAAAAATACAATCATAATATTTCTTAAATTCTTTATTATTCCTACTCTACTACCACCTAATGGAAAATATAAATACTCTTTAAACCATGAACTTAATGAAATATGCCATCTTCTCCAAAAATCTTTTATCGAAGTAGCTAAATATGGTAATTTAAAATTAATTGTTAAGTTGTATCCAAGAATTTTTGCACTTCCTCTAGCTATTGTAGAATATGCATTAAAATCAAAGTAAATTTGAATAGCAAACAATATTGTAGCTATTGCATATATATACGCATTTCCTGCAACATTTTGATACGCCCCTACATTGTTGTATACAAGGTTTACATATATAGCTGCCCTATCTGAAATTACTAACTTATATATAAATCCAATTAATATTAATAAACTTCCTTTATAAATATTGTCTATTTCAAACTTTTTCTCGTTTTTAAACTGTGGTACTAAATCCTTTGACTTTTCAATTGGTCCTGCCACTAGCTGTGGAAAAAATGATACAAATAATGCATACTTAAAAAAATCCTTTTCGGGTTCTATATCTTTTCTATATACATCAAAAGAATAACTCAACGCTTGAAAAGTGTAGAAACTTATTCCAACTGGTAATAATAAATTTAATGTTTCCGGTATATTCATTTTGAAGAACTCATTTAAGTTCTCTACAATAAATGAATAATACTTAAACAAAATTAAAATTCCTAAATTAATAATAAAAGACAATATTAAATAAATTTTTTTCTTAGTTCTACTATCCGTTTTTGAAATTAAAATTCCACTAATATATGTAATAATCGTTGAAAATAACATTAAAAGTGCATATTTAGCATTCCAACACATATAAAAATAATAACTACTAATTAATAATAAATATTTTCTAAATTTAGGATTAATTAAATAATATGCAACAACTACTAATACTAAAAAAATTAAATACTTTGCTGAAGTAAATGCCATTTCTATTCTCCCTGTTTTTTAAAGTTTTTTTCTGTTTCTTTAACTATATATATAGGTCGATTTTTTATCTCCATATATTCTTTAGACATATATTGTCCCATGATTCCTAAACAAAATAATTGAATTCCACTTATAAATAAAATAATACAAATCATTGATGGCCAACCAGCAACTGGATCACCATATATACAAGTTCTTATAATAATAAATATAATCATTAAAAAAGATATCATACAGAAAAACATACCTGCTAAAACTGATATAAGTAGTGGTGCTGTAGAAAATGCTGTAATTCCATCTAAAGCATATATAAATAATTTTCCAAAATTCCATTTTGTTTTTCCAGCAGCTCTTTTTACATTATCATAAGCAATCCATTTTGTTTTAAAACCAACCCAACTAAAAATTCCTTTAGAAAATCTATTATACTCTGTAACTTGAAGTATACTCTCTACCATCTGTCTTGTCATAAGTCTATAATCTCTTGCACCATTTACTATTTCTGTTTTAGTAAGTTTATTTATAATTTTATAAAACAATTTTGAAAAGAAAGAAATTATAAAATTTTCACCTTTTCTCGTTTTTCTCTTAGTAGCAACACAATCAAATTCCTTTTCTAATAAAGTTGCATACATTTCATTTAAAAGTTCTGGCGGATCTTGTAAGTCTGCATCCATTATTGCAACATAATCTCCTGTAGACTCTTTTAGTCCAGCATACATTGCCGCTTCTTTTCCAAAATTTCTTGAAAAAGATATAAATCTCACTCTACTATCCTTTTTAGAATATTCTTTCAAAATCTGAAGTGTTTTATCACTACTTCCATCATCCACAAAAATATATTCAAATTCCGCATCAATTTGATTTGATATTTCTGTTATCTTATTATAAAAAATTTCTAGTACTTCTTCTTCATTAAAACATGGTACGACTATTGATATCTTATTCATATACATTCCTTCTTTTTTATAAATTATTTTTTCTTCGCTTCATCTGATTCAAAATAATCATTTCCTAATAAATACGTATTGTAAAAAGTAGATTTTTTCTTTGCCTCTGCATCTAAATATTCTATACCTACTTCTTCAGCTAAAGTTTTTCTTTCTGAAAATAAATTAGTTCCAATTCCTAACCTATCTCCTTTAATTTTTATTCCTATACTAGCAAGCATAGTTGGATAAAAATCCATACTTGTAAATATTCTATTCTTAGAATTCTTTGCTTCAACAGCTGAATTAATTATTACATTATATATTGTTCTATCATAATCATCTGGAACATGATTTTTATAAAAACTCTCTTGCTTATTTAGATGATCTCCAATAATAACTATCGTTGTATTTTCATAAAAGTCCTGTTTTTTAATCCACTCAACAAATTCATACACAGACTTCGATGAATATCCATATACATTTTCATATTGTGTTTGATATTTTGACTCTACATTCTTACTTAAATAACCATCTGTAAAATGCGTATCTGCTGTTTGTAATATATAATTAAAAGGCTTATCTTCCTTTGCTAAATTTAAAATTTCTTCTTTTGACCATTCAAATAATTTATCGTCTTCAAATCCCCACCATACAATTTCATCTTCAGTCATCAAACCTCTATCAAGTGCTGTATATAAATCAAATACTTCATAATTTCCATTAGTTTTAAAATATTGCTTCCTTGCACCAAAACTTGAATTTGATCCCATCATAACTTCTAAATTGTAACCTTGTTCTGCTAAAACATCACCTAAAGCATATGCATTTTTTAAATATTCTCCTGTTCCATTATATCGGCCTGAATTAGCATCAATTGTTAATGAAGTAGATTTTAATGGAATTCCTGCTGTTTGAGCCACTAATGCAGCAGCTGTATAATGTGTTTCTGCAATTTGATATGCACCACCTAATTTTTCTGTATTTGAAAAATTAATATTGTCCAAAGCTAATTGCTCTAATTCTGGTATTATTGAATAGTCCCAACTTCCTCCGTTTTCTTTAGAACATACACTCGTTTCAACACACTCTAATGATATAAATATCAAATTTCTTTTCTTTTCTGGAAACTCTATATACGATGAATCTCCTTGAACATAATATTTATTATACATTTCCGTTTCTTGTGTCATATTTTTTATAAATTCATCAATTTTAAAACCTTTTATAGCAATAATTACTGACATCAATAAAATTACTAATGAAAAAATAAATTTATGTTTTATTGGAAATAATTGTTTTTTCAAAGATTTTGTACGTATTTTTAAATCAAAAACAATTTTATTTTTGCTATTATATAATACTAACCAAGAAATTATTATAAAAACTATTAAAAGTATAAATATATTATCTAGTATTATATCTTTTACCACATCCTTCGATGTTCCTTGAACACCATTTAAAGCATAATATAAAACTTGATCAAATGATTCTGAAGAATAATTACTTGAATAATACCCTGCTCCAACAATCAATAATGAAGATATAAATATAATTATAATCAGTAATATATTTTTAACTGCATTTCTAACTTTTTTTAACATCACTCTTCTCAACTTCCACTTCGCATTTTATATTAGAACTTATACATTTAGCTACAATTGAATATATCACAGCTACTACACTTGCTAATATTAAATATTTTAATGTAAATATATTTGTAAAAACAAATTCAACCTGTTTTACTAAATATACTAATATAAAATACATTATTATATTAATTATCAAAACCGCTTGTGCGTAATTTTGTATTGTTTTTATCAAATTTGCTTTCTCATCCATTTTTTCATACAACTTAAGACTTATAATTGCAGGAAAAAATATTGATAATATTTGATTTATAAACATATTTTTCTCCTTATATTTTATTTTTTAAATTCATTCATATAATAATACTCTAATTTTAAATACTCATCTAATCTTTTTTTATTTTCTTCTGATAAGTATGTAGTCGATTTATCATCTTGATAATAAACATCACCACTTATCACTGGAATATATTGTTTTAATTCATTTTATGCCTTCATAAATTCGTTTCCGCCATATCCCGCAAGTTCAAAAAACTCATTCATCAAGTAATTTGGACTGATTTTATTTCCTTCTCCTACGAATTTATTTCCTAATACTTTTTTAGCCACCCCATTTGCCCAAATAACATATGGAGTACAGTAATAATTATTAAATCCTTCTTCTGTTGAACTATTCAAGTTATTTGAAATACTATCATTCCTCCAAGTACCAATAACGTAGCTACTGTACCAATTAAAAAGTGTTTATGCTTTATATCAAATTTATTAATTATATAAATTGTTAGTCCAAATACTAAAATACCTGCAAAAATTCCCATTTTCTTCCCTATCTATTTTTTACTTTTATATTTTTCTATAATTGCATCTGCTATTCTTTTACTTGCTTTTCCATCCCCATAAGGATTTGAAGCCTTACTCATTTTTTCATATTCTTTTTTATCTTCTAATAACTCTTTTGTTAATTTATAAATAGTTTCTTCATCAGTTCCTGCAAGTTTTAATGTACCAGCATCAATTCCTTCTGGTCTTTCAGTTGTATCTCTTAATACCAATACTGGTTTTCCAAGTGAAGGAGCTTCTTCTTGAATACCTCCACTATCTGTTAATATTAAATATGATTTAGCTATAAAGTTATGAAAATCAATAACTTCTAGTGGATCTATCAATTTAATTCTATCACAATCCCCTAAAACTTCATTAGCTACTTCTCTAACTTTAGGATTTAAATGAACTGGATATACTACTTTTACATCAGAAAATTCATCAATAATTCTCTTAATTGCTTTAAACATTCCTCTCATAGGTTCACCTAAGTTTTCTCTTCTATGAGCTGTTAAAAGAATCATTCTATCATTTCCAATCCAATCAAATATCTCATTTGAATAATCTTTCCTTACTGTTGTCGCTAAAGCATCTATTGCAGTATTTCCTGTAACATATATTTTAGCTTCATCTTTATTTTCTTTTAATAGACTCTTTTTACTATTTTCTGTAGGTGCAAAATGCATATCAGTCATAACTCCAACCATCTGTCTATTCATTTCTTCTGGATATGGAGAATATTTATTCCAAGTACGAAGTCCAGCCTCAACATGTCCAATATCAACTTGATTATAATAAGCAGCTAATGCTCCTGCAAAAGTAGTTGTAGTATCTCCATGAACTAAAACAATGTCTGGTTTAACTTCTTTTATAACATTTTCTAATCCATATAATACTCTACTAGTTATATCACTTAAGGTTTGTCCTTGTTTCATAATATCTAAATCATAATCTGGTTTTATATCAAAAACCTCTAATACTTGATCTAGCATTTGTCTATGTTGTGCAGTAACACACACTATACATTCAATCTCTTTTCTTGATTTTAATTCTTTTACAAGTGGAGCCATCTTTATTGCTTCTGGTCTTGTTCCAAATACAGTCATTACTTTAATCATATCTTGCCTCCTAATTCATTTTATTTTTTTCTAACATATATATTATTTTTGCAAACAACTTATTAAAATGTTTTATATAAAAAGCTTTTCCACCGCTTTTTAAATACTTATTTTTTTTATAATTTGGAAACTTTTTATTAACATTTTCTTTAGCAAACTCTATTCCTTCTTCAAATTTTTTCTTATTTTTAGATTTTGCTAATCTCTTTATATATGTTGCAAACATATATCTACAATAAATATATTCTATCTCATTATCATATTCTTCTAATCCTTTTTCTTTGTAAAAGGATACAAGTTTATCAAGCATTTTATTAATATCAAATAACTTATCTGTATATGTATATGTAACCGAATTTTCTCTTTGTATATAATAATATAAACTGTCTTCCACATATGCAATACTATTTATAAATGGTATCATCTTATATAAAAATAAAACATCTTCAAACCATATACCTGGTTCAAATAATAACTCTTTATTTTCAAATAGTTGCCTTTTATATATTTTATTCCATACTACAGTATACATATTAAGTAATAAATCATCTTTTTCTTCTTTAGTTAGATTTTTTGAATTACATTTAACTCCTGAATTAATAATAATATTTTTTTGTGGATATACACAATTAACATTACTAGCAACTACATCATAATCATTTTCAATGGCTTTATTATATAATATTTCAAACATTTTTTCATCTACATAATCATCGCAATCTACAAAAGCTATATATTTTCCAGTAGCTTCTGCTATTCCATTATTTCTTGCAACACTTTGTCCTTGATTTTCTTGAGAAATAACTTTAATTAGTTCAGGATATTTTTTTTCGTACTTTCTTGCTATCTCTTCTGTTCTATCTTGTGAACCATCATTTACTATAATTACTTCAATTTCTTTCTTAGTTTGCTTTACTAAAGAATTCAAACACTTTACTAAATACATTTCTGCATTATATGCTGGGATAATAATACTTATATCTTTCATATATCACCTATTTTTCTTCTGATAGTTTAAATAAATATTTTACATTACTATCAACAAATCTTTTTATTCTTTTAGGTTCTGTTGTTATTCTATAAAGCCATTCTAAATGCATTTTTATAAATATCTTTGGAGCTCTTTTTTTCATTCCGCTTAAAACATCAAAACTTCCACCAACACCAATAAAAATTCCTTTATCAAATTTTTCAAAATTCTTATTTATTAATAATTCTTGATTTGGTATTCCTAATGCAACTAATATCAAATCTGGTTTGCATTCATTTATTTTGTCAAACACTTCTTGTTTATTTTCAATATAACCATTTTCAAATCCTGCTACAACAATATTAGGATATTTTTGCTTTATAACATCATTTAATTTTGAAACTACTTCCGGTTTAGCTCCAAATAAGAAAACACTTTTTTTATTTTCATTACATGCCTCAAATAAAGTTTCTACTAACCCTACTCCTGTTATTGTTTCTTTTTGAGAGTATCCCAGCATTTTAGCGCCTTTTATAATTCCTATACCGTCTGGAACAATAGTAACATATTCTTGCAATAAACAATTTTTAAACTCTTTATTTTTTTCAGCAATCATTAATGTTTCAGGATTTGCAGTAACTATAAATCTTTTCTCATCATTTACTAATGACTCTTTAATTTCTGAATAAAATTTCTCTTTTTCGCCTACATATAATTTATCAAAATATTTTCTCAAATTTCTTTTTTTTTCATATATCTCTGGATCATCTCCGAAGCACATATTAACTACAATACCTGTCATTAGAGCTAAATATATAAATGGAAACATCTCATTTAAAATATGTCCTGAAGAATATGCAGCAAATAATCCCATTACCATTGCAATCATATATACTACTTTACTTAAATACAAATTATCTTTAAATTTTCTAAAGAAATTTATAATTCCAGCTAATAAAATAACTATATAAGGAGCTATAAATATTGCAGTACCTACTACACCTAATGCATCAAATTGAGTTTCAAAATCTCTTTCAGGCCATACAAAAGAACTTGATCTTGTAAAAGAAATTCCTAAAATATAATTAGAAATTCTATTATCCCTTTGTAATAATCTATCTATTAATAATGATCTCATCTTCCTATTTCCAGCTCTTTGATATTCTGGAACATTCATTATTAAATCAAACCAAAAATCTATATCCTCTGTATACGGATATGCTTGATAAGGAAAATAACCATTAATATTAGCCTTTTCTATATTTTCTTCTATATATGCTAATTTATCGATTTCAACATCTGTCTCAGTAGTATTATTATTAGGCTTAACATTATTAGTAGTCTGTTTATTAGACATTGCCATATCATATCCTAAATTTCCTGATGAAGCTCTTACTTTAAATGGAGAAGATATAAAGAAAATTCCAATAACTATAAAAAATGCTATACAACAATATAAATTTTTACTTTTAAAAATTTCTATAGAAATATCTTTATGTATTATTTTTTGTAAAACATAAACACAAGTAACTAAAATCATTGCAGCTATTCCGCCTATTGCACCAACTCTAGTAGTTATGCATATCATAGCAATAATGTGTAATGTAAGTACTACCCATTCTCGTATTCTTTTTTCTTTAAAAGCTATATATGTAAGAACTGGTACTAAAATAACTGTTACTCCTGATAATTGGTTTCCTGATTGAAATACTCCTCTAGAAGTATATCCAACCCAACCATTTTTATCTTCTCCTGCTTCTATTCCTTTAGTAAACCATTCAATTATATTTCCTGTATTGTAATCTTTATCTAAAGAATATGATAAGTATGAAACTTTAAATAAATTACTTACTATCAAAGATATAGAAATAATAAGTGATACAGTAACTACCATTTTTCTTATATCTTTATAATTAGGTTTTATATTATATATAATATATATTAAAACAGCTGGTATACACATTCTAGCTAAATATAAAATCTCTGCTAATACACTATATTTAGCATCTGCTAATTGTATTTTAAAACTTGCTGAGTTAATATGATGAAATACTGTATATATAGCTACTAATATTCCATATCCAATAAAAATTTTTGTACTTTTATTTTTTCTTGCATGAATCATAACAAAAATCATCATAGCAAAAACCCATAAAAATCTTATAATAGTTGCAAGTGACATTCCTAATATTTGTATCTTACTGTCAAATAAACTCATATAAATATCTAAAATAGGTTGCAAAATTATAAAAATAATAAATAATTTTTTAGTTAATTTAATTAAATCCATTTTGTTTTCTACTTTTTGAAATACCTTTTCCATCATAACCCCTTCTATATTACTTTATAAATTTTTTCCATAATTTCTGAATTTTCAAATTTATACTCTAATAAATTTTGTTTATATTTTAACATAATTTCTTCATTCTTTAAAATATTTTTTAAACCAATATATAATGCTTCATCATTATTTTCAACAACTAGCCCATATTTATCTTCAAGAATTTCTTTTGCACCAGCAACTTCTGTAGAAATACATGGCACTCCTAAAATAATTGCCTCATATAAAACAGTTGGCAATCCTTCTAAGTTAGAAGGAAGCACAAATAAATCTGCATTTTTAACATATGGAAATGGATTTTCTTTTCTTCCTAAAATATGAAAAGTATCTTCATTACCATTTTTCCTGATAAGATCTTTAATTTCTTCTTTTTCTATTCCATCTCCAATTAAATACGAATGTACATTTATTCCATCTTCAATCAATCTTTTATGACTATTGACAAATCTTTTATAATTTTTTTGCCATTCTAATCTACCTACAGAAACAAGATTAATACAATCTTTACTATATTCTACATCCATATTTTCTTTTGACTGAATAATTATTTTTTCAGTATCCATTAAATTATGTATAACTTGAATATTTTTTATTCCATATAGTTCTTTGTATGCTTGCATAACTTTATCGGAAACACATACGCACATATTCATCTTTAATAAAGCTTCTTTTAATAATTTATAATGTCTTTTTGAATCATTTGATACTGACACATCAGTATGCATCCATGCTACTTTATTTTTTGTATTACCATTAGCAACAAAAATATGTGAAAATCCATCACTAAAGGCTATTTCTGTATCATAATTTTTATTTAAAAGTTTTTCTCTACTATTAGTAATTATTTTTTTTACTTTACCTGTCTTCATTGCAATTACTAATTTTAATTTATTTAAGAATTTCTTTATATCTTTTTCTTTTAATATTCTTCTTATTGATTCATCAACATATGAATAATACTCATTTCCAGTCATAATATTAACATATGAAGGAATTTCAACTTTCATATCTTCATAGTAATGTAATACTAGTAAATCAATATTATATTTTGTTTCATCAATATTTTTTAGTAAATTTTCAATAACTTTTGTTACTCCACCCATAACAAGATTATCTACTACAAATAATATATTTTTAGGCATTATTTCCTCCTAAAATAATCTTTAATATTTTTTTTTGTTTATAGAAAAACAAATTACATATTATTTTATATTTCATATTTTGCATTTTATAGTACTTATTTTTTCTCCAATTTGGAAACTTTTCTTTCATTATTTTTGATATTTTATCTATATTTTCTTTGCCTTCTTCATACGCTAAAAATCTTAAATTGGCAGCATGTAATAAATGCTCAATATATATATATTCCAATTCTTCTTTGTATTCTGTATCTATAAATTCACTATATAATCTTTCTATTGCAACAAATATATTTTCCAATTTTGAATTATACTCTCTTTGTCTCATTGTTGAATTTTCATGAATGTCATAATTGTATAATTTATCAGCCATAAAACCTATTTTAGAAGTATATTTTCCTAAAATCGGTATTGTTGCTAAATCTTCATATATATATTTTTCTAAAAATCTAACACCATTTTCCCTAAAAATTTTCGTCTTAATTACTTTATTAACTGGTGAAGATTCTGAAACAATATATTTTTTAACATTATTTTCATCACTAATTAAATAATGATTTTTCTCTGCTTTTTCCCCATTAATAATTTCCCAAAAATCGAAACATACAATATCTAAATTGTTTTGTTCAATATAATCTATAGCTTTCTCATAAGTATCTAATTCTAAATAATCGTCAACATCCACAAAGGCTATATATTCTCCTAAAGCTTTTTCTATACCTAAGTTTCTAGCTGTAGCCTGTCCTCCATTTTCTTTAACAAAAAATCTTATCATATCAGGATATTCATTAGTATATTTTTCAATTATCTCCTGTGAATTATCAATACTTCCATCATTTACTAGAATAATTTCTAAATCCTTAAATGTTTGATTTATTATAGATTCTAAACATCTTTCAATATACTTTTCAGCATTATATATTGGAACAATTACACTTAATTTAGGCATAATGTAATCCTTTCATAATTAAAGTTTAAATTTCATTTTTACAAGCAATTTTCTAATCTTTCTTTTAGCAGTATCTGCCATTACATATTTTACAGTATTCCTTTTCTTAAGTTCTTTTCTATAGTCTTCTTTCAAACTATCTTCTATTGAATCTAATCTAAAAATTAATGCATTAGAAATATATGACATAAATAATTTCTTAACATATTCATTTTCAAATTTTATTTTTTCTACTTCACTAACTAAAAAATCATAACCACATAAATGATCTCTTATCGACTTCTTCTCTTTTTCTATTGAAGTATTTCTAGTTATACTATTTTGAGTTTGTAAATAAAAATATCCATCAAAATTTGTAAAGCATACTTTTTTAGCTTTCAAAATTATTAAAGGTATTAATGCAAAATCTTCATGATATATTCCTTTTTTAAATTCAAATCTATTTTCCTTCCAAAAATCTAATCTATAAGCATATCCACAGGCTGGATCAAAACAAACCTTAACTCTACTTACTAAAAAATCTATCGCTTCTTCACCAGTTAAAATACTACTTTCACCTTTTTTAGTAACTCCTAATATTTCTAAATTTTCATTTACATCAACTAAATTATATCCTATAACATCTAATTTACTATCAATAGATATCTTTTCATTTAGTTTTTCTAATAAATGTTCATCAATGTAATCATCTGAATCTAGAAAAATTAGATATTCACCAGAAGCTTTACTAATTCCATAGTTTCGTGCATCACTTAATCCACCATTTTCTTTTGTAAATCCCTTTATTTTCTCTGGATATTTTTCTACATATTCATCTATAATTTTTTGTGAATTATCAGGACTTCCATCATTTACAACTATTATCTCAAAATCTTGATTTATCTGATTAATTACACTATCTAAGCATTTTGATAAATATTTTTCCACATTATAAACAGGAACAATAATACTGAACCTCATTATTTTTCTCCCTTTATTTTTTGTACTATTTTTTTACATGCTTTAATTGGATGGCACAAATAATATTTAATTAAATCTACTCGATTTAATTTAATTTTGCCTTTTTCTTCACCATATTTTTGTATGTATTTATTTAAACGTTTTTTATATTTTTCGTTTTTCTTTTTCTCTTCTTCAGTATGCCAAGAACCAGAAAAATGATGAATAGTACAAGTATTATCTGTTAAATGTATTTCACCTGTATTCCAATCTTTTGGGCAAAAATAATCATGTGGATACATAGTTACAATTCCATCTTTTAAATCTTGATAAGATGACTCAAGTTTTAAACCATATTTCTCATGAGTTAAATTAGTAATTCTGACAACATTAGTAGTCATATCCATATTTCCATTATCATCTATAAATTTTAAATCTTTATATTCATCTAATAAATCTTTTATCCATTCATTTCCTTTTTCTGCAGCCATCATACCCGTAGGAATCATATTATTATTTTCAAAACTTGAAAATGCTTTATGCTTTAAAAACTCATCTATTGGCTTTATAACTTCGACATCGGTATCCATGTATACTCCGACCTTCATTATATAGAGCATATAATCTAACGTAATCTGTAACAAATGCATATTTTCTTGATTCATATGCTTGTTTTACATATATATTTGAATTTAAATCAAAATTATCTTCATTCCACTCTTTAATTTCATAATCAGGACAATACTCTTTCCATGATTCTATACACTTATTAGCAAGTTCTGGTTTTTCACCTCTTCCGAACCAGCAATAATGAATTTTCTTAGGAATTGCCATTTTATACATTCTCCTTCTTCGTTTTTATTTTTTTGATATATGACTTCAATAATTGTAAATTCTCATTTCTTTCATCTTTATTAAATAAAATAAAAATATTAACTACTAATCCAACTACTCCTATAACTACACAAACTGCAAATAATTTTATCCATGTATTAATACTAAATATTAAACTTATTCCTATTGCTAAAACACTTAAAATTACTACTGAAAAAACATTCTTTAGTATTGTTGGATAAAAAGTTGTTATTTTAAAATCTAAGCATTTTGCACCATATATTGGTAAAAATGTTAATAATCGAAGAACATTATAAAAAGCTCCTACAGCAACTATATAAATAATTTTTGCATCTTCCGTATGTATAAAATTTAGTCCAATAAAAACAGTTAATATACTACAAACACTAAAAGATATTAAAGCAATAGAAGATATTTTTATTTTATTTTTAACTGTAAAAATATTATATAAAGGCTCTAATGGTAATGCAAAAATCAAATTTAAACATGTAATTATAGTAAGTATTTCTAACAAAACAGCATTTTGTGTTGGCACCCATAACTCGTAAAAAGGTTTTCCAAAACCGATTAGAATTGCTATAGGAATAGCTGCAAATAGCCCCATTAATTTTATTGATGAAATCAATTGCTTTTTCATTCCATCAATATCACCTTCTGCAAAAGAAATTGTAAGTTGTGGAGCAAAAATTGATGCTAAAGTACCAAATAGAGAAAGAACAATATTTGAAATTGTTTTTGATAAGTTCATAACTCCCATTGCTACTGGATTTACAAATATATTAGTTATTAATAAATCTAATCCTGATGATAATATTGAACTCAATTTTGAAACAGAATTCCAAATTCCAGAAGCTAATAATTCTTTTATATACTTAATATCAAAACTCTTTTTAGATATTTTTAAATTTGGAACCAATTTGTTTTTATATCGTATATGACTAATTAAATTATTTAATCCTAACGCAAGCATAGCTAATCCTACATAAAAAGTAAAAGGTCTTAGAAATGTATAACACAATACTAAAATAACAGCTTTAATAATTGTTCCTCTAATATTGCATATAGCTGTCAAATCTAATCTATTTCCAACAAAAGTAGAAACTGAAAAAATTGATGCAAATAAAGTTACTATAAAATTAGCAAAAATTAATGCCCATAATATTTTCACATCTACAATTAATCCTGCAGAAATATTTAAAATACTTCCTAAAAATACAATTACTATAGAAAAAATAATAGTTAAAATTACTGATAAAAATAAATTTGCAAAAAATACTGATGTAAAATATTTGTTTGCTTCTTCCTCATTTTTTTGATGTAACTTGATAGTTATAAATCTACCTGCCATTGAATTTAAAGCTACCGTAATTAATTGTGCATATTCTATAAAATTATTAGCTAATCCTACGAATCCATTAGCTTCTACTCCAATATGATTTACTATATATGGAGTCAAGAAAAAACTAATCCCTATATTTACTACATATGCAATTGTTTGAGCTATTAAATTTATATATATCTGTTTTTTCATTTTTACTCTTATTACTCCTATAACTTCATTAACAGATGTATCTTATCATATTCGCATATATTTGTCCACAAATTAGAACATTAAAAACTTGATTTTGTTGCCATTCGATAATTTTTGTCATATAATATTAGCGTAGAAAAAATATAATTATGTTTTTCTCTTTTTATCACTTTAAAAGTGAGGTATTCAAAATGAAAAAATATAAATTAGCATTAGTAGGCGCTACAGGATTAGTTGGTAGAAAAGCTCTTCAAGTACTTGAAGAATTTAATCTACCTATTTCCGAGTATGCCTTTTTTTGTTCTTCAAGATCTGCTGGACAAAAAATCACTTTCATGGGAAAAGAGTATATAACTCGTGAATTAAAAGACGATTCTTTTGATGAAGGATTCGATTTTGCAATATTCTCTGCAGGTGGAGATACTTCAAAACATTTCTCTCCTATTGCAGCATCTAAAGGATGTATTGTTGTTGATAATAGTAGTGCTTTCAGAATGGATCCAGAAGTTCCATTAGTAGTTCCAGAAGTAAATATGCATGCAGCTTTAAAAAACAAAGGAATAATTGCAAATCCAAATTGTTCTACTATTCAAGCCGTAATTCCATTAAAAGCATTAGACGAAAAATATATCATAAAAAGAATTGTGTACTCTACTTATCAAGCAGTTTCAGGTGGTGGAAAAGCTGCTGTTGACGATTTTTATAATACACAAAAAGGATTAGAACCTAAAAAATGGCCACATCCTATTTATAATAATTGTCTTCCTCATATTGATGTCTTTTTAGAAAATGGATATACAAAAGAAGAAATGAAAATGATAAATGAAACTAGAAAGATTTTAGAAAAACCTGATTTAAAAGTAACAGCAACAACAGTTAGAGTTCCAGTTTTAAATTCACATAGTGAATCTATTAATATCGAATTTGAAAAAAATTTTGATATAACAGATGTTTATAAAACTTTAGAAAATTACCCAGGAATTATTATTCAAGATGATCCTAATACTAACACATATCCACTGGCAACAAATGCAACTGAACATAATGAAGTATTTGTTGGAAGAATACGTAGAGATGAATCAGTTGAATCGGGACTAAATATTTGGGTAGTTGCAGATAACATAAGAAAAGGTGCTGCAACTAATGCCATTCAAATAGTTCAAAAACTAATCAAGCAAGATAATTAATTTTTAATAATAAAAAGGACAATTGGTTTTGGAGACCGCTTGTCCTTTTTATATGTTATTTAATTTCTAAATTTTTATTATCCTTTAAAGTACTAATACCTATTAATAGTGGTAAAGCTATAAACATTGCATAAATATAACGATATTCTCCTGAAACTGGTGAAGCTAAACAAGTTAGCCATAACACTAAAATTGGTAAATAAGATAAAAGCCTTGTATATTTTTTAGTATAAATACAATACATCGCAGAAGTTAATAAAACCCAAAATGCACAACCAATACTAAATATCATTGAAATAACTGGTATACTTCTGTTTTTAACAATTCTTTCTATAAAGTTAATTGTATTTGATTCAATTAATTTTTGAGGATGCAAATCTATATCACTATAATTTTCTATACCTGTAAGATAAGTCCAATATGTATATTCAGGATACCAGTATCCATAACTGCCTTCAATAAATGACTCTACTGAAGTAATTGGATATTTTAAAACTAAACCAGCCCATATTTTGACAAATGTACCTTTATCTTTCTTAAATTCCTCATCATTTAAACTATTTTTTACATTATCAGACAATGTTGGAACATATAATTCCGGTAACTTCTCCAAAGGCAAATATTTATTTATATTTTCTTTCTCCTTATCTGTTAAAACCTCTCCATGATTTTTTACAATCCTTGCTATTTGCTGTACTGGAATAGATAAGGCTTCTCTAGGAGATCCTTCTTTTACTTTTAATAAATTCAAAACAGGTCCATTCCATATCATATAAAAAGTTATAACTACTACACTACAAACTAACAATCTCTTATAATATTTTTTGGCTATAATAAATAAAAATGGCAAACTTAAAACAACAATATAAATCCCATTATTTTTAAACAATATTACTAAAATCATTGAAAATATTAATAATACGTTCTTTATTTTAGAACTCATAAACTTTTCTTGATTAAACACAACTTCTGATAATGCAATTATAAAAAGTAAAATTACTCCAGAAAACAAAATATCTTTCCACATAGTCACACTATAAATGCTATTTATTGGATATAAAGCAAAAAACAATAATGATACAACTCTAATCCTAATATCCACATTTCTTGTAGCCATATAATAAATAGTAAAAGAAAATATTGCAGAAAGAACTAGCATTTGAAAAATACTGTATATAGCAACACCTGTAATATAGCTTCCTAATTTTCCACCTATATTAATCGCTATACTTACAAACAAAGTATGAAATATAGGATGGTGATTTGTAAGCTCATTCATTCCTAAACTTTGTAATATTTGATCCATAGAATCTGGCGAACATATCCCTGGATAATGTTTTAAAAAATATGGTATCCATAATATAAATATACTTCCCCAAATAATAAAAAATGATTTTTTATTATTTGTAAAAATTTTTATATCTTTATTTATCATATCTTTATTTTCTAATAAAGAAAACAATTTATATATTATGCCATATATTAACAAAGAAAATCCTACAAAATTAACTAAACCTTTTACAGAAAAAATTGAAGTTATATCTCCATTTATTAATATAGAACTTCCAATTGTTTCGCATAAAGCTAATATTATAGCTAATATCATAGAACATATTGTTAGTCTTTTATTTTTTATACTTTCTATATCTTTAAATAATAAATATATTAATATAAAAATCATTAAATATACAATTGAATTGCCATTAAATGATTGTGTAAAACTTAAGTCTTTATTCATATTAATATTTATGGCAAAAGTAACAATTATAGCTATCAAAAAATTAGCTATATTCTTAACTGTTTTCATTTTCTTCTCCCTTTTTAAGTTCTTTATATTTATCAGTATATTTATTTAAGTTTATCTCAAAATCTTGTTTTCCTCTATTGACTATAGTTTGCAAAATCAACCCGCAAAAGAATGATTGCAAAGCACAAATATATATAAATACAGCTGTCAAAAATGATGGCATTTTAGGAACCAATCCTGTATTTATATAATCTACTAAAACAGGTATTAAAAAACAGGTCCCTAGTAAAGTTAATAAAAAAGCAACCAAAGTAAAGAATGATAATGGTTTATAATTTTTATAAAACTTTGCAATTGTCTTTAAAACTCTAGCCCCATCAGAATAAGTATTTAATTTAGAGTTACTACCTTTAGGTCTATCTCTATACTCTATAATAACGTTTTCAACTCCCATATTTCTATCTAAAGCATGAATCGTCATTTCAGTCTCTATCTCAAACCCCTTAGATAAAACCGGAAAAGTTTTAACAAATCTATAACTAAAAGCCCTATATCCTGTCATAACATCACGTATCTTGCTTTTATATATCATATTGATTAATGTTCTTACAGTTACATTCCCCACATTATGAAATGGTCTTTTATTTTCTTTAAAATATGTTGATGATAATCTATCACCTATAACCATATCTGCATCTCTTTCCAAAACTGCCTCACATAATTTTCTAGCTTCTTCAGCTGGATAAGTATCATCACCATCTGTCATAATATAGCACTCAGCATCAATATCACGAAACATACTTCTTATTACATTACCTTTTCCTTGTTTTCGCTCATATCTAACTATAGCTCCAGCTTGTCTTGCAATTTCATCTGTTCCATCTTTTGAATTGTTATCATAAACATAAATTGTCGCTTCTGGCAATTCTCTTCTAAAATCTTCAATTACTTTCTTTACTGTTTTAGCTTCATTATAGCAAGGAATTAATACTGCTATTTTATCCATAACTCTATTTTCTCCATCCACTTTTATTTTTTTATATAATATCACATTCTCAATAATTTGTACATATTAAAAAGACTTGATTACTTTAATTATTCCAATATCAAAACTTTATATTTAAAATTATAACTTTTGCATAAAAAAATAGGATATATTGATATCCTATTTTTTATAAAATTCTTTTCATTATTTTTTTGGGAAATACCAATCTAAGTCTACTCGTCCATTTATTCCTGAAACTGATCCATCACTAGTATATTGCCAAAAATCATATTTTCCTTCATAGACTAATTGACTAGCCCATTGTGCTACCCAAACAGCATGTCGCTCTAGCTCTTTAATAATAAAGTTTTCCCTATAAAAATCTCTACTTGCATATACACCAGCTTGGTGTCCAACATCATTCATCATATCACAAAATTTTAATGCTGCTTGAGTAAGTTGATATCTATTAGTTTCTCCATTTGCAAGTCCATTTTTTATTATTTTATCTTCTACATCTAAAAATATAGGTAATTCAAATCTTTTTCCTGGAATTAAAGACAGACATACTTTAGCCTCCTCGGCAGCCTCTACTGCGTTAAATGCATATGAATAAAAATATCCACCTATTGCAATACCTAGTCTTTTACACTCTGCATAATTTCTTTCAAACTGTTCATCAAAAAGTATTCTACCACTTTTACTCCAATATTCTCCTATTTTTAATATTGCAAATGTAACTCCACTTTTCTTTACAGCATTCCAATCAATTACTCCCTGATAGTGGGAAACGTCAATTCCAAATGACTTTGTCATAGCTGTAATTTTTATGTATACATCTCTAGTTTGCATTACTGTTCCATCAGCAGCTATATTAACAACCTTTATTCTATGTTCTCCTACACGCAACTTAGCAGCACTTAAATCATAATAAAATCCTGGTAACGGTGTTGATTCAGCTCCACCATATTCATTATTTGGATATTTTTCAAATATATCAACTCTTTCATTTCTAGTAGCTTTTCCTATTTCCTTTCCGTCTGCATATATTAATATACTATCATTTTTTTCATTTGATAATGCCCAACCTGATATAATTAATGAATCTGAAATATATTCTGCTCCTTCTACTGGTTTTTCAAGTACCATCGTAGCTTCATATCCTGGTACACTTACAATATCCCTCAAATTACTATTTATTATATTATATACAATGCCCTTTTCATCTGTATATTGAGCATTATATGTATAAGTTAATTTCCCATTTTCAAAATACCATTTTCCATTTTGATTATAACTTAATCCAGTATAATTATAATCTACTTTTCCATTCACTATAGCACGCCACTGTCTATTTATTTCTAACATCCTTGTTGTATCTTTTGGTACTGTTACATAAACTCTACTTCCTTCTGCTATATAAGCTAAATCACCTTCAAAATATGTATCTGTAAAATTATATGTTATCTTTCCATTTTCAAAATACCACATTCCATTTTGATTTTGTCCAATTCCTGTATAGGTTTCATCTACCTTACCGTTTATCAACATATACCATTCTCTATCTATTTCTATCATTTTTGTAATATATGGTACATAGCTTCCTTCTATCAAATATGTTCCTGTTTCATCTGAAAATATTCCATTATACTGATGAGGTATTTTTCCATTTTGTAAATACCATCTTCCGTTCTTATTTTCCCCAATTCCTGTATAATTGTAATCTATCTTATTATTTACAACCATATACCATTCATTCTTTATCTCTACTAATCCATTAGCATCTTTCGAAAATGAAGCTAAAACTTGATTATTTCTTACTATATATGCTAAGTCGCCTTCAAAATATGTATCTGTATAATTGTAATCTATTATACCATTTTCAAAAAGCCATGTTCCATTTTGATTTTTTCCTAGTCCTGTATAGTTATAATCTACTGCTCCATTTATTATCATTCGCCATTCTTTATCTATTTCAATCATCTTAGTTTCAGTCTTTAAAACCATTGCACAAACTCGATTTTTTTCTACAATATAAGCTGTATTTCCTTCAAAATATGTTCCAGTATAATTATAATCTATATTTCCATTTTCAATATACCATGTTCCATAATAGTTTTTAGATATCCCTGTATAATTGTAATCTACTTTGCCATTTATTATCATTCGCCAATTATTATCTATTTCAAGCATCTTAGTAACATTTAATACACGGCTTGCTTCTACTAAATATGTACCTGTGTTGTCTGTAACTGTTCCATTATATTGATAGGTTATTTTCCCATTTTGCATATACCATATTCCATTTTGATTTTGTCCTAGTCCTGTATAATTGTAATCTATCTTATTATTTACAACCATATACCATTCATTCTTTATCTCTACTAATCCATTAGCATCTTTCGAAAATGAAGCTAAAACTTGATTATTTCTTACTATATATGCTAAGTCGCCTTCAAAATATGTATCTGTATAATTGTAATCTATTATACCATTTTCAAAAAGCCATGTTCCATTTTGATTTTTTCCTAGTCCTGTATAACTATAATCCACTGCTCCTCTTATTATCATATACCATTCTTTATCTATTTCAAGCATTTTTGTTCCGTTAAAAACTTGACTTTTTTCTATTACATATTGCTTACCATATTCATCTGTAGCTATTCCTGTATATCTATAAGTTATTTTTCCATTTTCAAAATACCACATTCCATTTTGATTTTGTCCTAAACCAGTATAATGGTAATCAATCTTATCATTTATAACCATATACCATTCTTTATTTATCTCAACCATTTCTTTTTTATTTGCAATACTATTAACACTTGAGTATATCATAGTAGTATCTTTTCTATCTTCTATTGCTTCTATTTCTTTTTCATTATCTTCTTGAATATCAATTTCTTCGCTTTCTTCACTAGAAACTACACTATCAATAGTATCACTAGTATCTGTACTTTCTAATTTCTCATCAATAATAATATCTTCACTATTTTTATCGTCCTTATTAATATCATCAATAATATCAGTGTCGTTTTCAATAATATCTATTTCTTCAACCATTACAGCATAAATAAATTCTGAATTCGACAAAATAACTATTAAAGCTAACATAATAATCACAATTGTTTTTTTCATATTTTTCACTCCTTTGTACTATAGTAAATTATACTAAACTAAAAAATAATTATCAATAAAAAATAATAAATACCAATATTTACCAAAATAGTCCATGCATTTCTGCTAGGACTATTTTTTTATACTTTTTTCTTTTTACAATAAAAAATGTATATTCCAAAGCCTATTATACTAATAGTTGAAACTATAAAAGTAATTTTCGACAATTTTGTTCCTTCATATTTTACTTTTACTATAGCCTTATCCCCTTTAGGTATATCAATCATTATAAATCCCATATCGGACTCTCTATATTCTACCTGTTTTCCGTTAATTTCAATATTATAACCTAAATAATATATATAAGGTAATTCTAGCATTGTTTCTTCTTTAGTTTCTTCTACCATAAATTCCATAACTAATTCACTCTTTTGTTCATTAATTATTTGTGTATCACCAGATAATATTATTACTCCGATTTTCTCTTGAATATACGTAGTCGAAATTTTCTTTTGCCTTTGTAGGTAAATATTCATAAGCTGCACACTGTTTTTCTTCCATCTTATTATCTAAATAAAGATATGATATATCAAATTGCGTATCATATTTTACTACATTTGATATAAACATTTTTGAACATATCATAATAACTAAAACTACAACATACATATTTTCAAGTTTCACATTATCAATACTTTTATAAATATTAATTCCAGATATAATTGAAAAAGCAAATGTAGCTATATATAGTAATCTCCAAGGAAACTGTATTACAGCTGGAACTATAGGCATTTTCGACCATGGAAATACTGTTGTAGTCATTATTGTAAAAATAATTCCAACTAAAAGTGTAAAAACATACAAAAATTTATATTCTTTTTTTATCTTGTTAAAAACTAGTGGTGTAAATAATAAAGCTACAATAATTGGTATTCCTAGTGAAAATGACATACTATTATTAATATTATCAGAATCTAACCTATTGGCCCAATTTAATTGTTCTCTACTAAAAAATAGTTGTGATGGGTATAATCGACTTTGAACAAAATCCTCTTTTGTTGCTCCACTTGTAAAAGCAAAATAATCAGTTGCACTTTTATGTTCTAATAATGGTCCATAGAAAAACATCGAAATTAGTATAATAAAACAACCATTTATTATTAAGTTTTTCCATATACTCTTTCTTGTATCTTTTGCAAATAATTTCTTAACATTCACAATTACAAATATACTCGATGCAACAACTACTAATAATGTACTTATATTATGAGATAATACTACCCCCACTGCTCCGAATAGTTAGATAGTAATTTTTCTTACCACTATCATAAAATATATCATATAATCCATAAAACAATATTGGTAAAAACATATATGATATAACTTCGCCCATTGCCATTCTACAATATATATTTGATAAAAAATATGTTGAAGATATATATACAATAGATGTTATAAGAGACATATCGTCATTTTTAGTTATCTTTTGCATTAATTTGAACATTGCTATACCAGACACAATAATAGCTAATATAATTGATAATTTCATTGACGTAATCACTGAAAATATTAATGAAAATACTCCACTAATATATGTACCTAAAGGCGGATAAAATATATTCCATGCATATCCAAATCCTTTGCAAAAATTTGGAACTATACTTGGAGGCATCTGCCCTTCTAATATTGCTTTATTAGTTGCATAATTTCTTGAAAAATGATATGCACCATCATGTGATTCTATAAAACCTTTTGTAAATAAAGGCGAGCTTAAAACTAATGCTATTAATATTATAATTACATAATATTTCCACTTTATTTCTTTTAATCTTTTCATTTTCTCTTCCTCCAATAAGTTATAATGTATTTAATATTCCAAACTAAACTATCTATTTTTATTGCATTATATATTTTTTATAGCTCATTGTAAAGTAATTATTTCTACTTATCCTATGTTATTTCTGTATTCAAATTTATAATATAGTTCATTGCAATTTTTAATATATTTTTTCTGAACAATGTAACATATATACTTTAATATTAATAAAATATTATAATCACTATTGCTTTTCATTTTAAATTTATGTATAATAAATAAGATTTCAATTTAGGAGTATAGTGTTAATGGTAGCACATCGGTCTCCAAAACCGCTTGTCTGGGTTCGAATCCTAGTACTCCTGCCAAATAAAAAGTAGCTAAATATATTTAGCTACTTTTTATTTTCTTCTTCTCTTCTCCATTTATTTTTTCTTTAACTTTGATATATAAATACCTTATAATTAATGGTCCTGCAATACCAATAAGAGTATAAAACAACTTATATTGGCTTATTGTAGCTGGATAGAAATAATATATATCTGCTTTAAAAGCGTCTACAGAAAATTTAGTAAGTCTTATCAATGGTGCTACTTTCATAATAAATACATTTAACAAAAAGACAAAAAACATATGATGCATCATTATATCATAAGTATAATTTCCTATAAAATTAATATATTTATTTTTAGACAATACTGGTTCTAGTACCTCAGCAATTTTGGTCCAAAATAATATTCCATTTATATTCGCAAATATTGTAGCCATCAATGAAACTGTAGTAGTTTTCAAATTTACTAAATCAATAGTTAGATTTTTTCCAAATTTCATAAGTAAAAGCTGTATAAAAATTAGTATTAATAAATATACAAAACTATCAATCTTAAATTTTCCTTCAATTTTTGTTTTATAATAATATCCGAAATGATAGAAAAACAAGAAAAAACCAGTTCTCAAAATTGGTATCATATATAAACTTTCGTTTCTTACACCTATATAAAAGCACACGTAAGACAATATAAAAAAGAAAATCATGGCAATATTATCATTCCATATTTTTAATTTTGTAATTAATTTTCTAATAAGTACATATGTAATATTGGTTAAAAACAATGCTAGAACAAACCATCCAGCCAAATTAAACCAGTATTGGTGTCCTAATATCCACGGTTCTATAAAGAAACTTTTAAAATTAATATCCATTCCAAATTCAATTATACTAAAATGTCTCAAAACCATTCCTAACAATCCATATATCAAATTCCAAATAAAATATGGTATTATTATTTTTTTAATTTTCTTACATATATATCCAGATTTTCCTAATAATTTATCTTCATTCTCTTTCTTATAAAAATAACCTGATATGAAAATAAACATTGGCATAAAAAATGAATAAGCTGGGAATATTTTTTCAAAAAATAAAATTGGACTATTTGTATGAATTGATACTACCATTATTATCCCAATTGCAGATAATACAAGCATCTTTTTATTTGTTTTCATCTTTTTTCTCCTTCTTTCCAATCATTATAGTATAATAAAAAACAATAATCAATAAAAAATGTCTCGTAACTGCCAACTGTTATTGACAATTTAATAAAAAAGTATTATTCTAAAAAGGGCTATACCAGAAAGGAAATTTCATGTATAGCTCTTTTTTTAAATCCTCTAGTCTAATTTTTATAATACTCATCTTTTATACAATTTTTATTTCAATTTCACAAATTCCACCTAGCACCAACTTAGATTCCTCTAATTTTATCTGGCCTCTTCCAAACAATAAAAATATTACCTGTTATTTTGGTCCAAGAAAATCACCTACCTCAGGAGCTTCTAGCTATCATTATGGAATAGATGTAGGCGCTAAAGAAGGCACACCTATATACTCTTGTTTCGAAGGAAAAGTAATATATACAGGTTTCAATCGGAGCTAATGGCTACACTATTACTATTCAAAACCAAAATCTAACAGCTTCATATTCTCATGTATCACCAGACTTTCTTTTTAATATAGGTGATTATGTAATAAGGAACTATATTATTGCCTATGTAGGTCCTAAAAACATCTATAACGTTATAAACAATCCCTATAAAGATTCTTCACGGAAACCCAACAAATCGGTGCAACTACTGGACCTCATTTACATTTAAGCATAAAAAAAGACGGCCAAGCCGTCAATCCTTTAAACTATTTTTCGTCTGAATTATCTTCTTCCTCATCGTCCCAATCCACATCAAAAGCTTTTCCACATTCAGGACAATTTACGGTTTCAACTTCATCATCATAGTCAGTTTGAAATTCAAAACCACAATAAGGACAAGTAATAAAAAAGTCATAATCATCTAGTTCAACCATCTTTTCGAAATATTTTACTTTTTCTTCTAAAATTGCGATTCTCATCTCATTTTCAGAATTTTTGCTTTCTATTAGTTGAACTTTCTCATCATATTTATCTAAAATATGTTCGCAGTCTTCAACAACAATAGAAACTATATCATCTAGTTGTTCTTTTGCCTTTTCTAATTTTTCTTTATCCTTAATAGATTTTTCTAAAGTTTCAATCATCTTTTGGTATTGCTCTTCTAAATTTGACACTAACTTAAAGTCTCCTTTTGATTAAATTCTTTCCATGTACTCACCAGTTCTAGTATCAATTCTTATAACATCACCAATATTTATAAATAAAGGTACAGATATTTCATATCCGTTTTCAAGTGTAGCTGGTTTTCCAGAAGTAGTTGTTGTGTTACCACTAAATCCTGGTTCAGTGTATGTAACTTCTAATTCAACAAACATAGGTGGCTCAACTGCAAATACATTTCCTTTAAAAGAAAGTATTTTACAACTCATATTTTCCTTGATAAATTTTAAAGCATCACCTATTTGTTCTTTATTAAGTGGTATTTGCTCATATGTTTCATTGTCCATAAAATAATATAAATCTTCATCACTATAAAGATATTGCATATCTCTTTTTTCAATTTCAGCCCCTTGTAATTTTTCAGATGGATTAAAAGTTTTTTCTAAAACAGATCCGTTAATTACATTTTTTAATTTTGTTCTAACAAAAGCAGCTCCTTTACCAGGTTTTACATGTTGGAATTCAACAACTTTATATACAGAACCCTCCATTTCAAAAGTAGTTCCATTTCTTAAATCTCCTGCCATATATACTTCTGCCATATTTATTCCTCCTTAAATTTTCTCTTATTTTAAATCTTTTACTATAATACTATATTTTTACGATAAAATCAAGTATTAGCTAGTTTCACTTTTTTTCTACTACATTTATATCATATTTATAACCATGATAATCAGATTCAAAATGTTTCCACTCTTCTACAGTTTCTACAATATTCTTATCAATATTGTCATACACATAAGTACTATTCTCAGAATCCATAATCCAGATTCTACCTTGAAAATCATTTAAAAATTCCCAATCTTCAACGATTTTCATAGATGGTGCATATGCTTTATAAGCTTCGTGAACTCCCCAATGACCAAAATTTAAAAAATATTGTGTATTATCAGGAAAATACGTATTTAGTATTGCCATATTAATTCTATTATAAATTATAATATCATCTTCTTTTATATTTTCCTTAATATAATTAATTGCTTCTAAATTGCTATCAGCATAATTTTCTTTTATTAAATCATATTCATTGTATATAGCCATTCCAGTTATACAAGTTAATATTATAAAAGTTATAATTATATGCTTTTCTTTTGCTAAAAAATATGCTAATCCAAAAGCTAAAAATCCTGTAATAACTAAAAGATATCTACTATATAATATCTCCGTTTTTATAGAAATAATCCATGCTGCTAATATAACTGCTAAATATACTAAAATAGCCCATACTCCTGCATTCAAAAAACTTTTTTTATCTTTTTTATCCTGTATAACTTTTTTAATTATCAAACTAATAATATACGCATATAATGCTACTGCAAAAATTAAAGCTATAATACACTTAATAGAAAACGGATCACTTAAAACGCCACTATATTGAAAATTCAAAATTTCCATAATAGTATTAGGAAATTTTATCTTTATCCAAAAACCTCCACTAGATTTTAAGCTTCTATATAAAAATGGACCTATCCAAGGCAAATATAATAAAACTTCAATAATAGCTTGAATTATAAAACATTTTAAATATTTTTTATCATCTTTTTTCTTTATTAATATGTAAATAAATAAAATTAAATTTACAATACCTGATGTTATAAGTCCATAATAATGTGTATAAGCTAAACATAAACTAGCTATAGCAAAAATAATCCAGTTCTTTTTTGAAAATTTATCTTTAACTATCCTATATGCATATATTCCTAAAATACTAGCTAAGTACAATGCTAAAGAATACATTCTAATTTCAACAGCATATACACAAATCGCTGGAAGGAAAAATGCAAAATATGAAAATAATATTCCTACTTTTTCTCCAAAATCTTTTCTTATATGAGTATAACCTAGCAAACCTGTAAGAACTATACATAGAACTGAAAAAATTCTATACAAATATATATTAGGTCCAAAAATCAAATTAATTATTCTTAATATCCAATAATAAAAAATTGGATGAACATCATAACTACTAATTTTCCATATTTCTGCAAAACTATGATTTGCAATAGAAACAGAATAACTTTCATCAAACCATATATTAGTATGAAAAGCTGATAAAAGTAAGAAAACAGTTCCAATTATAATAATAGCTATATGTAATATTTTTTTCTTATTATCTTTCATTATATTCTTTTCCTTATTATCCATTAATAATTGTTGGTTCTTTTGAAGATTTTGTAAGTCTAGTAATTCCCATCTTTCCTACTAAAACAGTATCTTCTATTCTTATTCCAAATTGTCCTGTTTTATATACCCCTGGCTCAACTGTAACAACCATATTTTCCTTTAGTTGCTGATCATATGTTATGCTAAAAAATGGTTTTTCGTGTATGTCCAAACCAACGCCATGTCCTACCGAATGTAAAGGACTATATCCATTTACTTTCAAATCATTATTAGAATTTTGAGAAATTGTTTTCATATTCTTTCCATCTTTAATCTCTTTTTCTACCATTTCATTATTCTTCAAACAAATATCATAAGCTTCTTTATATTCATCTTCAATACAATTTACAAATATCATTCTTGTCATGTCAGAACAATATCCTTTATACTTACAGCCCATATCAATTAAAATTAAATCACCATCTTTAATTTTTCTATTTCCAGGCACAGCATGTGGCATAGAAGAATTATGACCAGATGCTACTATTGGTTCAAATGAAACTCCATCCGCTCCATTAGTTTTATAAAATCTTTCTATTTCAAAAGCAATCTCTTTTTCAGTCATTCCTATTTTTATAAAAGACTGCAAATATTCAAAACATTTATCTGTAATTTCGCATGCTCTTTCAATACATTGTATTTCTTTTTCTTCTTTTATTATTCTTTGAGACTCTACAATTTTTTCCGTTTCCATTAAGTTAACTCTATACTTTTGTAACATCTCTTTATACTCAGCATATGTAACAAAATTTTCTTCAAATCCAACATTTTCACAAAACATAAAAAATGCTGCATAATCATCTTTATTTAAATTTTTCTTATCATTTACTAATATCTCATCTTCTATTGTTAAAATAGTATTAACTGCTTCGACATATCTACTATCAGTTATAAAAATATTCTCTCTTAAAGTAATTAACAATTCGCCTTCTGCTTCTATACCTGTTAAATACTTTACATTAACTGGATTTGATACTATCATGCCCTGTAAATTTTGAGTTCTCAGCTTATCTCTAAGCCACTTAATTTTTATATTCATAATAGTACCTCCTTTTATTTTCTTATATATTTGATAAACCATTCACCAGAAAATACAAACCATAAGCTTGTAAAAAGCACATCTTCTGGAAGTAACATACAACAAATAGCTGAAATAACTATAAACGGTCCAAAAGGTATATATTCATCTGTCTTCTTTATTTTGAAAACTAATAGAAATACGCTAAAAATAGCTCCAATTAAAAAAGACAAAATTGAAATCATTATAATATTTTTTACTCCGAAGAAAAGTCCCAATGCCCCCATAAGTTTCACATCGCCCATTCCCATTGCTTCTTTTCCTGCAATTAAGCCTCCAAGTAAAGTTATCGCCCCAAAAATCGCAGCTCCAACTACCATTCCTTCAAATCGATTAAGTGCTAAACTCATTCCTGTAGGACTAAAAATACCTTCTAAAAATGTAACTACTAATCCTATCTCAAAAATAGTAAGAACTAATCTATTAGGAATTATCTGCTTTCTCCAATCAATAATAAAAGCAGATATTAATAAAGGTAATAATATAAAATAACTAAATAGTTTTATATTAACATACCAAAGCTCTAAATCTATTTTACTCACATATAAAAGAACTATGTATGATACAAACATTATAGTCATTAAACCATAATGAGTTTTAAACTCTTTTTTAAAATTTTTTAATGAACCTTTTTCTATTATTCTTTCATGATTTTCTAATCTTTTGTTTATTAAACCTAAAACTTGTCCAACTATGCATCCAATTAACCCGAACACATAAATACACAAAAATATGTATATTATTAAAGTACATTTTAAATTTTACCTTTCTCTTTTAAGTATTTTTTAATAAATGCATTTTCTATAGGTCTTTTTACTTTTGTAATAAATATATCTTTTTTACCTACTGGTTTTACTAAAATCGGAAACATTTTCATTCCTCTTGCACCTATAATATCTGTAAATAATTGGTCTCCTACTACCGCAACTTCTTCTGGCTTTAATTCTAATTTTTCTAAAGCCTTTTTAAATCCTGATTTAAGCGGTTTTTTAGCAAATAATATATAATCTAAATCTAAAGTTTGAGCAACTTTTTCTATTTTATCTTTTTTATTACTATTAGATAGAATAATGCATTTTATACCTTCTCGTTTTATTTCTTCACACCATTTTTCTACACCATCTAGTAAATTTCTATCATAATCAATTAAAGTATTATCAACATCTAAAATCAAACCACTTAAATTATTTTTCTTTAGTAATGTTGCATTAATATTTTTTACACTGTCTAAATAAAGACTAGGATAAATATTCATATTTTCTTATCCTCCCTAATCATAATAATCTTACCAATATGTTCGAACTTTGTCAATTTTTCTTGATAATAAAATCCTTTATTGTTATACTTATTTTAGGAGGCACAAATGACAAAAGAAGAAAAGATTTTAAACAAAAAAAGAAAAAAAAATATAAAACTTTATTATTTATACAAAATTTTTTCATTTGATTTACTATTCTACTATGCAATTTCTTTTTTATATTTAAATAGTTATCAAGGGCTTTCTGCCGCACAAATTATTTTTGCAGATGCCTTTTATCCAATATTTAAAATAATATTTCAAATTCCTGTATCTGTATTAACAGAAAAATTCGGAAAAAGAACTTCTCTTATTATTGGAAATTCGTCATTAGCTCTATATATAATATTTATACTTGGTTGCAAAAGTACAATTCTTTTAATTATTTCAAATATATTCATGGCATTAGGTTTTGTTTTTAAAAATTTAAGTGAATCAAATCTGCTTTATGATTCTATTCCTTCAACTTCAACTAAACAAAAACTTTTCTCTAAAATTGAAGGTAGAAGTTCAGCAATATTTTACATATTCGATGCATTTACATGTCTGCTTTCAGGCTTTTTATATATAATAAATCCTAATATTCCAATAATTATGTGTCTACTATGTGCAGTTATATCATTTATAATATGCCACTTTTTTACTAATCTACCTGATGATATTACCAACCCCGATTCTTTACATAATAAATACGAAAACTCAATATCTAGCTTAAAACAATATACAAGAAACTTAAAAAACGCATTTAAATTTATATTTTCATCAAAAAGGTTGCGTTCTTTAATTTATTTTAATGCAATTCAATACTCAACTATTTATCTTCTAATAAGCTACAGAAGAAGTCTTTTAGAAGACATTGGTGTTAATTCACAAAGCATAGGTATTATATTTGCATTATTAGGAATAGCCTCTGGAATAGGTTCTATACTATCTCATAAAATAAATAAACTTCTAAAAAATAAAACTTTAACATATTTAGGATTATATTATGCTTTTTCAATCATTCTTTCTGGATTAGTAGTAGCTCTAAATATTCCTTATGCCCTAATGTTAACTATAATTGTACTAATGCTATTAATACAATTTTTTATAAAAGGCCCTTATTATACCTTGATAAAACAATATCTTGGTAGTTTTTCTAATAGCTCAATGCGAGTAAAAATACTAACTGCTAATTATATTATCGAAGGAATAGTTGCAAGTAGTTTATCTTTCTTAGGTGCAGGTTTATTAACAATAACTAATACTGCAAATGCTTCAATAATAGTTGGTTCTTCAGTTTTTATAATTCTAATTTTATTATTAGAGTATATGAATTCACGTGTAGGTCTAAAACCAGATGAGTACAAAGAATCAGAAATTAATTTTAAAGAAGTTGTCTAAAAAGTTTTAGTTATTAATTCTAAATTTAACTTTTTATAATAATAAAACAGATTTGTCTTTTAAAAATATCAACTACACTATAATAAATAAATATACTTTGAAAATTTGCTCTTCGCAATCTCCGAATAAAAAACTCCGTTTTTATATTGTAGATTGCTCAATTTCGCACTTCAGCAAACTTTGTTTGCTTTCGTTTGGTCGCTAGCGCATTTTAAAATTATATTTATTTATTATAGTGTTATTATTAAAGTTTGGTAAAGACAAATCTGTTTTATTATCTACAAAAAATATGCTTTCCTATAGTAACAACTTGTTTTCTAGACCAAATCCATTTGCTAGTAGCTGTACTTGGATTAAAATAATAAATACAACCATAAGTTGGATCCCAACCATTAATAGCATCCTGAGCAGCTTTTCTAGCAGTCGAATCAGGAGTTAAATTAATTTGTCCATCAGAAACAGCATCAAACGCACCAGATTGATATATTACTCCAGCAATTGAATTAGGAAAAGACGAACTAGACACTCTATTAAGAACAACCGCGGCAACAGCAACTTGTCCAGTGTATGGTTCTCCTCTTGCCTCTGAATAAACAGCTTTACTCAATAAATTCAAATCATTACTACTATTTCCAGAAGATGACGAACCTGACGAAATTCCCATAGCAGCTAAAGTTTTAGCACCAGCAATACCATCTGCAGTCAGCCCATTTTTCTTTTGAAAACTTTTAACAGCAGCCTCAGTCCTACTTCCATAAATACCATCTACACTACCATTATAATATCCCCATTGCTTAAGTTTAGTTTGAATTTTTCGCACCTCACTACCACTAGAGCCCCTTCTAGATGTAGCATACGTCAATCCTGCCCATGAAATTAATACAATTAAAATAATTGTTAAAATTAAAAAAACTTTCTTTTTCATACCATTTTCTCCTAAAAATAGTATTACTAAAGAAAGTTAAAATATACATTTTTATCATATGATTTTAAAAAATTCCCACAATATTTTCAAAATCATCTAAATCAATTTTTTCTGCTGATGGAACTTCTGGAAGTCCTGGCATTGTAAAAATATTTCCTGTAATAGCAACTACAAATTCTGCACCATTTTTCAAGATGATTTCTCTTACATATATTTTAAAAGGTTCTTTACATTCTAAATTTTTAGCATCATCTGAAAAAGAATATTGAGTTTTAGCAATACATACAGGATAAGTTCCATATCCTAATTTTTCAATTCTTTCAATTTCTCTTTTTGCTTCTTCTGAAAACTCTACATCTTCAGCACCATAAACCTTTTGAGCAACTTTTCTAATTTTATCTGAAATTGATTCAGAAAGTTCATACATATATGTAAATTCATTTTTATTTTCTATTGCTGCTACAACCTTTTGTGCTAAATCAAGAGCACCTTCTGAACCTTTAGACCATACTTCTGTTAAACTCATTTCTACTTCATGTTCAGCTAAAATACTCTTCAATAGTTCTATTTCTGATTCAGTATCTTGTTCATACCTATTTATTGCAACAACTACAGGTAATTTAAATTTATTTTTAATATTATCAATATGTTTTAATAAATTATTAGCTCCTTCTCTTAATGAATCAAAATCTTCATTCTGAATTTCAGATAATGAAAGTCCACCATGATATTTTAAAGCTTTTATAGTAGCAACACAAACAACTGCACTAGGTAATAATCCAGCATTTCTACATTTAATATCAAAAAATTTTTCAGCTCCTAAATCTGCACCAAACCCGGCTTCTGTAATTGTATAATCTCTTAATTTCAAAGCCATTTTTGTTGCAACAACACTGTTACATCCATGAGCAATATTAGCAAATGGACCTCCATGAATTATAGCAGGATTTCCTTCTAATGTTTGTACAATATTAGGATTGAAGGCATCTTTTAATAAAACTGTCATTGCCCCTTCTGCTTTTAAATCTTTCGCAAATACTGGCATATCTTCTTCATTATATCCAATAATAATATTTCCAAGTCTTCTACGTAAATCTTCTAAATCTTTAGATAAACAGAATATAGCCATAATTTCAGAAGCAACACTTATATCAAATCCATCTTCTCTTGGAAGTTGTCTCTTTTCTCCAGATAAGCCAATCTGAATTTTTCTTAAAGATCTATCATTTAAGTCAACACATCTTTTCCATGTAATTCTTTTTATTTTTAATTTGTTTCCAAAATACAAATGATTATCAATCATTGCAGCTAATAAATTATTAGCAGAAGTTATCGCATGAATATCTCCTGTAAAATGAAGGTTTATATCTTCCATAGGAATAATTTGTGCATATCCTCCTCCAGTAGCTCCTCCTTTTATTCCGAAAACTGGTCCTAACGATGGTTCACGAAGTGCAAGTATTGCTTTTTTATCTAGTTTATTTAAAGCATCTGCCAAGCCAATAGATACAGTAGTCTTTCCTTCTCCTAACGGTGTTGGATTAATTGCTGTTACTAAAATTAATTTTCCATCATCTTTATCTACAAGCTCATTCATATATTTATTTGAAATTTTTGCTTTATATTTTCCATATTGTTCAATATATTCATCTGGAATTCCTAAATTTGCTGTCACCTCATTAATTTTTTTGGCTACGACGCTTCTTGCTATATCAATATCCTTCATATACTTTCCTCCTATCTTTTTTCATTATTCTGCTACAAAGTTTTCTTCTTTAATTTCACCATTTTCATTTAATAATATAGTAATTTTCTTTTCCGCTTCTTCTAATTTAGTATTACATAATTTAGTAAGCTTCATTCCTTCTTCAAATTTAGTAATTGATTCATCCAATTTTAAATCATCTTTTTCTAAACTAGTTACTATATTTTCTAAATCCTCTAGCATCTCTTCAAAATCTTTTTCTTTAGCCATTTTATCTACCTCCTCATAAATCAAACAATTTTTGCATCAACATTTCCATCTGATAATCTAATTTCTACTATATCATCTTTGCTAACATCCTTTTTGCTTTTAATTAATTTTCCTTCTTTTTCAACAACACTATATCCTCTAGCTAATGTTTTTAGTGGACTCATACTATCGAGTTTCGTTACTTTTTCGACCATTCTTAATTTGTAATCTTTCATTTTCATATTAATGCTTGTTTCTAGTCTATGTATTAGACTATCAATTTTCAAATAATTTTCTTTTATCAAATAATCTGGCTCAGCGAATATTCTAGCTTTCATACATTTTTCATATCTAAGCCTTAATATTTCTACCTTTTTTCTAAGTAACATCTGTAATCTACTTTTATATAATCCTAATCTATCTTGTAAATCAAAAACATCCGTTACAGCCAATTCTGCTGCCGCAGACGGTGTTGGTGCTCTTAAATCTGCTACAAAATCTGCAATTGTAAAATCCGTTTCATGACCTACAGCAGAAATTGTAGGAATTTCAGAATTATAAATTGCTCTTGCAACAATCTCTTCATTAAATGGCCATAAATCTTCTAAAGATCCTCCACCTCTTGCAACAATTAGCACATCTGCTAATTTCTTTTGATTCATATAATATATTGCATCAGCAATTTTCTCAGCAGCTCCTGGTCCTTGAACTGGAACAGGATATAATCTAATATATACATTTGGATTTCTTCTAGTAGAAACATTTATAATATCTCTAATAACCGCTCCTGTATTTGATGTAAGTACACCTATAACTTTGGGCATCATAGGAATTTGCATTTTATGTTCTTCATCAAATAAGCCTTCTTTTTCTAATTTGTTTTTAAGTTCATTAAACTTAGCATATAAATCTCCAACTCCATCTTCTTGCATTGCTTTAGCATAAATCTGATATACACCATCTCTTTCAAAAACAGCTACACTACCTAATACATTTACTTTCATTCCATCTTTAGGAACAAAATTTAAAGTAGCAGTAGATGATTTAAACATAATACACTTTATTAAAGAATTCTCATCTTTAAGCGTAAAATACATGTGCCCTGTATAATGATGCTTAAAATTCGAAATCTCACCACGAACAAAGACACTTTTTAAATACTCATCTTCTGCTACCTTATCCTTCATATATTTATTTAGCTCAGAAACTGAAATTGGTTTTATATTCATATATTATCAAATCCTCTTTATCTACTCTTTTACAATACTCGCCAAAACACCATTCACAAAAAGTGGTGCTGCTTCCTCTCCATACTTTTTAGCAAGTTCAACAGCTTCATTTATTGCTACTTTAAAAGGTAATTCTTGATACTTAATCTCATAAATAGCAATTTCAAGAATAGCTAAATTAACTTTAGAAATTCTTTCAATAGTCCAATCTTTTTTTAAATTAGCTTTTATCAAATCTAAAATTTCAGTCTTATTTTGTTCAATTCCATTAAATACTGAATTCATATAATTTATAGCTGACTCATCTTTTATTTCGTTATCTTCTATAAATAAGTCAAGTTGTTCTTTACTATATTCTTTCTGAACTTCTGTACCATATATAAATTTAAATGCAAGTTCTCTAACTGCAGATCTATTCATCTTTATTTCTCCTCTTATAGTTTATCTATTAAATTCTTTATTTTCTCTTTAACATCTTCTTTATTTTTTTGAAAATAAATTCCTGCATATATTCCAAGTACAATTAGTGCAACAGGAATTATCAAATGATATAAACCTGTTACAATAATTAATATTGCAATAGCAGCTCCAATAATAGGATATTTATTATTCATTATAAACTGTAAAAATTTTTCCATACATCCTCTCTCCCTCTATTGTACTACTTGCTTTTTCTCTTTTTCCTGTTCCACATTTTTAATTTTAATGTTTACACTGTTAACGTCTAAGTCAGTAGTTTTCTTTACTGTAAGTTTTATATTTTCTTGTAATTTTGAAGAAGTATTTTTAATAACTACATTTTCTTTTAAAACTGCAATTACATTTATTACAACATCTCTATTACTATCAAATTCAATTTTTACATTAGAGTCTTTAATTTCTTGATTTTTCTTAATTACTGATTCAACTAAATTTGAAATTGACTCTTTAGTTATTAATAAAGAACCATTTTCATTTTCCATTAATACTCCATTACTATTTTCAGATTTTGAATCACTTTTTAAAAATATATTAGCTATAGACCATAGGCATAATAAAATACTTATGCATATTGTTAATACAACATTTTCATTTAATACTTCAATTATATTTTCAAAAACATCAATACTAACAATTTCAATAGACACTAATATTGTAAAAGCTGATAATATTAAAACTATTATAGAAAATACTATTATACTAAATCTTTCCATCATTCTCATATATTTTATTCTCCTTATATTAGATTTTATCCTTCAGTAGAAATATTATCTTCTGGTAAATTTACTCCTTGAACATGAACATTAACTTCTAATACTTCTAACCCTGTCATTGACTCAACTGCTTTTTTTACTCTATTTTGAATTTCAAAAGCTATATCAGGAATTCTAATTCCATATTCAACAATAATATTTACATCTATTTTTGTACTCTTTTCACCTGCATCTACTTTGATTCCTTTAGACATCTTCTTTCCAAAAACATCTGAAATTCCTCCAGACATGCTAAATACTCCAGGAACTTCTGAAGTTGCTTTATTAGCTATAGCCGCTATTACATCATTTGCAATACGAATTCCTTCTCCTTCTGCATTATCAACACTTATTTCTTCTAAGTCTTTTTCTTCATCCATTTGCAAACCCTCCTTAAATTGTTATTAGTATATCAATAAACTTTAAAGTTTACAACCACTAATTAAATTTATCACCTATAGCAATTGCATTTCCTCTTAAATAATCAGATATACTCATTTTTTTAGAATTTTCTCCTTGAATTTCAAGTACAGAAATTGCACCATCTATTGTAGCAATCACTAACCCTTCTTTAGCATCAGATTTAACAACTTCGCCAGGTTTAGCATCACACTTCAAATTCAATTTCTCTACTTTCCATATTTTTATCTTTTTGTCTTTTAAATAAGTATACGCACCCATAAAAGGATTTAATCCTCTAATTAAATTTTTTAGTTCTAAACTTTTCTTATTATCCCAATCTATTTTTGCAATTTCTTTTTTTAGCATTGGTGCTACTGTAAAATCTTCTGACTGTTTTTCTCTTGTAAATGTATTTTTTTCCACTTGATCAATTGTTTCTACTAGCAATTTTCCACCAATTTCAGAAAGTCTATCCCACAACTCACCAGTAGTTTCATCTTCTCCAATTTCTACTGTTTCTTTTAAAATAATATCACCAGTGTCCATGCCTTCATCCATGAACATTGTGGTTATTCCAGTTTCTTTATCTCCATTTAAAACAGCCCACTGAATAGGTGCAGCTCCTCTATATTTAGGAAGTAATGAACCATGAACATTTATACATCCGAATTTTGGAATATCTAATATTTCTTTAGGAATTATTTTTCCATATGCTACAACACAAATTACGTCTGGATTTATTTCTTTCAATTCTTGTACAAATTCTGGATTATTCTTAACTTTTAATGGTTGTACTATTTTTAAATTATGTTCTTCTGCATAAACCTTAACCTCTGATGGAATCATCTTCATTCCTCTACCTTTAGGCTTATCAGGATTTGTAACAACTAGTTTTATATTATGTCCTGCTTCTACTAAAGCTTTCAATGAATCTCTAGCAAAATCGGGAGTTCCCATAAATACGATATTTAACATATTTTCTCCTATTTAGTATATTATATCTTAATTAATAACAATTAGTTTAATAAATTTTGCTCTTCGCAATCTCTAAATAAAAAATTTAATTTGAAGTGTAACAACGCAAGATACTAATTATTTTTTGTTCGAGCCTGTAGCATCTTCTGGTGTGATGTACTCATAAGTACCTGGCAAAATCTTACTCTTAAAGGTCTCACCCTCTAAATGGTCAATCTCATGTTGAAGAGCTTGAGCTAAAAGTCCCTCACCTTCTAAAGTAACTTTTTTGCCGTCTAAGTCTAATGCTTTAACTTTAACTTTAACACTTCTTACAACCTTACCAAATTGATTTGGATAACTTAAACAGCCTTCTTCTATTTCAACAGTTTCGTCTGATTTTTCCACAATAACAGGATTAATTAAACAAAACTTTGAAACATCATCATATAAATCAATAACAATTATTCTTTTCAAAACACCAACTTGTACACCTGCTAAACCTAATCCATCAAACTTATGCATAGTATCAAACATATCTTCAGCAAGTTCTTTTATTCTATCATCTATTACTTCAATTTCTCTTGATTTTTTACTTAATATTTCGTCTCCTTCATATCTTAAATTACGAATAGCCATCTATATTTCCCCTTTTACATCATATTTGTTGGATTTGAGTCCACAGTTATAGTAACATTCTTATCTCTATTATCTAAGTTCTTCAAAGCCTCATTAATTGTAGCAATTGCCTTTCTATTCAAACGTCCTTTAACAACAATTCTCCATCTATATACATTTTGAATTTTTTCAACAGGTGAAGGAACTGGTTTATAAACAAATAAATTCTCATTTTTTTGTTTTAATAATTCTTCATACAATTTTTTAGAAACTTTTTTAACACTATTAATGTTTTCTCCTTGAATTCTGATAAGTATTATATCGCAAAAAGGCGGATAATTCAAGTTTTTACGAAGTATTAGCTCACCCTTATAAAATCTATCATAATCTTGATCTTGGCTACAAACAATAGCATAATTATCAGGATTATATGTTTGTACATATACCTCACCTTTATCTTTCTCTCTTCCTGCTCTACCAGCAACTTGAGTTATGGTTTGAAAAGTACGTTCTTCTGCTCTATAATCTCCAATATTCAAAGCTCCATCTGCTGCAATTACTCCTACTAAAGTAACATTAGGAAAATGATGTCCTTTTACTATCATTTGAGTTCCAATCAAAATATCAATGTTTTCATTTTTAAATTTGTTTAAAATATTTTCATGAGAATTCTTTTTAGAAACAGTATCTATATCCATCCTAATAGTAGTCGCTTCTGGAAATAATTTTTCAATTTCACTCTCTACCTTTTGAGTCCCTGTTCCAAAATATTTAATTTTAGAACTTGAGCACTCTGGGCAAACTTTTGCAATAGGTTCTTCATGTCCACAATAATGACATTTAAGAACATTTCCAAAACTATGATATGTAAGAGCTATGCTACAATTAGAACACTTAACAACATATCCACAATCTCTACACATAACAAAGGTAGAATATCCACGTCTATTTACAAATAATATAGTTTGCTTTTTATTTTTTAAATTCTCGTTTATCTTTTCTTTCAAAATTTCGCTAAACATTGATTTATTTCCAATTGCTAATTCTTGCCTCATATCAACAATATTAATCGTTGGATTACTTGCATTATTAGCTCTTTTCGTTAATAAAACTAGCTCTTTATCCCCTTGCGCAGCTTTATAATAATCACAAACATCAGGTGTTGCACTACCTAAAATAAGTGGAATATTATTTTGCTTAGCAATAAATCTAGCCAAATCTTTTGCATTATATCTAGGTGTCATATCAGATTTATATGAACTATCATGTGCTTCATCTATAATTATTATTCCTAAATTATCTACAGGTGCAAAAATTGCAGAGCGTGCACCTATAATAATTTTCGCATCACCATTTTTTATTTTATTCCACTCATCAAATCTTTCACCATTTGATAACTTACTGTGTAAAACAGCTATACCTTCGCCAAATCTAGCTAAAAATCTATCGATAATCTGTGGTGTAAGAGAAATTTCTGGAACTAAAACTAATGCTTTTTTTCCTTTTTCTAAAACTTTTTCTATCAACTGTAAGTACACTTCTGTTTTTCCTGAACCTGTTACACCTTTTAGTAAGAATTCCGTAAATTCTTCATTTTCAATCATAAATTCCACTTGATCATAAACAGATTGTTGTTCTTCATTTAAAACTAACTTCTCATCTCTTGAAATTTTTTTATGTATAAATGGATTTCTTTCGATTTTCTCATATACAAACTTTATCAATTCCTTCTTTTCTAATGTACTCATTATAGCTTTGCTAACTTCAGTAATAGCCTCTAATTCAGATACATCCATTCCATCATTTTCAAGTAAAAAATTTAACAATTTCTTTTGCTTATCACTTTTAAGATTTTTATCGATATAAAACAATATCTCATCTTTTTCTTTTGCTAAATATACAAATCGAGCTGTTTTATCTTTAACTCTTTTAGTTAAATCTTTAGAAGCTCCGCCCGGTGGAAGCATCAATTTTATACAATCAGAAAAATTACAAAAATATTTTTCTGACATCAACTTAGCAAGTTCAATATTTTCTTTACTTAAAATAGAATCTTCTATTTTAGCTATTTCTTTATTAGCAAATTCTGATTTCTCTTTTAATTCACTAACATATCCCTCTGATAAATTCTTTCCTTTTCCAAAAGGAACAAATACTCTATCTCCAACACAAATAGTTCCTTGCATTTCTGCAGGAACTATATAATCAAATACTCTATTAAGTTCTCTTGCATTAGAATTTATCACAACAGCTGCAAACATTCTATTCTCCTTTTCTTGATGCAAGTATATCAGAATTTCTATACATTTTCTAGTCTTTTTTCATTTTCAATAATTGTCATTATAATTTGAACAGTTTTTTCCAAATCATTATTTTTCAAAACATAATCGTATAAACCAATTTTAGATTCTTCATAATCAAATCTATTTAAACGCAATTTAATTTCTGCTGGACTTGGTTTATCTACTCTATTTTCCAATCTTCTTTGTAATTCATCTTTAGACACTCTTAAAAATATAGTTACAATTTTAGTATCTTTTCCTAATATTTCTTTTAAACTCTCTGTTCCATTTACTTCAATATCTTTAACTATAATCTTTCCACCAGAAATTTTATCATTCATAAGCTTTTTTGATGTTCCATAATAATGATTATGATGAACATCATATTCATAAAATTCGCCATCTTCTATTCTTTTTTCAAATTCTTCTTTTGAAACAAAACAATATGTTTCTCCTTCAACATCTCCTGGTCTGATAGGTCTTGAAGTATAAGAAGGAAGTGATTCAACATTTTCCATTCTTTTAATTAATTCTTTTTTTATAGTATCTTTACCTGCTCCAGCTACTCCTGACAATATAACAAGCATTTTTAATTCCTCCTAATAAAAATAGTTGTCAATAGGGACATCCTTTCTTGACAACCATTTAGCAAGTTGCCCAAAAAGGACGTCCCTATTGACAACTATTTTTTATTCTTCTTCTACATCTTCTTCAATAGTAATTTTACCTTCTGCAATTTCTTGTGCAGCAAGTGTAACCATACTCTCTTCTTCTTTATCTGTTAGAGGCACAGCACCTTCTGATAATTGTCTAGCTCTTTTTGATGTAACAATAACTAATTTGTATCTATCATCAATTTGATCTAAAAGCTCATTTACTGTAGGTTTTACCATCATAATACATTTTCCTCCTTAAATTTTATTCTTCATCTTCATCTTTATCTAATCTACCTGCAACTGTTTCTGGTTGAACTGCAGACAATATAATATGCCCAGAATCCATAACTAAAACAGCTCTAGTTCTTCTTCCATATGTAGCATCTATAGCCATTTTTGAATCTTTTGCCTCTTGTACTAATCTTTTAATTGGTGCAGAATCAGGACTAACTATAGATATTATCCTATTTGCAGATACGATATTACCAAAACCTATATTAATTAATTGCATAAAAAACATCCTTTCTATTCAATATTTTGAATTTGCTCTCTTATATCCTCAATCTCTGTTTTAAGTTCAATAACACCTTTTGAAATATCCATACTATTAGCTTTTGAACCTATAGTGTTAACTTCTCTATTCATTTCTTGAATAATAAAATCACACTTTTTTCCAATAGGTCCATTTGCATTATCAATTAAATCTAAAAATTGAGAAATATGACTATTTAATCTAGTTAATTCTTCTTGTATAGATGACTTATCTGAAAAAATAACAATTTCTTGAGCTAGTCTATTTTCATCTATAATATCTGTTTTCATTAGTTCTTTTACTCGTGTATTTAATTTTACTATATATTCTTCAACAAGTCCAGCGGAAAAGCTAGAAATGTAAGAAACTTTTTCCTTAATTCTATCAATTCTTAATTTGAAATCTTCACAAATTTTACTTCCTTCAACTTCTCTCATAGAAACAAATCTATCTAAGGCCTCATTTAAAGCTACTTGCAATTCTTTCCAATATAATTCTTCATTTTCTTCATTTGATATATTTAAAACTTCTGGAAGTCTAGAAATATCCATTATTTCAATATTACTAGATATTCCTGTTTCTTCAGCTAATTGTTTTAATTCAGAAATATATACTTTAGCAATTTCTGTATTTATCTTTATTGCTTTTCCTTTATCACTATAATCTTGCATAGTAACAAAAACATCTATTTTTCCTCTAGAAATTTTTTTAGTAATTTCTTTTCTAACATTTTCTTCTAAATATGAAATCTGTCTAGGAAGTTTTACAGAAACATCACTATACTTATGATTTACTGATTTTATTTCAACAATATACTCTCTTCCTTCATTTTCATATTTTCCTCTTCCAAATCCCGTCATACTCTTAATCATTTTTAATCACCATTTTCTTTATTTTTTTCTCTATTCACTGCCATAATGCTTTTAACTGCCTTCTTTTTTCTCCTCTTTGAAGACTTTTTTCTAACTACTTTCTCTGTCTCTTCTTTCTTTTCATTGTCTTCAATATGTTCTTTTTCAGTATATTCTTCTTTAAATACTTTTTCTTCTACTATTTTTTCCTTATGATTTTTTTTAATTATATTTATAATATTTCTTTTGTTTTTCTTATTTTTTTCGATTTCTTCATCAACATCAGCGAATTTTCTTTCATTTACTTCATCTAGATAAGAAATCTCTTTTTCCTCGATAATTTCTTTAACATCACTAATATTCGTAAAGTATTTCTTAAGTTCTATTTCGTAAATTATTAATGCTTTTATTGCATAATATATTGCTATATACATTGACGAAAACGAATACAAAAATTTTAAAACAATACCTCTGTAAATATATACATATGGCATAAACAATGTTATCATTCCTAAAAATAATAACTCTATTCCATGAATCGCAATTTCTCCACTATCTTTTCTATACGCAGTTTCAAAAACAACAATAATAGCAATAGTTATCAATATTGTACATATCTTTAAATCTTGTGTAAATACTTCTTGTGTCAAACTTCCATATCCATAATTTAAAAATATAAAATATGCAAAAATTAATATTGCCATCCAAAATTCTTTTACTATTTTTAAATATATCTTTTCCCTTACTTGTTTTGGTGGCTTTATTTTAGTTGCTATATGCATAGCCCCCATTTCAATTTCTTTTTCAGTTGTACCCATTAATATTTTTTATCCCTTCTTTAGTGCTTACGCTAATACTCTAATTCGTACATCATCATTGCTGAAATAGCTACAGGTGCCGTTTCTGTTCGTAAAATTCTTTCTCCTAATGTAATTGATTTTGCATTATTATTAATCAATATTTCTGCCTCTTCTTCGTCAATTCCACCTTCTGGACCTATAATAACAGCAATTTTAGAAATACTATCATCAATATCTTTTAGTACACTTTTTAATGTTACACTTTTTTCTTTTTCATATGCTAATATAACTAAATCATAATTTTTTATTTCTTCTAAAAGTAAAGAAAAAGACAATATCTTTTCTACTTTTAAAATATCATTTCTTAGTGACTGTTTCGCTGCTACTTCAGCGATTTTACGCCATCTATCTATTTTCTTCAATTTATCTTTGTCATCTAATTTTACAACACATCTTTTCATTTCTACAGGAACTATTTCAGATACACCCAGTTCTGTGCATTTTTGTATTATATATTCAATTTTATCAGCTTTAGCTAATCCTTGAAAAATTGTAAGCTCGACATTAGATTTCTTTTTTTCTTGTTTATCTAATATTTTGCATACTACTTGATTTTGTGTTATTTCAGAAATTTCTGATTTGTATATAACGTTTTCTGATACCACATTCAATATGTCTCCAACATTTTTTCTTAAAACATTTTTTATATGATTTACATCAGAACTTTCAATATATATATAATCATTTTTTATCTTATCTTTATCAACAAAAAAATTCATATCATCTAACCATTCTATTAACAATTATATAAAAATTATAAAGCAAAAGTGGACTAATTGCAAGTAGTCCACTCTTATTAAAGTATATTAAATTTTTATCAGTCCACTATTGTTCTATTTATCTATATTCTTATATTTTATAAATCCAATAGTTCCCATTGTAATCAATGTAATAACTGCGAAAATAATTACAGCTTTTCCTGTATAAGGATATTTTCCTGTAGCCTGGCTACCATCCCCACCAGAAGTACTTCCGCCTGAAGATCCTCCACTTGGATTTTCTTTTTTTATTCCATCAATATATTCTTCTTTTTTCTCTGTTTTTGAAATATCTTTTGCCTCTATTATTAGTTCTTTGCTTTGTCCTTTTCTTGTAGCAATTTCTCTTACATAAAGATATAAATTATTAGCTTTAGAAATTTCTTCATAATTTTTCACATCTTTTGTATTAATAGTAAATTGCAATTTTCCATCAATAATTTGCACATTTTCAAGCTTTATCCAAGCATCTTCTTCAATTGTATTTTCTTTTTGATTTGCAGATAAATAATATTCATATGATAAGCTATCATTTACAGTTGCTTTTTTAATTCCTGAAATTTCAATATCCATTACAGAATATTCTTTTCCAGTATTATTGGTATAATAATATATTTTCATTAATTTGTTTTTAGCTGTAGCTTTACTAAAATCTGAATTTTCTGGTAATTCTTGAACTTTAGCCACTATTTCTATTTCAAATGTAGTTTCAAAATTTAAATATTTTATTTTAATAGTATTCTTTCCAGTTTTTGTATTATCAAATCCTTCTATAACTATTTCTGATGACAACATTGAAATTTCTTCACTTGATCCATCATTATATTTTACAAGTACCAAACCACCTTCTAAATTAAGCTCATCATCATATTGAACATATTTAGTTTTATCTGGGTTCTTTTTTACTGATATATCATCAATTGACTTTCCTTTAACAGTAATTTCTTGTGTATCTGTTTTATCTTCAAATTTAATTGTTACTGATGTTTGATCTTTAGTTAATTTTACTCCATTTTCAACAGTATAAGATGTAACCTCTTTTACCATACCATCTTCATATGTTGCTACAACTTTCATTCCTTTTCTATCAAAGTCTTGACCTTCAACATATTCTGTTTTATCTGGTGGATTTTCTATTTTAATACTTTTAACTGCATTTGAAGTAACTGTTATTGGAATTTCTCTAGTTGCTTCTTCATATCTTACATTAACTACTGTTTGTCCATTTTTTAAATCATTTCCATCTATAACTTCAAAGTCTGTAACTTCTTTAGTTTCTCCATTTTTAAAAGTAGCAATTAAAACTAATCCTTCTTTATTAAAATTTTCTCCTGCCTTATAAGTAGTAACTGTTGGACCAGATTTAACCTCTAATTTTTCAACTATATTTTTTAACATTTTTATTGGTTGCTCTGTAGTTTTATCTTCATACTCAATAGTAACACTTTTTTGATTAGCACTTAGTTTATCACCATCAGTAATTATATAATTTTTAATTTCTATAGTTTCTCCACTATTTAGATATCCAGTAACAACCATACCAGTTTTATCAAAGCTTTCGCCTTCCCAATATTCAGTTTTATCTGGCTCTTTAGTTACCTGTATTTCTTTTAAAGTTCTATCTTTTAATTCATTTACAGTAAATACTTTTAGTGTAGAATCAGAACCTTCAATCTGTATTCCTGACATGCCAGAAGGCTTTTCTTTAGCTAAATCCTTCCAGAAATCATCAAAATAATAACTTGTTTCATCAATATTTATAAACGTCTTATTATTTTCTAATTGTACACAATTCCAAGGATAATCTCCATTCCATAAAGCTTCTACTGCAACACTTGTTTGATCAAGATTATTTTCTGTTCTAATTTCTAATGCAACAAAAAATTTATCTGACGTAATTTCAATAGGTTCAGCAAACTCTATTGTATGATATCCTGCATCAAAAGTTTCACTTTCTCCATCTTTTAATTTTGCTTTTACCATATTTTTTAACAATTTTGAATCACTATTTGGATTTACCCATACTTTACATGTATATTTTTCAGGAGCATATATTGAAACTTGTGTTATATATTCTGAGCCAGAAGTTTTTTTATCAAATATATTTCCTACCCATACACTTTTATCATTATTTTGATTAGGAATATACAATACCATAGTATTTCCAAGTTCATCGTACTGATATAAATTATCATAAGTTATCTCATTTTCAGCTTTCATAACACCTGTCATATATGAATAAATATTACAGTCATCATATGAAACATACATTATACCTTCATCACCGATTTTACTATAAAATGTATTATCATCTCTTTTGGTATATCCATTTTCAGTTGCCCATTTATCTAATAATTCATTTGGTACATCACTTGGAGATGTCCACACTAAATTATTTTGTTTTAAAGCCTCTTGTCCCTCTGCAGTTTGAGTAAATACTTCAAACATGTATTTTCTCATTTCTTCATACTCATATATTCCAGTTCCCCATGAATTTCTAATAATCCATGCACCTGGAATTCTAGGTCTATTATTTTCATTAAATTTCTCAATAGGAAATTCATCATCCCAACCTATTATTGAAACCGCATGGTTATTAGGAAATATACTACTATCATGACAATAAATAGCTCCTGTTTGATTATTATAACAATAATATTTTTTTCCATTGCTAATTACATATTCTTGATTAGGCTGAGCACCATGTATATTTACATTAATAGAACCATAATTTTTAATATGATTTTTCATTTTGTTCATTAATTCTTCTGTTTTTTTACTAGGAAATTCAATCAAATCATATACTTGTGTTTGTGTTTCCTTGCCTTGAATATAACTCAATGGTTGCATGCTCATATCCATTTCAAATGGCATATCTGATTCATTAATTGCTCCCATTCCATTAGTTAAATATGAAATATCAAATTTATTAAGCCCTCGAGCTCCACCATCAATTTTTCTATTGAAACCAAATATATTAGTTCCACCACCTAATTCTCTAACAGTAGCGTATTCCATATGTCTTTCAGAAAAATCATATTCTTGTACAGCTCTATGATTAAAATAATCAGATAAAGCTAAATTAGTTTCTAACGAAGATAACGAAGCAAAAGTCCAACACATATTAGTAAGTTTTTGATTTTTTATTCTAAGATTTTTCTCAGGTAAAGTATCTCTTAATGAATATTTTTGAGCATATGCAGCTTCTGTAGCTCTCATAATTTTTAATTGATTTCTTGGCACAAAACCAGATGATTCAATATCATACATTCTTGGTGGATAAATTCCTTGTTTTTCTTCATCAGAAAGCTCTAAATATCTAACATATTCATCTGAAAACTCTTTCATTTTTAATTCAAAGCCACTACTATTCGCATTAATTTGTAAACTATATGTAGTAGCAATTAATATAAAAAACATTAACGAAATTATACGCCAAATACCATATCTCTTTTGTACTTTTCTCATAATTTCTCCTACTTTTTCTTAAAAATTATTAATTTACTAAATATATAATTCAAAATTGTTATTACAACTTGACTAAATAATTTTACAATTAAATCAGATATTCCTAATACTGTACAACCAATTATATAAATAAGCTCATCAACTACTGATGACGCTATTCTGCATGAAACAAACGAAACCATTTCCTTCATAATAGCTTTACTTCCAGTAGCTTTACTCTTAAAAACGAATTTTCTATTAGTAACATATGCAAACATAATTGAAATAGCAATAGCTATAAGATTAATTATTGCTCCTAACATTCCATCAGACCCCAAAATATGTGCTAATAAAAAATATATACTAAAATTAACTATCGTTGTTAATACACCAAAAAATAAATATTTTATAATCTCTTCATATTTCTCATAATACTTCTTTATTAATTCCAAAACTCAATACAACCTTTCTACATCTATTGATCCATAGCTAATCCTAATTTTAATATCTTAGCTAATTTTTCATTAAGTCTCCTTAACTTAACATTCTGCTTTCCAGTTAATTCAGACAATCTATCTTCATCTACTAGTTCTTTTTCTAATCTCTGATTTTCAGCAATTATTGCATTATTCAATATTCTATAATGCTCTTTCTTAGCAAAAAATCCACTTGGCAACATGTCTGCACATTTCCATGAATATTCTTCGTTTCTTTTTATAGTATTTCTATCTATCATAAAATTTTCAATCATATCATCTTGTAAACACAAAATATCACCATTTTTAATATTCGTATTTTCTAACAAATTAACTAACTCAAATATATTTTTCTTTTCTAATGATTTTTTATCATATTCTTTTAAAACTAATTTTGATTTTAATTCATGATTCTTTATCATTAATTTTCTATATTTATTAATTCCTAAAAATTTATCTATTAATGAACTTTCTACATTATACTTTTCTATTTGTCTCATTTCATATTCATATTTTGCTGCATAAATTTTTTTATAAACAATTGTATTCATTTCTTGCTCTTGAAAAGCATCTATTCTAGAAATTTCATGTTGTATGCGTAATACAAGAGATACATAATCTTTTGCAATTTGTCTTTTTAAATCTACAATTTGCTTATCATAACCATGATTTTCTTCTGCTTTTGAATAAATATAATTTCTTAACTTTTCAAAATAATCAGGAGACATCAAGAATTTAACATTAAACTCAAAATCAAACTTATTACTATTCTTTCGATATAAACGAATTTTAGCATCTAGTCTATTAATTTCTGAAATCAAAGAATCCAATTTGTATGCAAAATCAATTAGATAATTATTTTTCATCATATTAAATTCATCTCCTTTCTATTTATCTTTAGTAAACTTTATAAATTAATTACTTTATAGCCTTCTGTATTAGGCATAGCAATATCTTTATCTTGTACATTATTAATTTGGTATCTATATACTACTGAAATATTCATTTGTGAATCACCTTTTCCATAATGTGTATCCATTTTAGCAATCATTCCTGTTTTTTTATCCATCCAAATTTCAAAAACAGTATCACCATTTTTTAGTTCAAAATTTACACATTTTATTCCATTCATTGTTGAAAAGCCTTTAAAAGTATATTCACTTTTTTCATTCATAAGTAATGATTCAGCTGTTAAAAGTACTGTTTTAAAATTATCAATTTCACTATTATATCTACCATATGTATATACTAATTTTTCTTCATCATCTATTTGCATTAGTGTTTGCTTTTCTTTGTTATCATAAATAACAAAATCATCTACTTTGCTAACCATTACTCCATTTTTCAATTTATAGTCTTCTACTGATTGTGCTCCATTACTTTTATCAGTAGTAGTAATTATTTCACAAGATATATTTTCAATTTTCGCTACTTTTTTAGCTAACAATTGAACATCTTCTTTGCTCATTTCTTTTAAGTTGCGATTATAAAAAATTAGAGAAATTCCTATAACCGCAACAATAATTATGATAATTGTTGGAATAGCTAAAATAAATATTTTCTTTTCTTTCATAATCACTCCTTCTTATCTGTCAGTATATATCATAACAAATCTTTTTTCAATATAATATGAAGAACTTTAAGTAGTAATTTTTTGACATTTTTTACATTTTTTTGTCGATGAAAAATGCTTGTCAATATATGGCTCTAGTAGTATAATCTGAATTAGTTAATATTTATTAACGCTTTATTTCTTTAGTGTATTTTATTCAAAATACATTTTTCCCTAAAAATCACAAATTGGTATTTATATTATTTTAATCTGCGATTAATAATATTAACTAATTTTTAAAGAAAGGAGTTACATTTATTTTATGCCTACAAATTTTAAGTTTATCTTTGCAGTTTAAACGGTATAGCCCCCAATTAATCTAGCAATAAAAAAATACATAAAATAATAATTATATTAGAAAAAAGTGAAATATAAATACCAAAAAATTTACTACTACTAAAAAAGCAGAGATATATTATTCTCTGCTTTTTATAGTATATATACTTTTAGTGTTTTCCTGCTCTTCTACCACTTCTTAAACTTCTAGCACTAAATAATTTTCTTTCATAATCTATTGCTTTTTCTATTACATTTTCTGAATTATTTGCATCAGATATATTTTCAGCAAGTGATGGTGCTTCAGCTTTATCATCATTATCCACTGTTTCAGCTTGAGCTGTTCTTAAGTTTTTAACACTATTTGGAATATCATCTTCTTGCAATTCTGCTCCCATAACATTTGAATTTCTATCTTTATATAATTGTTCTATTACAGTTGGAGCATTCTCATCTTCTCCGTAATACTCTTCGAAATTATCATCTTCATATTCGCCTTCTGTATACTCTAATAATCTTCTATGTTGTATAAATGAAATAACAGAATATACTGCAGCTATTAAAAATGTTAATCCAAATGCGCCTAAAATTGCATAAATTTGTTGTTTTTCAGTTAAGCCAAACATTCCTCTAATATTATTTGAATTATTTGAAGAAGGAATAACTGCTCCAATTACTGCATCCTCTTCTTGTGGTTCTGCCTCAAATGTAATTACATATTTTGAATATTCTTTTTCAGCATCTTTTACAGTAATTGTTATTGTAGCTCCATTTTCTTCTGTAATTTCAGCTACCACCTCAAATTCTACACCTTCTGTATTTAGTTCTGCTTTAAGCTTTTCTTTAATTGCATTTAATTCTTCTTGTGTTAAAGGCGTATCAACTTTTACTTTATATTCAAAAACACTCGGATCAAATTCTTTATCTAACTCATAACCTTCTATTACTAAAGATTTTAAACCGATAACTGTATCACTATCTTCATCACGTTCTTCGTCATCTGGTTTATTAGAAGGTTCTTCACTTTCATCTGAAGTAGCTCTATCTACAACTATATAATATGTATATGTATCATTTGATACTGTAAATTTATTTCTACCCTCTTTTAAAGTTTTAGTTCCTGTTCCTGATGTTGCACCATTTGCATATATTGATATTGATGTAACACTATTTGGAACTTTTTTAGCATAATAAATTGTACCTGTTGGTGCACCTACTTTATAATTATCAAAATCATATTCAAGAGGTGTTATTCCTAAACTTGTTATCTTAGTTCCAGTAGTTGTTGTTCCACTATTATTAGTATTATTATTTGATGTAGTACCACTATTATTTATTCCACCAGCATTTCCATTACTATTTGATTGTATTACCACATTTGCGCTTCCAGATGGAGTCACTACAGCCGTTCCAGCTGCATTTGATACATTTGATGCACTTACTGAAATACTAACATTTCCTGAATTTCCAGCTGTAACAGAAAAACTAGCAGAAGGTTCTACCCATACACTAGACGTTGATGTACTTCCTCCAGAAACTGAAACAGCAAATTTTCCTATAGCATCATTTCCTGTTACAGTAACATTAAAAGTTGCTCCTGGTGCAACACTACTTGGTGCACTCACAGAAACAGATGATGCAAATACTTTTCCATTAAATATTAAAATTAATCCAATTGCCATAAATAATATTAAACTTATTTTAGATTTAATTCTCATACAAACTTCCTTTCTTTATCTAAATTAAAATTTCTGTACCATTCATAATATAATTTTTAATTTGAACATAATCTGTTGCCATCACTTTTCCGTCTTTGTTTACATCTGCTGACATATTTTGCAACTCATTAAAACTATCTTTATTATCACTCATAATATAATTTTTAATTTGAACATAATCTGTTGCCATTACTTTTCCGTCACCATCTACATCACCATATTTTACACATGAATGATTTTTACCATTAATAGTTACAATATCACCAGTAGCTATTAAATGACTTTCATCATTAATTACTGTTCCTGCACTATTCTTAATTACAGCATTTGAATATGTTGTTTTAATAGTTTTAACAGTCGTCGCTGGAGTCATTTTAAAATAGTCTCCATCAACTTTAAATTCAGCTTTTCCTACAACATTTCCACTGTTGCCACCTGAACCCATATCCACTTTATCTCTATAATCAGGCACATCAGTTCCAACTTTAGCTAAGTATTCAGTAGCTACCCAACCTGTATGTGTTTGATATTCCCATTGACGTGTATTTCTATTAAAAGTAGTAGCCCCATAAACTTTTACTTTAGTATATGAGCCTTCTCTTCCTAAAACTGCTACAACAGTATCTTTATATAAACTTCCATTTGGAGCACCATATCCTGAGCCTGGTCCAGTTCTTAATAATACTCCTGCTTTTTTTCTACTATTTATATAATATAATTCCCCATCGTTAGAAGTTAATGATGTAGGCACATCATTTGTTGCTGGCATATTATTATAAACAGGAATTAAGAATGTTAACTTAGCATCTAAAATTCCATTATCAGCATAAATATCATATAAAGAACCTGCTTGACTTGCTGGATCTCTAACATTAGTCATATATTGATGACTGTAAAACAATTTACTTTTATATGTAACACTTCCCATTTCTTCTGTTAAAATTTTATTTCCAACCACATCGAATTTATAAAAATATTTTGTTGTTTGACCAACTGAAATATAATCATTTGCTAAAACTCTTTTAGCACCATCTACTAAAGCATACTCTGGATTATTCCATCCTAATTCTCTAGCTTTTGCTAAACCTCTTTCAACAGCTCCTGCTCCGTCAGTTGCACCATAATTGTAAAAATTATAATATCCTTCATATCCACTTACTGTACCAGAAATAGCTTTAGGTATCCCATTTGTTCCTCTACCCAATTCTTGGTATATTGTTGCTACTATATGTAAAGGATTAATTTTTGCCTCAGAAGCAGCTCTTAAAATACTATCTGTATATTTTTCTAAGTATGTACCTCTTGTTGCTGATAAAACTACATCTCTTGTAATACCTGTTCCACTAGATAAATCTAAAAATTGAAACACCATAGCTTCGCCTAAGAAATTTCTAGGGTCAATATAATATCTAACCATCAAATTAGAAGCATCATAATATCCTGCGTCTCCTTGAGTACCACATCTACATAAACCTTTAGGATCTAACAAACTTCCCTTATGAATAGTATTTCTCATTTCAAAATTTTCATTTTCAGTAGAAACAAGTTCTTCCCAATCAATTCCAGTATAATAAGCTTTAAATTCCCAATTTGGATATAAATATTTTAAATAAGCTAACTTTTTTTGATAGCTTTCTGGAAAGCTACTGATTCCAGATTTTATATATTGAGTATATTGCGCACTTCTAGCATATACTTTATTACTTACAAAATACATCTGACAAAAAGTAAATAACACTACAAATATTAAAATAAGGCTTAAAAACTTAATACCTATTTTTTTCATTCTTTCCTCCTAATCGCAAAGTAAGACAATTTTATTCAAAAATAGTATATATTATAGAAATTTCTTATTCAATAACAAAAATGTTACATTTTTCCTACTATTCTAGCTAGTATCCATGTTCTTCCAAAATTTCCTTCAATTGCTAATTTAAATTTTCCTATTAATACAAACAAAATCTTTTATTTGTGATATAATAAAACTGATTAAACTATATATTACAAATAAATTAATTTTAAGGGGAAATAAATGAATATTATAAAACCAGAACTATTATCACCAGCTGGAGATTTTGAATGTTTAAAAGCAGCAGTTCAAAATGGCGCTGACTGCATCTACTTAGGAAGTAATTTCTTTAGTGCTAGAGCTTCTGCTAAAAACTTTGACGACGAAGAATTACAAAAAGCTATTGAATATTGCAAAATTCGTGGTGTTAAAACAAATCTAACACTAAATATATTAATAAAAGATGAAGAATTTGAAGATGCATTTAATTTAGCCAAAAAAGCATATGAATATGGAATTGATGCAATAATTGTACAAGACTTAGGATTAGCAAAGATTTTAATAAAAGCCTTTCCAGATTTACCTATTCATGGAAGTACACAAATGTCAATTCATAATCTTCAAGGAGCTTTAGAGCTCCAAGAACTTGGATTCAAAAGAGTAGTTTTATCAAGAGAATTATCAATTGAAGAAATTGAATACATAACAAATAACTGCGATATTGAAATAGAATGTTTTATTCATGGTGCCTTATGTATATCTTATTCTGGTCAATGCTTATTCTCTAGTATAATTGGAGGTCGTTCTGGAAATCGTGGTACCTGCGGGCAAGGTTGCAGACTTCCTTATGAATTAATTGAAAATGAAAAAAATGTTTTAGATAAAGGTTATCTTTTAAGTCCACGCGACATGTATAGTTTAGAATATCTACCTAGATTAATTTCATGTGGAGTAAAATGTTTTAAAATCGAAGGAAGAATGAAAAATCCTGAATATGTTGCCACAGTTACACGTATTTATCGAAAATATATTGACTTATATTTTTCTGAAAAACCTTTTAAAATTGATTCAAAAGATAAAAAAGATTTAATGCAAGTATTTAATAGAGGAAACTTTTCTTCTGGACATTTAAATAGTAAAGCAAATAATGATTTAATTTTTTCAGAAAAGTCTAATAACATGGGATTATTTTTAGGTCATATTGCAAAATATAATCAATCAAAAGGATTAATAACATTAAATTTAAATGAACCCTTAGAAATTGGAGATACAATTGCTACTGAAAACGAACTTGGCACATATACAATTTCAGAATTAATGAAAAACAAAGAAAACATTAAAACAGCTAATATAAACGACTTTGTAACTATTGGAAGAATGAAAGGAAAAATTAAAGTTGGTGACAAGGTTTTCAAAATGTCTTCAAAAAAATTAGATCTTCAAACTTTATCAACATTTGAAAACGATACACAAACTAAAAAAATCCCATTAAATTGTGAAGTTAAAATAATTAAAAATGCGCCTATATCTATCCATATAAGCTCTGCATGTGACTTAGAAATATATAGAAAATTAGATATCTATTGTGAACTTGATACAATTCCTACTGATTCTATTAATCATCCATTAGAAAAAGAAAAAGTTATCTCACAAATATCAAAAACAACCAATACTCCATATTTCTTTAAAAACATAAAAGTAAAATTAGATAAAAACACATTTTTATCTAATATAAAATCATTAAATGAACTTAGAAGAACAGCTTTATCACTAGTAGAAGATTTTGCTAAAAATAAGATTAAAAAATCTAGTTCTTCTAATTTAGAACCAATAAAAATCGATACTACAAAAAATAACAAAACAATATCTGTTTTATTAAACGAATTAAATAAAGATGAAGATTATAGTATTCTTTCAGGATTTGATAATATATATATACCACTAAAATATTTTACAAATAAAAGCTATGAAAAATTTCTAAAAATACTTTCTGGCAAATTCAATATATATATTTATTTACCTACAATTATAAAAACTAATTACATAAATCTTCTATCTTCTAAAATTGAAGAAACAACTGAAAAATATAATATTAAAGGATTTGTTCTTTCTAATCTTTCTAATTTCAAATTTTTAAAATCTTTTAATACTGATAAATTTAATTTTGTAGCTAATTATACATTTAACGTTTTTAATAAATATAGTATTAAAGAACTATTAAATTTAGGAATAAATACCTTTACTATTTCACCAGAACTTAATAAAGATATTATAAATAAATTAACTAATAATGCTAATCATGAAATAATTTGTTATGGTAGAACCCCTTTAATGAATATGAATTATTGTCCGCTTGGAAAAAGTAATAGATGCTATCCTGATTGTGATATGAAATGCAAAACATCTAATAAATATTACTTAAAAGATAGAATGAACTTTATGTTTCCAATAATTCCAGACAATATACAAACTGTTTCGACATTATATAACTCAAAAATAACTTCTATATCGCCAAATGAGTTTGATAAAGAAATATCTCTTAGAATTGATATATTAGAAGAACCTGTTGAAGAAATTCAAAAAATTATAGAAACCGTAAAAAACAACAGTAGATTAGAAGGATATAATTACACAACTGCTAATCTTAATAAAGAAATTTAATCTATACTAATTTTATATTATTAACGCAAGGAAGGCCCCAGCATATTTCGCTGGAGCCCTCCTTTTTTTCACAGCCTAATTCAAGAAAATCAGCTGCGGCACCTTATGCACCTTCCTCGACGCCAAGTCCATAACATGAATCGAACCCGGCATGTCTTCCTCATCTGCCCACCGCTTCGTAGTCCAGAACTTACTCTCCTTCTTGTCCGCCGCGCAGTACACAAAGCCACGCTTCTCTTCAATCCAGAAGTCAGCATCCGTGTACTCGGCCAGAACGATAGCATGCTTGTTAGCCTTGCTCGGAAAGCTTGCCCACGCCCGTACTGCATCAGCTCTGAAAATCTTATTCTGCTGCAGATCCAGCACATAGTACGTGCGATAGTGAGCCTCGACCTTGTTCTGCTTATAGTCCAAAATTTCCGGCGTCCTGACGTCCACCAGGGAAAACCCTACGTCAACAACCCCCGGGCTTTTGTGAAAGAGCCGAAAGTTTTCGATTCCTTTCTTCTCTTTGCAGACCACAACGACAATGTCGTTACCTCCTGTTACCCAAGTTGTCTTTTGGTACATATTGTACACCTCCTAATGTTTTTTGCTATTCCATTATATATTATTATTTGCATTATGTCAACTTAATATTGTTATAACATAACTAAACAAAAAACTTGTCAATGAGGACGTTCTTTTTTGACAGCTTTATTAACTAGTTATCAAAAAGTTTTCCCCATTGACAAGTTTTAAAATTGCTTTGTACTTAAATTTATAAGCAAATCCATGTCATCATCTTCTGCAGCCTTATTTTTTCTAATAACCCCACATTTCTTACATTTAAATACTATAACATATCCTTTTTTCCCAATTTCAAGTCCAACCGGTTCTAAGTCTCCATGGCATTCTTCTTCTCTATCTCCTGGATTTTTATCTACATGTTTTGAATGTAAACATTTAGGACAATGATTTCTGCAAGAATATCCCAGTTTAGGTACTTTAAATCCACAGTTTTCACATACAAATTGTTCATCAATTACAACAAAATTTGGCATTACTTTTTCTTATTCTCCTTATGATATATACTACCACCAATAAATTCTCTAAGTAATGATGTATTAGGAATATCATCATCAGGAATATCTTCAAAATACTCTAAAAATTGAATTAACCTTTGAGCTTCTCCATATTCTTTATGAGTACTATCAATTTGTTTTAATAATGGAACTGCATACTTTTTCTCTGCAGCAAGTTCATAAATAAGTGAAGAATTAAACATATAATCCGCTTCTTCTTGATATGGATAAATATATTTTTCCTCTCCTCTATTTACTGAATACCAAGATTGTAAAGTGCTCAAAGCATCATAACCTCTATATTTATAATCTCTAACTATTCTTCTTATAAGTCTAGTATCAGTAGTAGAAATTCTATTAAAATAATCTATATTTAAAACCGTTAAATCACTAATATAAATCTTAACTTTTTCTTCTTTTGGAATAGCCTTTGTTAATCTATCATTTAAACAATGAATTCCCTCTATAACCAAAATCTCATCTTTTTTTAGTGACATAGTAGTTCCATCATATACCTTTGTACCTACTTTAAAATCAAACTTAGGTACCTCAACTGTTTCTCCATTTAAAAGTCTAACTAAATGATCATTAAATAGTTCTAAATCAATAGCCTCTATACATTCAAAATCATAATTTCCAAATTCATCCCTTGGATTATCTTTTCTTTCAACAAAGTAATTATCAACTGAAATAGTAACAGGTTTTATTCCTTTTAATCTTAAACCTAATGATAATTTTCTAGCAAAAGTAGTTTTTCCTGATGAAGATGGACCAGCAATTAAAACCATTTTTACATCTGATTTTTTAGAAATTTTATCAGCTAATATAGAAATCTTTTTTTCATGTAAAGCTTCTGAAAGTAAAATAAAATCGTTTATTTCACCATCTTCAACTTTTTTATTTAACTTAAATACAGTATTAACATTTAACAATTTATAAATATCATCATATTCATCAAAAGTTGAAAGTAATTTTTTAGTTTCTTTATATTCACCAAGTTTTGTCATATCTGTTTTGTCAGGATAACGAACTAAATATCCATCTTTATACTTTTGAATTTCAAATATTTTCATCATTCCAGTAGTAAGTGGCATTGTTCCATATAAATAATTAAAATAATCTCCACAAAAATATAAAGCAACTTCTTTTGCATGATTATCAATTTGAAATCTACCATTTGCACTTTTACTATGTGTATAGAAAGCTTTTGCCTCATCTACACTCATTACAGTTTTAGTAATAGGTAAATCAGCTTTAATAATTTCTTTCATTTTTTCACGAACATTATTAATCATTTCATCTGTAACAGCCATATTATCTATCTGGCAAAACATTGAATTATGAAGTTGATAATTTACAGTAAGCAAAGCTTTTGGATAACACTCAGCAAAAGCTTTACCCATTATAAACATTACTCCTCTTATATATACATTTCTACCATCTTTAGAATTTATATCTAAAAGCTCTACTTTAGCATCTTCTCTTATTTCATAATCTAAAGCATGAACTTGGTTATTCACGATACATGCAATATGCTTTTCATTAATATCTTCTTTTAAAATCTCATTGACCTTAACAGGATTACTTGATTCAAAAATTTTTTCTTCATAAGTAATTCTCATATATATTTCTTTCCTTTCATTTGTAACTAAAATTTGTATCTATAAATAAAACAATAATAATATACCGCCAATTAAAGCAAATATAAATCCAAGCATTTTCATTCCTAATGCTCCTTCATTTTGATCTCCAAAACCAAAATATTTTTTAGTAATTGGCCTCGCATCATATATTAAAATTATTCCTACTAAAACTAAAACAGCTCCTAATACTTTTAAAACTAAGTCCATTTTAACATCCTTTTTTTAAAAAATATATTTCTATTATATAAGCTACACCCTAAAAAATCAAGTAGCAATATCCTACGTCTTTGCTTAATAAAACATAAAAGACTCTCACCACAAATTTCGTGGTGGGAGTCTTCCCCTCGCAAACATTTCTAGCCTTCCTGCCGCTTAGCGTAAATCTCGTCTACACATTTAGCGACATAGCTGTGCATCGTCTCGTTTTCCGGAAGGATCTTTGCAATCTCCTCATCAACAGATTTCACCGCCTTATGCATATTGGTAATTTCTGTCACTGCGAAAGTATTGCGATACGCATAGCTGTACAGCTCTGCCTCTGATGCATCGTCATCCATCAACTTCTTAAAAATCATATTTTTCAGAATATCATATGCGAAATAATTCTCAAAATTCTTTTCGCGCATGAACTGAATTGTTGATGAATAACAATAATCCTTCCTGACTTCTCGAAGTATCCTTTCTATGAAATCAAGAACCACTTCTGAATTACTTATTTTGGGTTTAGAAGGGTCCCTGTCCACATGGAAGTCTACTTCTCTCAGTGCCGGCTCGATGCATTCCCATAAGCACTCATACGCCTCGTTCATATCTCTTGGCGCACCAGGTATGGTAGTCATCTCCATAGCCTTTTCCAAAGCATCCTTCTGAGTATATTCTGGATGATCCATCATTCCAAACACCATGCCTCTTACCAGATCATATCCCCTTAAATAATCGGGAACACCTTTCCGTCTGAGCGCACCGGCAATTGATGAATGAAGTCTCTGCCTTGAAAAGTCTACCTGAATGAATCTTTTTTGCTGCGTTTGCATTTTGTATACCTCGTGTCTTTCTCTTAGGCAAAACTGCCTATGTGCATAATTATTGGTTAACATAACTATTATACTACATTTTTACCATTTTTTCAAGTCTTGTATCTACTAAATTCATCGCATTTTTCGACATTTTATATCTCTATTCGATTTCCAAATTTCTCATCAACAATATTTCTTAATAATTTGTTCTTATCTTTTTCTAATTTAGGATCATCATTAATTATTTTTATTGCAATTGCTTGTACAGACTTTAATGTAACTATATCTTCAAATAGATTCGCAATTTTAAATTCTGGAATACCATGTTGTCTAGTTCCAAAAAATTCACCAGTTCCACGAAGTTCCATATCTTTTTCTGAAATTACAAAACCATCATTAGTATCAGTCATAACTTTCATTCTCTTTTTAAGAATATCTGAACTTCCATTATATTTCAAAATACAATAAGACTGATACTCACCCCTACCAACTCTACCTCTTAATTGATGAAGCTGAGCTAATCCAAATCTTTCAGCATTTTCGACAACCATAATACTACTATTAGGAACATTTACACCTACTTCAATAACAGTTGTTGAAATCAAAATATCTATGTTTCCATTTTTAAATTCTTCCATAATAGCATCTTTTTCTTTTGGCTTCATTTTCCCATGTAAATATTCTACTTTATACTCTGGAAAAACTTTATTTTTATAATGTTCAGCAAGCTCCATAACAGATTTTGCATTAATCTCTTCACTTTCTTCTACTAATGGACACACTATATATGCCTGTCTTCCTTCATCTATATTTTTCTTTAAGAAAACATTTACTCTATCATCCATACCTTTAGTAACAGCAAAAGTTTCAATTTTCTTTCTATTTGGTGGAAGTTCATCAATAATAGAAATATCCAAATCTCCATATAATATAAGAGCTAAAGTTCTAGGAATCGGTGTTGCAGTCATAACTAATACATCAGGATTATCACCTTTTTCTGTAATACTACTTCTCTGTCTTACTCCAAAACGATGTTGCTCATCAGTTACAACTAATCCTAAATTTTTAAAAACAACATTATCTTCTAACAAAGCATGTGTTCCAATAATAATATCAATTTCGCCATTCTCTAATCTTTGCAAAATATCTTCTTTTTTCTTTTTAGTGATACCACTAATCAATAGTTCACATTTGATACCAAAGCTTGATAAAATTTCATTAAAACTTTCTAAATGTTGCGCAGCTAAAATCGCAGTTGGAGCCATAATAGCTGCTTGATATCCACATTTTACACATTTATATGCTGCAATCAATGCAACAATAGTTTTCCCAGAACCAACATCTCCTTGAAGAAGTCTATTCATTGGTTTATCTTTTTCCATATCTTTATCAATTTCTTCTAAAACTCTAAGTTGAGCTTTAGTAAGTGAAAAAGGCAAGCTGTTTATAACATCCGACATTTTAGCATCCTTGCTAAATTTTATACCTTTAACATCTTTAGTGTATTGATTTTTTAGAGCAAGTAAAGCAAGTTGCATTGATAAAAGTTCTTCAAAAACTAGTCTTTTTTTAGCTAAATTAAAATCATCAAACGTACTTGGAAAATGAATTTGATTAACTGCTCTATTTAAATCTAATAATTTATATTCTGAAACTAAATATTCAGGCAAAGTTTCAGAAATGCTACCATCTAATTCATGAATACCTGTTTCAATAACTCTTCTTAAAGTAGTTTGAGGAAGTTTATATGTTGTAGGATAAATAGGTATAATTCTACCTGTATTTTTAGTATCGTCAAGCTTATCATATACAGGTGAATTCATTTCTACTTTACTTCCTTTTTTAGAAACTTTTCCATAAAATTTATAATATTCACCTGGTCTAAACATTTGTCTTAAATAAGGCTGATTAAACCAAGTAAGCTGACACACCCCGGTATCATCTCTAGCACTCATTTTTATAATAGTCATATTTCTTCTTATACGTACTTCACTAACTCTAGTAACTGGCATAACTTCAATCAGTGCCTCTTCACCATCTACAAGTTCTTCTATTTTTTTAGGAACACTTCTATCTTCATACGTTCTAGGATAATATGTAATCAAATCTTTTAAAGTAAATATACCAAGTTTATTTAAAAGCTTAGCACGAGCTTCTCCTACACCTTTTATATATTGAATATTTTTATCTAAATTTGACATTAATTCCTCCAAACATTTTTTCTTATAATATACTAAAAAAATAATAATATCAATAGTTTGCTTAATTAAAATTAATAAATGGCAAAAGGCACGCATACATACTTCGTATACGTGCCTCTGCACAAACTTTCAACAATTAAATCAACGGCATAGCAGACGGATTATACCACACAACAAACTCTCCAGGGTGTTTTTTCGTTTCTTCATTAAAGAAAACTTGAACGAGGTTATTTCTAAACACCTTATCTGATACGTTTTGTAATGTTTCCCAGGGAAATTCCGCATCAATTTTCAAATGGATAAATTGCCATTTTCCAACGGTCCCCTTCTTGTTAACTTCTGCCTCATATGCCTGCTTGAATGGTGGAGTTTCGCCAATATTCTGTGAAACCTGCAACGGATTTTTTGACCAGTCAAATTCAACACCTTTAACAGCTTTTATGTCTTTGGCCAGCATTTGATGCAATTGCTGACCATACTGCCACACAAAGGATTCTCCCGGTCTTTGTAAATATTCTTGCATTTTGTAGACATCACTTTCTCCCACAGTACGAAACACCTGCTTAGAAGGAATCATAACAGACATTGAAATTTTTGTAAATTCCATCCCCATAAGATGAACCACAGATACTATAGATTTCAGCCTCTTGATATCATCTTTAGGAAATTCAAAAGCATATACTTTTGAAGCAGGGAAAAAAGCTCCGAAGCCTTTCGCTGTTGCAGCCGGTGGCTCTACCCTATACGGTTTAAGCCGTGCACTCTCCAAGTTTTTCATTGTTAAATGTACCTCCTGTAATCGGTAAAATACCGTTAATATTATTATTTTACTACAAATTTACATAAAATTCAAATTTTAAAGCTCCCACTATACCATGAGAGCTTTCTTTTTAAAAAATATATGAACCATATTTCACAAGTGCATATATAACTAAAACAATTTCTGTTAATAATATTACTGGAAAACATATAGTAAAACGTAATTTTTTAGTTTTATGCCTAAACTTATACATTCCAGCAATTGTTCCAAATCCTCCACCTAAAAATGTAATTGCAAAAAGAGTATTTTCAGGAATTCTCCAGCTTCCTCTTTTAGCTTTTGCCTTATCTATCCACATTGCAAAAAATCCTATCAAATTAATTATTACCAAATATAACACAACAAATTGCCATGTAAATATAAATCCATAATCACTCATATTATTTTATCCTATCTATATTCTATTTCATACATATCATAAGCATCCATTGTAGGAGTTATTAATCTTATTTTTTCGCCCTTTTTAACAATAAACTCACTTCTAGTTTTTACTAAATCCATTACACCATTTTCTTCAATACTCATTCCTATGTTTGTCCATATCTTTATTTCATCTTTAGAACATTCTTTAACTTCAATTTCTAACTCATTAACCATACCTTTAAAGTTAATCTTTTTTCCCTTTGTAACTTCATGTTTTTCTACTTCTTTTTCTCTATTAGATTTTTCTTGAGCATCCCATTCTTCTTTAGTAGTACTTCCTGCAAAAGATTGTTGTTTTATATATAATGTATATTTTTCATCTTCACCCTTATTTTTATTTACTATAAAAAATATCCCTATACCTAATAAAACACAACATAAAATAACTACTATAGCAATTACTCTTTTTTTCATATTTTTTCTCCTTTTATATTTTTTAAATTTAAGCAAATAACGACATTTGATTACTTTGAGTCATTCCATCTAAACATCCCTGTTTAGCTAAAACTTCAATAACAGACTTTCCAACTTTTCCTCTTAATTGTAAATCATCAATACACATAAATTTTTCTTCTTCACGTGCAACTTGAATACTCAAAGCAGCTACTGTACCTAAACCAGGAACACTATTTAAAGGTGGTCTAATTCCGTCTTCCTCCATTTTAAATTTAGTTGCATCTGATTCATACAAATCAACAGGTAAAAACTTAATTCCTCTTTCATACATTTCTAAAACTAATTCTAAAATTGGATATAAATCTTTATCTTTAGGTAAAGCTGCATTTCCAGCCATATCAATTTCACGCATTTTATTTAGAACTTTTTCTTTTCCATGACACATTATATCATAGTCAAACCCATCAGCTCTAATTGTAAAATATGCTGTATAATATGCTTCTGGTTTATGTACCTTAAACCATGCTATTCTAAAAGCATTTGTAACATAAGCAGCAGCATGGGCTTTAGGGAACATGTATTTAATCTTTTCACAAGATTTTATATACCATTCAGGAACATCATGATCTTTCATCATCTGAACATATTCAGCCCATTTTTCTGGATCTTTTAAAGCTTTACCTTTACGAACTGTCTCCATTATTTTAAATGCATGATTTGGTTCTAGTCCCATTTTCATTAAATACACCATAATATCATCTCTACAACCTATAGCTTGACTTAAATTAACTATTCCCTGATTAATTAATTCTTGTGCATTATTAAGCCATACATCAGTACCATGTGATAATCCAGAAATACTTATTAACTCAGCAAAGGTTGTAGGTTTTGTATCAACAAGCATTCCTCTAACAAACTTTGTTCCAAATTCAGGAACACCAAAAGTTCCAACTTCTGAATGTATTTGTTCTGGTGTTACACCTAACGCTTCTGTAGATTTAAAAATTGACATTGTTTCTTTATCATCAAGTGGCACTTTAGTTGGATCAATTCCTGTTAAATCAAATAACATACGAATCATTGTTGGATCATCATGTCCAAGGATATCAAGTTTTAGTAAGTTTTGGTCAATAGAGTGATAATCAAAATGTGTAGTAACAATATCTGAATTAGGATCATCTGCTGGATGTTGTACTGGACAAAATTCGAAAATTTCTCTTCCTTTTGGTACAACTATAATTCCCCCAGGGTGCTGTCCTGTTGTTCTTTTTATTCCTGTACATCCTGTTGAAATTCTAGATATTTCAGCACTAGTAACTGGTATATGTCTTTCTTCATAATAATTTTTAACATATCCATACGCTGTTTTATCAGCTACTGTACCAACAGTTCCAGCTTTAAAAGTAGTTCCTTTTCCAAAAATTACTTCTGTATATCTATGAGCTTTTGCTTGATATTCACCAGAAAAGTTTAAATCAATATCAGGTTCTTTATCACCATTAAATCCTAAGAATGTTTCAAAAGGTATATCCATTCCATCTTTATCTAGTTTGTGTCCACATTTTGGACAATCTTTATCAGGTAAATCAAATCCATTTTTAGCACCATAATCCGTAAAATCTGAGTATTTGCAATTAGGACACCTATAATGTGACTGCAATGAGTTAACTTCTGTAATACCAGTCATATTAGCAACAAATGATGAACCAACAGAACCTCTGGAACCAACTATATATCCATCTTCATTAGATTTCCAAACTAACTTCTGAGCTATGATATACATAACTGAAAATCCATTTTTTATAATAGAATCTAATTCTTTATCTAATCTAGATTGAACTATCTCGGGCAATTCTTCTCCATACAATTCATGAGCTTTATCATATGCAATATCTTTAATAGTTTGCTCACAACCTTCAATATGTGGAGGACATTTTTCATCTGAAATAGGACTAATATTATCACACATATCAGAAATTAAATTAGTATTAGTAACACAAACTTCATATGCTTTTTCTTCACCTAAATAAGCAAATTCATCAAGCATTTCTTCAGTAGTACGTAAGTATAATGGAGCCTGAAAATCAGCATCATCATATTTTTGACCAGCTTGAAGAATACGTCTATAAATCTCATCTTGTGGATCCATAAAATGAACATCACATGTAGCTACTACTGTTTTTCCTAATCTCTCACCTAATTCTACTATTTTTCGGTTTATATTTTGTAATTCAAAATCATCAGCTACAGTACCATTTCTAACCATATACTGATTATTTCCTATTGGTTGAATTTCTAAATAATCATAGTATTTTGCAATTGCTTCTATATCTTCATCAGATTTACCAGCAACTATAGCTCTATATAATTCTCCAGCTTCACAAGCACTTCCTAAAATAAGACCTTCTCTATATTTTTCAAATAAGCTCTTTAATATTCTAGGTTTTTTATAAAAATAGTCTAAATGAGAATATGAAACTAATTTATATAAATTCTTTAGTCCTACATAATCTTTGGCTAAAATTATAGCATGATATGAAGGAAGTTTCTTATATGCCTCTGGGTCTCCAGCAAAAACAACATCTATATCATTAACCGTTTTCGCTCCTTTCTCTTTAAGTTTTTCTATCATTACATTAAAAACTTGAACCAAAGTTTTAACATCATCTAACGCTCTATGAGCTACTTCTACTACTATATCTAACTTATCGGCTATCATTCCAAGTTTATATTTTTTCATTTCTGGAAAAATAACTTTAGCTAACCTTAATGTATCTATATATGTATTTTCTAAGCTATATCCGTACTCTTCAAAATTATGTTTTAAAAATCCAATATCAAAATCTGCATTATGTGCAACTAATACACTATCACCAATAAAATCAATAATTTTAGGTATAACTTTATCTATAGTTTCTGCTGTCTTTACCATATCATCTGTAATATGAGTAACTTCAACCACTTCTTGTGGAATTGGTTTTTCTGGATTTACAAAACATTCAAATTCATCAATTACTTCACCATTTTTAATTTTAATAATACCAACTTCAGTTATTTTTTCTGTTCTAAAAGAAAGTCCTGTTGTTTCTAAATCTAATACACAATATTCTCCATCAATATCTTGTTTTTCAGGACGAACAACACTTGGATCTTTATCAGGAACAAAATATGCTTCAACACCGTAAATTACTTTTATATCAGCTCCAGATTTACCTAAAAATTTGTGTGCTTCTGGAAAACTTTGTACAACACCATGATCAGTAATAGCAATAGATTTCCAGCCCCAACTAACAGCTCTTTTTAATAAAGCTTCTGCAGAAGTTACAGCATCCATTTGACTCATCTGTGTATGCATGTGAAGTTCAACTCTCTTTTCAGGAGCATTATCCATTCTTTTCTCTTTGGCAACTCCTTGTGTTTCCAAAATAGTATTAGCCATTATAGTAATTTCTTTAGCAAAATTATCATATTTAGCAACACCATCTAATTTTATACCTTTAGCCTTTTTTAGTCTTCCTAATATTTCTTTAGACTTCTTTGTTTCAATAAAAGCCTTTACAGTCATAGTACTTGTTCCATCATAAAGGTTAAAACTTATTATAGTTCTATCACCCTTAATATCACGTGGGTCCCCCATAAGAACCACTTCACCTTCTAAGCACACTCTATCTGTATCATTATTAATATCTATAATATTAGTTTTTGGCGTTTTTATAGACATACTTCTACCATAAATTAATGGAGATTGTTCATCATGTTTAGTTTCAGCTTCTCCTGACTCATCAGCTTTTCCAGATATCTTAAAACCTGATGCCACTGTATTATTAGCCATAATAGTTATTTCATTAGCATAATCATCAAATTTAGCTGTACCATCTACCTTAACACCTTGTCCCTCTTTTATCTTTTGCAAAATACCTGGAACTAAAACTGTATCTATAAACGCTTTACAAATTATACTTGCATTTCCATCATCTACACTAAAACTAATAATAGTTCTATTATTTTTTATTTCTCTTGTAGAAACATTAGTTATTTCACCTTCGATATTAACTTTACTTGTACTATCATTAATATTTTCTATAGCAGCAAAATTACTTTTAAAATTAGCAGTTTTTCCAAAAATTAGTCCATCTGGACTTTCTATAACTTGTCCATCTTCTCCTTCAATACCAGCATTTTCAGCTATCATTTGTCTTTGTATAGCTTCTTGTTTTGCCTTTTGCAAAGCTCTTTCTTCTGCTTCTTTTCTAGCCATCTCTTGAACATGTAATATAGCTTCATGTTCTTGAACTTTCATATATTGTTCATATTCTTCTTTGTTATATTTTTTCTCTTCTTCAAAATTTACTTTAAAACGTTTATTATACAAATTATATAATAAATGTTCTAACCCTTTATCAAATTTCTTTGAAGTTAATAAATCTGCACCTTTTATTTTTAAACCAACAGAAATAGTACTGTCATCTACTTTAACAGTACTATTAGTCAATATTGCCCTAGTCATGGGTTCTTTTTTAGACATATAACCAACTAATTTTTTCCAGTCTTGCTCTACTGTTGGCTCTATATCTATATCTTCATATTTTATCTCTATACGTGCACTACCTACTTTAAATCTATCGATAATATAATCTTCAAAATTAGATATTTCATCAATAGAAATTTGTAATTTACTAGTTAAACATACTTCTAGCCTATTACTTTTTTTATACAAGTTAGCTTTTAAAAAGTCTGCTTCATTTATATTTTCTTGCTTATTCAAATAATCACTAAATATATCTTTAACCTTCTCTAGCATTAGTTACGCCTACCTTATTAATTATATATTTCCTTTATTTTTTCAAAAACTTCTTCTATATTTGCTACAGCCTCAATATAAGTATTTTTTTCCATAATATTATGAGTATCTCTTTTTATAGCAATAGTTCCATTTTTAAATAATCTATTCATATTACCTTGTTTGTAAGAAATTTCCTCAATCTCAGCATATGGAATTTCTTTTACTTTTTTCTTAAAAATTCCTTTAGAAATCACTAATTTAGTTCTATACATTGTGCAAGTTACTCTTGAAATTGAACCTTTCAAATAAAGTAAATAACATATTTCATACATGACAAATAAACATGCACCTATAACTGTATATTTCCATAAATTCCAGTCTACACTTAAAACTAAAATAATTGTAAATATAGCCACACCAATTTGTTCACTATTTCTTAATAACTCATATCCAAATAAAAATTTACTTTTAAATGTATATATTGGACTTTTGTCATTACGTACTTCTTGTTCCTGCATTAATTTGTTCATACAATTTTTACATAGCTCGCCATCTTTTTTTAATTCCACTCCACAAATTTTACATTTCATTTGATTTCAATTCCTTTCTAAAGTTAAAAATAAATTTTTAACTTCTTTTCTTTAAAAAAATCTTATTATATCTATATACGAAATATAAATTGATAATAATATTAATAAAGAAAATCCTATCATTTGTATAAATATTTCTGTATTTTCTTTAAGTGGCTTTCTTCTAATAGCTTCAATAAGTAGTATAAATATTTTTCCACCATCTAAAGCTGGTATTGGTAAAAGATTAGTAATTCCTAATGATAATGATATAAGTGCCATTAAATATATAAAATCACGAATACCTGATGTTTCTGAAACTGTTTTAGATATTCCTATAGGTCCCATCATATCATTTACAGAAACCTTAGTTGTAAATAAATTTTTTACATTATCTGCTAAAGATAAAATAAAATCTCCAGTTTCAAACCATGAATAATATAATCTAGTCCCTATATCTTTGTCAGCTTGTTTAAAAACAACACCTATATAATAATTAGAATACTCTTTGGGCATTATACTAACAACCTTTTCTTCATTACCATTTTTTATTTTTACATTAATTTCAGATTCTGAGTCTTGAACTAAAGTATTTAATTTTTCTGTATCACCATTTAAATTTTCATCATTAATTGCAAGAATCGTATCACCTAAATTTATTTTACCATTAACAGGTGAATCTTTAGCTATATATGAAACTTTACATTCATTTGAATCATCCAAATAAACACCTAGTGACTTAACTTTTTCTTCTGTAGGAATAACTTTTATATTCTTTTTTTCACCATTTCTTTTTATTACTATATTAAGTTCTTTTGTTCCATTTTCTGCTACTATTTCTGAAATATCTGAAGCTATAAAAATCTTCTTATCATTAATAGAAACAATCTCATCTCCTGGCAATAAACCAGCACTTTCAGCTCCATATCCACTGACAACAGAACCAACTTCTTTAGAAACAAAATTTCCAATACAAAGTAATAATATAAAATAAACTAATAGTCCAAAAATAATATTTACAATTCCACCAGCAGCGCAAATAGCAATTCTTTTTGGAATTGATTGCTTTGAAAAAGACCTTTCATCATCTGATCGTTCATCTTCTCCAAGCATGCTTACGAATCCACCTAGTGGAACAGCTCTTAATGAATATTCTGTTTCTCCTTTTTTTCTAGAAACAAGCTTTTTTCCAAAACCTATAGAAAATTCATTTACTTTTACTTTAAATAATTTTGCAACTAAAAAATGTCCACCCTCATGAATTAAAACTAGAAAGCCTAAAACAAATATAACTTTAAAAGCATTTATTATAAACGTAAACAATCTTTCCTCCTAAATTAATAATGTTAATAAATAATACGCAAAAGGTGCTGCAAAAATAACACTATCAAATCTATCTATTATTCCACCATGACCTGGCAATAAATTAGAAAAATCTTTAACTTCTGAATATCTTTTAATACAAGAAGCTGAAAAATCTCCAATCTGCCCTAGTAAATTTATAACTAAACCAATTATTCCTATAATTAAATAATTAATTTGCAAATCAAATACTTGATTATATATCACTGTAGTAATTAGTACTAAAACTACTCCTGAAATAGTTCCTGCTAAACAACCTTCAACTGATTTTTTAGGACTAATTTTACTAAATTTGTGTTTTCCAAATTTAAACCCAATTAAAAATGCAAACACATCACATCCCCATGTAGCTAAAAATAAATATCCTAAAAATAATTTTCCTAATATAAATCCATTTCTTTCATATCCATTCAAAAGTGCCACATAAGCAAATAAACCTACAATATATATAATACCAAATAAAGTTACTGCAATATCTGCAGCATTTATTTTCATATCTGTAAAAACTACATGCATAAATAGAATAGCTAAAATCGTTAATAATCCAAGTGGTAAATATCTCAATAAATATTCACATGGAATAAAGTGTATTAATGATATCATTGCTGCCGTTACTATTCCCACCCACATTATAGTTTTAAATTTGTTTCTAGTGCATTTAGTATATTCATATATAGCTGATATTGCTAATACTGCAACAATTGCATCTACAACATATTTATTTGCAAAAACAATCACAGCTATAACAATAGGTAATCCTATTACCATTGTCAAACATCTTTTAAACATAGTATTTCTCCTACTTTTTATTTTGCTCCAAATTTTCTGTTTCGATTTTGATAAACTACAATTGCATTATCAATATCTTCTTCAGAAAAGTCTGGCCAATATTTATCCAAAAATAAAAATTCTGAATATACAATTTGCCAAGGAAGAAAATTACTCATACGTAATTCTCCACTTGTTCTAATAACTAAATCTGGATCTGGAATTCCAGCTGTATATAAATTATCAGAAACAAGATTTTCGTTAATATCATCTATTTTTACATTACCTTCTTTTACATCATTTGCAATACTTTTTATAGCATGAATTAGTTCATCTCTGCCACCATAGTTAATTCCTATAGAAAAAGTAATTCCATCATTATCTTTAGTTCTATTTTCACATTTTCTTATGCTTTTTTGTAATCCATCTGAAAGTGCACTGATATCTCCTAATACTTTAACTTTTATATTTTCTGTATCTGCTCTTTTTCCATAATCATCTAAATAATTTTTAAGTAAAAGCATTAATGCTCCAACTTCTTCTTCGCTTCTTTTCCAATTTTCAGTAGAAAAAGCATATACTGTAATATATTTTATGCCAACTTTTTTTGCATATCTAACTATTTTTTCTAAAGTTTTAGCTCCCTCTTTATGACCTAGTCGATAATCTATGCCTTTTTCTTTAGCCCATCTTCTATTACCATCCATAATGATAGCAACATGATTAGGAATATTTGCTTTATCCATTATTTCATCCTTTCTAATCGCGCTACTATTATTATATAGACATAATTTCTTTTTCTTTTTTCTCTAATAAGCTATCAATTTCAGCTATTTTTTTATCTGTTAGTTTTTGTATTTGATCTTCAGCCTTCTTCAAATCATCTTCTGTTATCAAAGATTCTTTTTGCATTGATTTAGCTTCATCAATACCATCTCTTCTAATAGATCTTATAGCAACTTTAGACTCTTCAGCTATTTTCTTAATATCTTTAACTAAATCTTTTCTTCTTTCTTCAGTAAGTTCTGGGAAAGATAAACGAATAACTTTTCCATCATTATTTGGATTTAATCCAATATCTGAAGCAAGAATAGCTTTTTCTATTTCTTTTAATACACTGGCATCCCATGGTTGAATAACAATTAATCTAGCCTCTGGCACTGAAATACCTGCCATTTGATTAATAGGTGTTGGTACACCATAATAATCTACAGTAACCTTATTTAAAATTGCTGGATTAGCTCTACCAGCTCTAATTTCTGAAAAATTTTCTTCTAAAACACTTAGTGTTTTATTCATTCTCTCTTCAAGTTCATTAAATTCCATATTTCTTCCTCCTATTATTTAACTATGGTTCCAATATTTTCGCCATTAGCAGCTCTTACAATATTTTCTGTATCATGAAGTGAAAAAACAGAAAGTGGAATATTGTTATCTCTACAAATAGCAATACTTGATGCATCCATAACTTTTAAATTTTTACTTAAAACTTCATCATAAGTAATTTCTGTATATTTAATAGCATTTGGATCAACCTTTGGATCAGCTGAATAAACACCATCAATAGTTTTAGCAACTAAAATAACATCTGCTCTCATCTCAGCAGCTCTAAGTGCTGCAGTAGTATCAGTTGAAAAGAATGGATGACCAGTTCCTCCACCAAAAACAACAACTGCTCCTTCTTCAAAATGCTTTTCCATATCTCTTTTTGTATAAGGTTCTGCAATTTGAGTCATTATAATAGAAGTTTGCACAACTGCTTTTATCCCTTTAGACACTAAAGCATCTTTCATAGCTAATGAATTTAAAACTGTAGCAAGCATACCCATATAATCAGAAGTAGTGCTTTCCATTTTGTATCCATTTTTTCCTCTCCAGAAATTTCCTCCTCCTGTAACTATACCAACTTGTATTCCCATATTAACTAATTTAACTACCTTTTCAGTAATTGAATCAACAACACCTGGATTAATACCAGTTTTATTATCACCAGCCATAGCCTCTCCGCTTAACTTTAATAGGACTCTTTTATACATTTTATAAACAACTCCTCTTATATTTTTCTTTCGTCATTCTATCATATTATAATTAATCATGCCACCTATTTTTGAACTTTTTTAAATTTATTTTTTAGATAAATTAGTATCAAAACAAAAATACATATATAGATACTATTTTAATATTTTGCTCTTCGCTCATTACAAAGTAGTTAATTTAAAACAAGCTTTAAATTAACTACTAAGACTGTAACAAGCAAAGCTTTAACAGTCTTAGCAGCTAGCGCAATATTAAAATAGTATCTATATATGTATTTTTATTATAACTAATCTAACTAAGTTAAAATAAGAAACAAGTATTGCTAGGCACAAGGATAATTAATATTACGAGGCGTACGTGTGTACGTCGCAGTAATTTAATTATCTTTGTAACAACGCAAGACGCCGTTTATTATTTTAACGGCCTGCAAAAAAGGAGTCCTAATTGGACTCCCACCTAACAATCTTAATATCCTTATAAGTAGACAAAACTTCCATATACTTTTGATAATCCTCTTCCCACAAAACATTAGGAACCTTATCAAAAGCTTCAAAAACTCTCTCCGCCTCTCTTAAAAAAACTAATTGTTCATTTGTTGTTAATTTTTCATACTTCTTTGAGAATGCATATAGCTTATTCAAGGTTTCATTAGCCTTCACAAAAGACCAGAAATCCTTTACATTCATCCCAGCCATTTTTATTTGAGCTACTGCCAAAGCTATCAACATAACTATAATAATAAGAAGCATAAAAATTATCACAAGAAACCCTGTCATACTTTTACTCCTTTGTACAATTCTAAGAATCTAAAAAAATTTTAACATATAAAAAAATAAATAGCAATAATATATATTTAACAAATTCTATACATTCTATCTCTCATTATCTTTCCCTTTTTCTTCATTCGTTTTAACTGGAATATTTTCTAATACTCCTTCTTGATTAATATGATATCTTTTTGTAACTAAATCTTGTACTAAATCCAATCTATGTGTTGTTAATAAAAGCATAACATTCTTTCTTTCAGCATATGCTTTTATCATTTCCAATTGACTTCTAATTAATTCATTTTCAACATTACCTACTGGCTCATCTACTATTATTACTGAAGTACCATCATCTATTCTATAAAACAATTTCGATAAAGCTAATCTTCTTTGCTGTCCTGTAGAAAATTCCATAAATTTCTTAGATGCCAATTGCTCTAATAAATCTGGAAAATCTAACTTTAATTCATGTAAAATTCTAATTACACTCTCTTTTTCAGTATCATCTAATTCTGAAATACTTTCCTTACCAGTTATTTGGAATAATACATTTGTCTCATTACCTAAATCAATACTTGGTCTAAAAGATATATATTCAGAACCTAAATTATCAACAGTTTCTGTATCATCTAATATAATACAATTTCGATTATTAATATCTCCTCTTTTTAATAATCTTAAAAAAGTACTTTTTCCTGAACCAGATTCGCCAGATAATAATACTACATCTCCTCGTTTCATACTAAACTCGGGAACAACAAGTCTTGTACTAAATAATATTTTTCCTGTTTCATAATCTCTTTTAGGATAAAATTTTCCATCTAAATCTATTATTTTTAAAGAATCAAAAGACTTTTCTGCACCTATCAAAGGATCTACCTTTTCTTCCATTTGTCTAAGAATACTCTGAACTTGACATGTCAAATTTTTCAACTCTAATCCTTTTGCTTTACTTCCATTAATACTAGATATAAACTGTACAAGTTTTTCTGAAATACCTTTAGCTGATTGTATTTTTATTAATGTTGATGCTAAAGCCTTTCCATCTAATTTGCCACTTTCATTAACTTTAACCGTTTTATTTACATATGCTCCTATAATAATAGCAACTAATATATCCTTACATATTTTAAATATAAGCTCTCTATTTTCTCCAGCATTTGATATTTTTTGTTCTTGTTCAGTTAATTTTGCTATTGCATCAATTTCAGCACTCACAGCTTCACTACTTACTGATTCATTTTCTAATAAATCATCCCTCATTCTAAATGTCTTTTTTCTTATATTCCAAGCTTCATCTCTACTATTATCTGGAAACATTTGCTCTATTAAATTAATTCCCGTAATAGCCACTGTTCCAATTGCAACAGCTTTTCCTCTACCTTTACTTTCTGATTTTCTAGAATCAAATAGCATTCCTAATATCCCAGCCATACCAAGACCTAAAGACATATAATCTTCTATTTTTCTTCTTTGAACTATACTTAATTCTCTTTCATAATCAAAAAGTATACTAATAACCTCATTTGGTGTCATTGCTGTATCATAAACTTTATCTATCACTTCACCATTTATTTCTTCTCTTCTTGTTTCCTGTTTCAATATAATTCCATCTCTTGCAGCCTGTACAATTTTCGTTTTTGGCAGTAATGACTCTATTCTTTGTCTTATTTCAGCCTCATCACGTGCACCATACTTCAATCTTCTAATCAAATCTTCCAAAATCGAACTATAACCTATTAGTTCTCTTTTTATTTTAGATACATCTGCATCTCCTGATAATAATTTACTTTGTTCAAACGCTATTTGATTATCAGTTAAACGTTCAAGAATATCTAATCCCATATAGATTCTATTCAAATCAGATGACTTTAATATACCATTTTTATGTTTAACATCTCTAGCCAATTTTCGTCTTTTAGTACCATTTTTCATTCTCATTTTTTGTGTTATTAATTCAATAGCTGTACCTACTTTATCTCTAAAAATCATTAACACTACCTCCAATAACAACAATCATCTATATTATATCATATCGTGGTCTCTTTTTTAATATTATGTAAACTATCGATACTATGAAATAAATTTGTCAAAACATCTTGCATTATGTCGAAAAGTATAATATTATAATCAGGGTGTTAAAAAATGAGAAAATTAAGAGCAATATCAATTACAAATACTTTTTTCAGAGGGAAACCAGCTATTTCTCTTACTTTTATCATTTCTTTTTCATTTTATATATTGAATATTTTGAGTACTAGAATTTGTTTCTAGTATTTTTTTTATTCAAAATTTAAGGAGGTATAATTAGATGGAAGAAACATCAAAAAGTAACAATTTAACTTTAGACGTAAACGAAAAACCAAAATTACTACAATGGATTATACTAGCTTTCCAACATGTATTTGCAATGTTTGGAGCGACAGTATTAGTTCCAATTTTAGTAAATCAAGGTATTGCAGCAGCTGGATTTGAAGGTGAAGTACTTTCAATTGCAGTAGCTCTAGTAACAGCAGGAATCGGAACATTAATTTATATTTTATGTACAAAAGCAAAATCACCAGTATTTCTTGGAAGCTCTTTTGCTTTCATCTCACCAATAATCGCAGCTTATATAGCAGGTGCATCTTCAGGAAACACATCTGACGGAATTGCTGCAGCAATGACAGGAATCTTAGTTGTTGGTCTTGTATATATAATTGTATCATTCATAATTAGATTAATCGGTACAAACTGGATTAACAAATTATTACCACCTGTTGTAATCGGACCAATGATAATGATTATCGGTTTAGGATTAGCTAGTTCAGCAGTTAACAATATAGGTATTGGTGCTGGAGTAGAAACTATCGAATGGAAAGGTGTAATAGCTGCACTAGTAACATTTTTAACAACAGCTATCATCATGGTTAGAGGAAAAGGATTTATAAAAATAATTCCATTTTTAATCGGAATTATCGTTGGATATATTGTTTCAATAGCTCTTGGATTAGTTGACTTTGCTCCTATAGCAGATGCTGCTTGGTTCCAATTACCAAACTTCAAAATACCATTTGCATCATATAAACCAAATCTTATGATTGCACTAACTATGGCTCCTATAGCTTTAGTAACAATGGCTGAACATATTGGAGATCATACTGCTTTAAGTGCAATAATAGGAAAAGATTTACTTAAAAATCCAGGTCTACAAAACACATTACTTGGAGATGGTGTTGCAACAGTTGTGGCAGGTATCCTTGGTGGACCAGCTAACACAACTTATGGTGAAAATACATCAGTAGTTGGAATGACAAAAATAGCTTCTGTATGGGTTATCGGATTAGCTGCAATATTTGCAATTATACTTGGATTCTTAGGAAAATTCACTGCTTTAGTACAAACAATACCAAGTGCAGTTTTAGGAGGAATTTCTCTTCTATTATATGGATTTATCGCAGTTAATGGTTTAAAAGTATTAATTCAAAATCAAGTAGATTTTAGAAAAAATAAAAATATAATTGTCGCATCATCAATGCTTGTTCTTGGACTTGGTGGAGCTATAATTACTTTTAAAACTAGTGGAAGCATGACAGTTCCTTTTTCAGGTATGAGCTTAGCCGCTGTAGCTGGAATTTTATTAAACTTATTATTACCAAATGAAAAAGAAGATAATGACACTCAAAATTCTTCAAAAGAATTTGTAACAGAAAAAAAAAATAATTTAGATGAAAATAATTTAGTAGAATTAAATCATCCATTAATCGAACATAAATTAGGAATTTTAAGATCTAAAAATACAGGAACAAAAGAATTTAGAGAATTAGCTGAAGAAATTGGTTCTTTCTTATGTTATAAAGCAATGGAAGATGCTAACTTAGAAAATACAGAAATAGAAACACCAATTTGCAAAATGAAAACTAAAAAATTAAATGAAGATAAATATGCTTTTGTTCCAATTTTAAGAGCTGGTATGGGAATGCTTGATGGTGTAATAAATGTTATACCAAATGCAAAAATTGGACATATAGGAATGTATCGTGATGATACAAATGACCATAAACCAGTAAATTATTTCTTTAAAGTACCTAAAAACATTGAATCAAAAGAAGTAATTCTTTTAGATCCAATGCTTGCAACTGGTGGAAGTGCTATTGATGCAATTGACCTTTTAAAAGAAAAAGGTGTTAAGAAAATTAAATTCTTATGTATCATAGCTGCACCAGAAGGATTAAAAAAAGTTCAAGAAAAACATCCAGATGTAAAAATCTATTGTGCTCACATAGATGATCACCTAAATGAAGATGCTTACATTGTACCTGGTCTTGGTGATGCTGGTGATAGAATCTACGGAACAAAATAAATAAAAATACATATTAAATAAGAATTTCTAAGTAATTTAACCTACATAGAAATTCTTATTTTTTTATACATTTAACTTTTTTACAAAATTATATTGACTTTTTATGTAAACAATGGTAAAATGGAAATGTACTTTTTTATAATACTTAAGACTACTTTATTTTTGATTGCATCTATGCAAGATGCCCTTTAGAATTCGGATTTAAGTATTATAAAGTCAAATCCCTGTAGCAATGCTACTAGTTAATCTTTTTACCAAGATTTCCGAATTCTAAAAAACACATACAAAACATAACGACATGTTTATATGAAGAATTTCGAGGTTCTGAAAATCTAACAATTTAATTTTCAGAACCTCGATTTCTTTTTATTTAACATATTTTTCTAATGTTTCTGTTCTATACTTTAAATCTCCCATATGAGCTGTTGGAATATATCCCGCTTCTGCATTAATAACATCTGGTATTCTATTTACAATAGTTGCACATGTCAATTCTACTGTTGCTGGTTTTTCTACAACAATTGTAGTATTAGGCTCACCATATACTGTCCATTCATTTTTATCAAACTCTGTTTCTGAATATACTTTTCCTATACATTCTGATTGAATAATAACTCCCTCTTTAGTCTCTGTAGTAACTATAGCACTCATACCTGTAGCATCTCCAGCTTTAATTGTCATTCCTAAAGTAGTAGAATATAAGTCTTTATTACAAGTTTGTGGCACACATCTTTGAGTTTGAGCTATAACTGTTAAACCTAGTTTTTGAGCAAGCCATCCGTTAACATTCCACATATAAGAAGGTGCAAACTCACCTTTTTCTATAATCTTCATTCTCTCTTCCATAGAAATTTTATCTGCAGCAGCAACTTCTTTATCGAATTCTTCTAAACTTAATCCTGCACCATGAGCTCTAGCTAATGCAATTCCATAATCTTCTACATTATAACTTGAACTTCCTTTTATTTTAGTAACTTTATGAGTTGAACCAGTAATTGAAGAAATCAATTGTCCCCAATAAATATCTTGATACCCGCTACCAGTAATTGTACAATTATTTTTCTTAGCCATCTCATCAATTTTATGTGTTAAAACAGGATTTGAATTTCCTGGAAAGAAAGCTTCTTCACAAGTAGTAATAGCATTTATTCCAAGTTCAGCACATATCATTAAAGCATTTTCAACATCAGAAAGTAAACTCATTGTTGTTACTATACAAATATCAGGTTTTACTTTTTCTAATACTTCTCTAGCAATCTTACAATCTTCAACAATAACTCCTTTCTTATCCTCTCCAATAATTTCACCAATATCTTTACCTATTACTTCTTCATCAATATCAAAAGCACAAACTATTTCAGCACCTTTTTCAAAAACGTATCTCATAGTATATACAGACATTTTTCCTGTACCATATTGAGCAACTCTAATCTTCTTATCCATAAAACCTCCTATTTAATTTTTTATTATCTTCATTATACCCATAAAAAATATAAATATACAATTTAAATAGCATAGACAAAGCCCTGCGCTAAAATATCAGCACAAGGCTTATTTAGAAATTTCAGAAGACATAAATCAAAAAATTTTTAGAATTCCCACTCGATTGAATATACACATATGCTGTTATTCTTTTTAGGATAGTGACCTCCATAACGAAGCATTACATCTTTCAAGATATTGTTCATGTCTGCAATTAATTCTTTGACATAACAATCTGCCTTTTTGATATTCTGCTCGTCAAACACGTCGCTGTCCTCGATTCCGCATTCTGCAGGTGAAAGTGTTAAATTCAGCTCTCTCAAGCTTATCACTACAGAATCACACCTTTCCCTTATCAATGGACATCCTCCATATAACTGGCTCAGAATATGTTCTGCATGCTTTTTCCGCATCTCTGGCCAGCCATAGACGCTTATTACTTTCTGAGCATCCATTGCCAAGCTTGGTATCCGCGCAAGGTTTTCATTAAATATTTTGTATACTGTCATTTTGCCTCCTTTACCCATATAGAAACTACAAACGGGTTTTCTATTTTATGTAAATTTCATTATAACATATTGTAATTTTAATTTCAAATTTTTACTTATTCAGTCAAACAATTTCAATTATTTTTATTTAAAAAAAAGAAACACAAACTTACGTGTCTCTTCTTAGTTTTAATATTCTAATTGTCCATTCAAGAACTCATCATTATCAATCCAATCTTGAATAGGATAAACTTTGTACTCTGTTTTATTAACTCTTACAATTACTTTTTCTAAACCTGCATTTATTATCAATTTTCTACACATCAAACATGGTGCTGCCCCTTTTTCATACTCATGACTCTCAGTTCTATATCCAACAAGATATAAAATACCACCAATCATTTCTTGTCTAGAAGCACTTATTAACGCATTTTGTTCACTATGAACAGATCGACAAGCATCATAACCTCCATGCCTTTCATCTGGTAATAATTTCTTTTTAGTACAATACCCTAAATCAGAACAATTTATTCTTCCTCTAGGAGCCCCTGAATATCCTGTTGAAATAATCTGATCATGATTAACAATTACACTTCCATATTTTTTTCTTAAGCAAGTTGACCTTGAAGCTACAGTTTCTGCTATATCTAGATAGTAATTTATTTTATCAATTCTTTGTTCCATTTCTAGCTCCTATTCCAATTTGATAGTGCAAATTAAATAATATTATTTTTTAAAATTATATCACCATAATCTACTTTTAACAAGAATTAAAATAATATTAATAAAAAACAGCCTGAATATAATTCAGACTGCATTTTTTTATTTAACTATCTATCCATTTCATCATCATCAATTTGTTGTTCAACAATATCTTCAAAATCATCATCTACAACCCAACCTAAAATATGTCCTTCGTCATCTACAAAGTGATATGAAATTTCATCATCTGCATATTTTTGTTTTAATTCTAATATAGTAGAATCATCAGTTGAAATTGATTTATATCCTTCATCAGTTGCTATACCTATCTTAGAAATTATTTTCTCTTCACCTGCGTGATTTTCAAAATTTCCATGTCTTCCTGTTCCTTCTGGTGTTTCATAATATTCTCCAGTATCTATTGTCATTCTACTACCAACTGTTAATGAATCTAAATAACTTTCTAAATTAGCTTCTATATCATCTATTGACATCTGATTTTCAATCATTTCTTCAGATTCTTCTAATTCTTCATATTCTAATGTTTCATTTTCCATTTGCTCTACAAAATGTGTATTTGCCTCTGCTAAAGTTTCTTCCTCCTTAACAGAAGATGTATTCTTAACTTCTAAATCTTTTATATATGATGATGCACTCCATTCTCTCTCACCAACTTGTTCTGACATCTCAAGAACTGAATTTATTTCTTCTCCTTCAGCTTCTCTTACTGCTCCTTTTTCTGTAATATCATATGCTTGTATAATTATTTCAGATGTATTCTCTGCTTCTAATGGAATACTTGCTACTGCTTTAGGTATAAATATGATACCTGAAATTATTGCTACAGCTCCAACTGCTGCAACAGCAGCACATCTTTTAAATCTATCTTTGCTCATAGTCACTTTATTTCTAATAGAATCTGTTTTATCTTTTAATTTTCTAGTATATCTATGAACCACATTTTCTTTTTTACCTTTTTCTGAAACTTTATCATCTTTTCCAGCTACTTCTATTACAGTAGCTCTTACTACTGGAGTATGCTTCTTTTTATTTTTGTTATTGTTAGCCTTTTGATTAGAAGATGTTGATTTAGATTTATTCTTAGCATTAGCTGTTTTTTGTGCTTTAGTTTTTTTAGCTTGTGGTTGTGCTGTTTGAGCTGGTTTAGTAGATTGAGAAACATTACTAATTTTTTGTTTATATAGATTCTTCATTTTCTTGCTTTCTCTCATAGCTTTTTTAGAAGCTTGTATACTTTGTCTTCTACTAATAGCTTTTTTAGCTTTTGGTTGAACTGTTTTTGGTTCTTCCTCTTCAGTTTTACTCATAACTATAACTGGCTCTTCTTTTTTGGCATCATCTTCTTCAGTTTTATCATCATCCATATCTATAGTTAAAACTGGTTCTTGAATTACAGTTTCTTCTGCAGTATCATCTTCTATTGTTTCCATAGCAATAACTGGTTCAGTTTGTACTATTTGTTGATTATCTTGTTCATTTTCTTCATCACTATTTTCTGAATCACCATATTCGTCATCATCATCATCATCATCATCTATATCTAACATCATTGCATTTAAAAGTCTTTCAATAAATCCTGGCTTTTTCACTTTAGAATCATCAAGCTCATTCAATGGTTTATTAGATTCTTCTACAGGATTTTCAGCATCTATAGAATCTTCCATAACTGGTACATCTTCTACACTTTTAGCATCTTCAGGCATAGTATCTGCCATTGGATTTATTTCTGGAGCTTCAACATCTGAATGCATCGGTTCTAAAAAATATAATACTCCATTTTCTTTTTGCTTTTTTGCCATTTTAAGTATTTTTAATTTATCAAATAATGACAAACTTTTCATGTCATTTACTGTTGCCATTGTATAACCTAATTCTATTCCTGCACTTTCTAAGGCTTTTCTTCTGATATCTGCAGCTCTTTTCTCATATTCTGCAGAAGATTCACCAGATTTTTTATCTACTACCTTAGCCAATACATTTAAATATCTTGTTAAATATGCAGTTCCATTTCTTCTATCATATTCAAGTAAACTCTCATATAAAATAGGATCCGCTCTTGAAATCATTTCTTCTGAAAAACCATATTCTTCTCTAAGTTCATTTACTACCTTTTTCATAGTTTCTGAAATAGGTTTATCTTCATGAAAAATTGGTACTGTCATAATATTTTCATCATTATCAAATATATGCTCTCCAGTTTTTAAATTAACATTTATTCTTAATTTTTTATTTTCCAAAACGACACCTCCTATTTTGGTTTACATAACTAATATTTTACACTATTTTCCGCAATAAATCAATACTTTTTACGGAATTATGCAAATTAGTAAGTACCTTTAATATATTTTTCATACCAAATGTCATAATTATATAAAAAATAAAAAGGAAAAAGAGCCTATCTCTTATTGATAACAGACTCTTCTTCCTCTCACATAGAAATTTACTTATCTTTTATTCAGTTCCTCCTGCAAGACTGCGTTATTTTCCAGCAACCAGTTTCTTCTAAGAATACCAATAACAATTGCCAGTATTGCTGCTGGTGGACACGGAAGCAAGCTAACTCCTGCAACAACAACCATTACCAATTTATTACCAGTCATTCTTTTCTTGTTAATTGCCAATTGCTGCCTCAGTTCCTCTGCTGTCATTTCAGACACGCTTTTGCCGTTGTAAGATAAGTTTCTATTCATGACACTACCTCCATCAAAAAATATTTTGTTTAGAGTTTCTATATAATCTACCTTTCAGTAGTTTATATTCTTAAAATTCTTTATTTCTATAAATTTTACTAGATATTAAATAAGAAATTGTTAATAAAATTACTGACATCACTGGAATTGCTATATATACATATTTTTCTAGCAGTTCTTTTATTTGGCTAGTATTAAAAGATATACTAGTATAGTTTGCCACAAATCCAATTATTGCTGCAAAACCAAATACTACAACAAATAATATTACTCTTCCATTAGTTGAACCAAATTTAAACATTATAGGATATAGCAATGAAATAATAATAACAATTGATAATAGTATTCCTAATACAGATGATAAACTTTGATCTATATAGACCTGATTTTTTATAAAATAATCAACACCTATAGCCATCCCAAATGATATAATACCAAGTACTATCATCAAAATAATTGAAACAACATATTTAGCTCTAACTGCATTTCTTCTTCCGTTTGGAATTGTAGCAACATATGCATTCCAATTATTATAATCATCATAACTAAATGTAGTAATAAATAACATTATTCCTATTAACGGTATTACAAAAGTAATATCAAAACTACCTTGTATTGCTAATACTATATATAGTGCAAATATAATTAAAAATGTTTTTAAATTGGCTTTTATCATAAATAAATCTTTTTTTATAAACCCTAACATATTTTTTCCCCCTTAATCATTAGAACCATTAAATCTTCAATTGAAATTTTATCCACAACACAATCTTGATACTTCTTACTTATTTTTTCTCTATTATTAACCAATATTTCATATGAATATTTTGTTTTTCTAAATCTTAAAATATCTTCCTTAGCAATTTTAGAAAAATAATCTATATCACATTTTAATATTGCATAATTATCCATTAATTCATCTCTCGAATTTTCAAGAACAATCTTACCATCATCAATAAATATAATTTCGTCTGCTATATGTTCTAAATCACTAGTTATATGAGTTGAAAGTAAAATAGAATGCTCATCATCTTCAATAAATTTTAAAAATATATCTAACACTTCTGATCTAACTACTGGATCTAATCCGCTTGTTGGTTCATCTAATATTAATAACTTAGGTTTATGAGCTAGACTTGTAGCAATTTCTAATTTTTTTCTCATTCCTTTTGATAATGATTTTATTGTTTTATTTTTTGGTAAGTTAAATTCTTTTAAATAATTAAAAAATAAACCGCTATCCCAATTCTTATATATGCTTTTCATAGAACTATTTATATCTTTAGCTGTTAATATTTCTGGAAAAAAAGTATCATCTAAAACTACTCCTATTTCTTCTTTTACACTTTCATCTTTATAATCTTTACCAAATATTTTTATACTCCCTTTATCTTTCTTTATAATATTTAATATTGATTTTATTAATGTAGTTTTTCCAGCTCCATTCTCTCCTACAAGACCAACTATTGAACCACTGGGAATATCAATATTAATTTCTCCTAACTCAAATTTGTCATCATATTTCTTTTTTAATTCTTTAATTTCAATAACACTATTCATTAATTGTCCTCCTCACACATTAATTCAATCATATCAATTATGTCTTTTTTATCTATGTTATATCTATTAGAAATATCAACTATTTTTTCAATATAATTTTCAATTTCCTTTTGTGCTTGTTCTTTAGCTAACTCCTTATTTTTAGGTGCAACAAAGGTTCCTTTTCCATGTACTACTTTTAAGTAACCTTCTTCTTCTAATTCATCATAAGCTTTTTTTATAGTCATTGCACTTATTTTTATATCTTGGGCTAATACTCTAATAGAAGGTAATAATTCATCTTCTTTTAGTTCTCCATCTAATATCTGATTAATAATTGAATTTTTTATTTGCTCATATATAGGAACAGAACTACTATTACTAATAATCATTTTCATATTATCGCCTCCTTGTTATACAGTATATAACAGTATATAACACCTGTCAATATATTTTTTAAAACTCTCACTTCTCATAAAATAAAAGTGAGCCATATTCTATGTCTTAAGAATATAACTCACTCTTGATTTTACTAAGATTTATTTAATTAAAACTATTGTGATATTTGTGATGAAATCCATTCATAATACTTATTTCTTTTTAAAATAGATAATTTATACTTATCTCCATTTTTCATTGTAATTAAAATACCAAATGGAAAGAAAGGTGGTGTTGTACAGGTTTTCACTGTGTCAATATCTTTCATTTCAATTTCCCAACTTACACTTTCTGTACCTATTAATCCAGAAGCTAAAAAGGCAATACGCTTATCTGTAAAATAATATCTTCCTGAAACTTGTCTATTAATACTTACCTTTGGCATCTTCCAACAATCTCCCGCAACTTTCCCTGCAAATAATTGCTCATCATCTGCTACTTCAAATACTTTTTTCCCCATAATATCTCCTCCAATTTTTATCTTCTTGACTTTTCACTAAAAAATATATTATAATAAATACAGAAAATGGAGAAACCACAAACGTGGTTTGCCCGTTAATATGTAAAAAACACATCGGCAACGGTCAAATTACAGATGTGTTTTTTTTATTGTTTATTTGCTTAAATATATCACAAAGATAATTAAGGCAAATACTATAATAGTTTCAACAACTAAAGCTAATAAAAGTAAGTATATTATTTCTAATAAAACTGCTTCTATCATAGCACCACCTCCATTCTAAAGGACAAGCCTTTATATGTAAAGTGGCAAACCACATCTACTTATTCTCATTTTCTGTGATAGTTATTTTACAACACTATTATTGTTCTGTCTATAATATTTAAAAATTTTATCATACTTTTAGATAAAAATAAAACAAGCTGAATTCTATTAAAATTCAGCTTGTTTTGGTGGGCAGGGATGGATTCGAACCATCGTACGCTCTCGCGGCCAGATTTACAGTCTGGTGCCATTAACCACTCGACCACCTACCCTTAGTGGTGCGCCCTCAAGGATTCGAACCTTGGACCCACCGGTTATGAGCCGGTTGCTCTGACCAACTGAGCTAAGGGCGCAATTGCTAATCGCAAGACCTATTATAATTTAACATTATCAATATGTCAATACTTTTTTCAGATTTTCTAAACATTTTTATATGGTGGGCATGGATAGATTCGAACCGTTTTATAATTTTAGGGGGCATTCGAAATTCGAATGCCCCCTGGTAAATACAAAATGATTCAAAATAACAAATTAAACTAAGTTCCTTAATCAGTATTTCTGTACTACTTAATCTGGAAATAAAATACGTTCTCCTCATAAAAATCGTCACCAATTTTAACTGTTTTAGTCTTTACTACCTTTCCTCCCATCTTCTCGTAGAACTTAATTGCTCCTTCATTATTACTGAAGCAACTTACAATCATGTTCTTTTTTCCGAGTGCGTACATTTGCCTTACTGTCGCCAAAAAGAGTTCCGTGCCGATTCCTTTCCCAATTTCCGCCGGTTTAATATACAAACTTACCAGCTCAGATTCAAAATCATCTACATTTGGAACTGGATTGAAGCAACTATATCCTAATACTTCGTCACCTCTTACGGCCACAAAAACTAAATCCTTATACTCGTCAAAACTCTCCTTATAACGTTCCGCCTGCTTTTCATAGTCCAAAGAGTTAAGATACCTTGACGACACTATGGCATCATATGCGTTTTTCCAACCGTCTACCTTAATACGTGCCATTTGCTCCTGATCTTCCAAACGATTCTTTCTTATTATATAATCGTCTTTCTCATCCAAAAGCAAAATAGCATTATACATGTTGAATAACGCTTTTACCAGCTTTTCATCTTCTACTGAGTAGGATATTCTACCTACAAGCTCCTCTTCATACGGCCATGAAATTGACTGGCCTACCAAAAATCTGGTTCGAGAAGTCGAATAGAAAAACTTGAGCAAATCCTCATTGGTTCTGATCGTATGCCCCTGATATTTCATTCCCTTAAGCTCAGTAAAATCCAGAATTGCAAAAAATCCTGAATCCGGACTTTCTAAACCTTTAGGAAATTTAACCCTAGGCAAACCTTTTAACAGCTGCTGTGCTGACGGAACACCTAAGATACCACTAACTGTCGTAACAATTTTCTCCTGAAATCTGCCATCTGCCGCATCAATACCCGAAACCATAGCCTTAAGAAGATTAGACTTGTATAAGTATATTTCTACCAATTGTTTAAAATATACATCATACACTTCGTATCTCCTGTCTGTGGCATTAAATGCTCCGGCAAGTGCACGTCCTATTATATCAGGCGCAGAATCCATCTCCTGGAATATACGGTTAACTAAATCCCGTATTATTATTTCATCAGCTACAACGAAACCTGCTCTGAGAGATGCAAGAGAATACGCCTTTGACAGTCCAAACAAAGAAATCGTGTTTCTGAACATGCCCGGTATTGTCGCCATTGGAACAGCAATATTATCACGATCATAAGTAACATCGCGATAAACCAAATCATCAATTACAAAAACACCTCTGCTCTTACAAACATATGCAATATCACAGAGCAACTGATACTGTTTCTTTCCCATAACACGTCCTGTAGGATTATTGGGATTCGCGTTCAGAAAAGCTACTACTCTTGGAACATAGCCTTTTCTTCTGTGATATACTTTTTGCAGACTGACGTTTATTTCATCAATTCTTTGTGCCAATTTGCGCGGATTTACATGAAAATCGTCCTCTTTATCCAAATTGAGAACTTCAACTTCCGCACCTCCACGCTCCGTTCTTATGGTAAATAATCCATAATTAGGAGCAGTAACCAAAACTACATCGCCAGGATTTGAAATGATATTGATAATCTGATTAAACAGCACTGACGTAGATACCGAAAAGGTGATGTTATGAACGCATAATCCTTTTTCATCAATATCATCATAATTATATGGATCTGTGTTAATAAACCCCTCCCTTTCTACATAATTCAGTAACTGCTGCCGGATGTCGTCACTCCCTTCAGTATATGGATAGCGATATAATGAATCCATATTTAAGCTATCCATCATCGCTTCCACTGCCAACGGAAATGCCCTGAATTTCACAGGGTTGCCAGTTCCCAAGTCTGTATCAGGTATAGCCACAATGTCTTTGTCACGGACTTTGAATCCGTAAAAATCAATTGCATCCGCTATTCCCTGCACAGCAGGATTGAACTGCTCACCATCGTACCTTCTCCCTATATCAGGCAGACCATATCTCCTTTCCCTTAAATATGGCCGCTCTCTTGACAATCTTTCGATTGCAGGAGCTTTGG
>CAQPBJ010000002.1 GCA_948852945.1 uncultured Clostridia bacterium | reverse complement strand
AAGAGAGTAATTAGAAAATTTAATACTTTAGCAAAACAATATACAAGAATAAAAGTTATTAATGAGAGAACTTTAGAAAGAGCGGAAAAAATTGAAAATAATTATAATGAGCTTAAAGATGAGTATTTTAAAATAAAGAAAAATAATAGTTGGCTTAAATATTGTTTAAATAAAACTTTTGAAGGTGTAAGTATTTTATTTGATTTTCCAGTAGATAGATTAAGGTCGGTAATAAAAAACTTTATAGATAGTAGTAAAGAAAATAAATCATAAAAATTGACTAAAGAGAATAGGATTTTTATGAGAGGTGGATTTAAATGTGCAAAAACAAAACAAAAAAGAAAGATTTTAAAATTTACTGTTGTTTTTCAAATGATGAAAATGATGTAGAAAAGACTATAGGACTAATATTTATGGATTATGTTCAAGAAAAAATAAAAGAAAAAGATAAAAAAATTTCATAGGTGTTTGAAAAGCAAAGTCGTGTTGTGTTACTATGTAATCATGTGATGATTACTAGTAGAAAGGTAATATATGCTAGTATCGAGAACAAACTTTAAGGTTGGAGCTTATATTAGACTTTCAAGAGATGATGGAGATAAACAGGAAAGTGAAAGTATAGGAAACCAACGAAAAATTATTGAGAGATTTTTAAGGGAGAGTGGTTTAAGTTACGCTGAAGAATATGTAGATGATGGCTGGTCTGGTACAACTTTTAATAGACCTTCATTTATGCGAATGATTGAAGATATAAAATCTCAAAAGATTGATATGGTTATTACAAAAGATTTATCAAGACTTGGAAGAGATTATATACAAACAGGATATTACATAGAAAACTTTTTTCCGGAGAATCATATCAGATATGTTTCAATTTTAGATGGAATAGATACTTTTATAGATTCAAGTACTAATGATATAACACCTTTTAAGGCTATATTAAATGATATGTATGCTAAAGATATTTCTAAAAAGGTTAAGAGTGTATTAAGGGAAAAGCAAAAGAACGGAGAATTTATGTGTAGTACACCGCCTTATGGATATAAAAGACATCCTAGCATAAAAAACAAATTAGTAATTGATTATAATGTTTCTCATGTAGTAAAGAAGATTTTTGAAATGTATGATAATGGAATTGGTAGTGTGAATATAGTTAAATACTTAAATCAAAATCATTATTTGCCACCAAGATGTTATAGGCAATTTGGAAAAGTGCAAGATGAAACTTGTGAGAAGCAATGGAGTGAACCTACTATAATGGATATGCTTAAAAATGAAGCGTATATAGGAAACTTAGTGCAAAACAAAACTCCAGTTATATCTTATAAAGTGAAAAAAACAAGAAAAACTGATGAGTCTGAAAGAATAAGAGTGAATAATACTCATGAGCCAATAATTGATAAAGATATGTTTGACAGAATACAATTAGTAGCAAATGCAAGAGGAAGAAATACAAAATTGAAATATGAGTATTTATTTAGAGGTCTAATTTATTGCAAACATTGTGGTAGGAAACTTCAAATAGTATTAAAGAAAAATGCTAGAAGACAAAGCCAAAAAAGACCTTACATAACTTGTAGTGATCATAAGCCAAGAGGCTGTTATGCTTTAAATATGAATTATTACAAATTTGAAGAGAAAATGATTGATATTATAAAACAAATTTGTGAGATGTACCATAGTGAATCTGTATTCTATGAATTATATGAAAATTTAATTTCTAAAACTACTGATATTAGGGAAAAATACCAAAAAAATATCAATGACATTGATAAAGAAATTAAAGATATTAATTTAAAGCTAGATAAAATTTATCAAGACAGATTAAATGATATTATAACGAATGAAGACTATAAAAGATATTCGGAAAGTTTTGTAAAAGATAGAAACCGTTTAATTAATGAAAAAACAGAAATTGAAATCAAACTTGAAAATCTAGGACATAATATTATGTCAGCAAAAGTAGAAAATGAAGACTGTGAAAACTATATTAGAGAGTTTTTAAGTCAAAAAGAAATTAATAAAATGAGTTTATATAGACTAATTAAAAAAATAGAAATAGACAAAGATAAAAATATATATATTCATTTTAATTTTTCAAAATTAAATATTATTAGTCAAAACTTCGATGAATTTATAGAAATTAACGAAATTATAAATTCAAAACGTAAAGTTGTGTAACTTTACAAATGGTAAAAGTGGAAGTTAAAATCAAGCAAATGGAATGAAAGTCGAGGTTTAACAAAGAAAAATAAAAATGTCTGTAATTATTACGGTACAATAATTACAGAAGAAAAAACGGGATTGACTTTTTGAAAGTCAATCCCATTTATATTTGCTTTCCAACCATTTGGAAAAGGTATTTGAGGATAATTATTAGATAGTGCTTTTGCATGGGCATAAATATTTGGTAGATATTTTTGAGTATTACCAACTACTAAGTCTACTCCATCAGGATTTACCATAGGTACAACATATAAAGAATAATTGTTAAATAATGTTCTAGCAGGATATCCCCATATAGTAGAATTGTTTAGATAGCTGGTAGAAAGATTTTCTAAAAATTTCATTAAAAGAACGCTATTTATCCATTCATTCGCATGGATACTTGCACTATAAAAGACTTGCTTTTTACCAATGCCAAATTTAAGATATTTAAGATTTTTACCTAATGCAGAGTAACCAATATTACCTTGTTCTAAAAATGGAAATTTGCGGGCAAATCCTTCGAGATTTATTGATAAAATATTAGAACCATATGAAATGTTTGTAGGGACAATATAAAAGTAATTTGATAATTTATTCCAAGTTTGTGGTCCAACAATTCCATCTTGAGCGATTCCAAAATTTCTTTGAAAAATTATTACAGCATTTTTAGTTTGATTACCAAATATACCATCAATTTTTCCATTATTAAAACCTAAAGTTTTTAAAATACTTTGTAAGTACTCTACAAGTGTTCCGTGTAGAGCCAAGTTTTAAAGTTTCCATATTAATATTAGTCCTTTCATACTTTAACTAAAGGATATAAGTATAAGACCTTTAATTAAAGGAAATTTGTTTACAAAATAGTTATTTATAATATTATATGAAATGTTTTAAATTGGGTGAAAATGCTATTTACTTTGTTTTAAATTATATATAAAATATTGTTAGAATTATTTATTACAAAGGAAGAAGAAATGGTAGAACATAAATATGCGAGCGCAATGCGCGAAGTATTGGAATATTTAAAAGGAATTAGTGATAAAGATGTTGCTAAAATTTCAAAAAATTTTCTAGATTTTTTAAGAGATAATGCAGCAGAAGAGTTGATAAAGGAGTTTGATTATAATAAACCTCTTGTTGAGCTGGAATTGTCTTCTGAAGCCAAGGCTATTATAGGAGTAATTTATTATAATTTTTGGTGTGAAACTGAACAGCAAAAAAGAGATTTTTTGAGATTACTAAATACTAATGAAATAGAATTTCAAAAAGAGTTAAAAGAAAAGTATGATATTGATAATATTTTTGATAGTCCTAAAGAATCTAATTTTAATGTTACAGAAAATGTTTCTGAAAAAGGGCTTTTGGATATTAATAATATGAAGTGGTATGAGAGATTATTTGAATTTTTTAGAAGACATTTTAAAAAATAATTGTAGTTGAAAATAAAGGAGTAAATGAAAATGTCATATACAGATAAACAAATGAAAGATGCTACACAATTAGCTTATATGAAATGTTTTTCTGATGCTGAAAAGAGACTTATTAATAGCGGAAAACAGAGACCTTTTACAGTTAGAGAATTAATAGAAGCATCTTTTAGTAAAAAGGATGCTAGGCTTAAAGCTATGGAATTTGGAGATGTACCAGATGCTTTAAGTTTTAAGGAGCTTTTAAAATATTCAAATTTATCAGAAGGTGATATTGAAAGAATTTCACTTTTAAATGATGAATGCTTAGACTGGAAAGTTGTTGATATTCATGATAAAAATGATGTTAATGGTTTTTATGGATGTGTTTTAGAAACAAAAGATTCTGAAGCAATAATTGCTTTTAGAGGAAGTGAGAGCGATGGAAATAATCTAATAAATGATTGGCTACTAGCTGATTTAGGATTATTGAATTCAACAAAAACAAATCAACAGGCAGAAACAGAAAGATATGCGGATGAATTATTAGAAAAAGGAATTATTGATAAATATGATTTTATAGCTACTACAGGACATTCTTTAGGAGGAAATTTAGCTACACACTTAAATGTAATTAGCGCAGTAAAAGGTAGAGAAAAATTATATGAGAAATTGAAACAAGTTGTTAATATGGATGGACCTGGAATGTCACATGATTATTTACAAGAATATGCTAATGAGATAGCTAGAACTTCTCATAAGCTTACTCATTACAAATGGAGTGCAATTGGAGATTTATTATTTAGTGTTCCAGGGGAAGAAGTAGAATTTTTAGATAGTGATGAGTCAATATTAGGAGATATGAATAGTCTGAAAAAAGCATTTTGGAGGCATGATACAAGAACAATAGATTTTACAGAAGAAGGAGAAGCTAAAAGAGGTAAAAAAGATAAACTTTCTAATGTTCTTGGGCCAGTTTCTAGATTAGTAGATAAGAAAGTAAGAGACTTTATAATGACAGCTGTTTTAGCAAAAATTGAAAATGAATTCATCTCTATTGATCAATTAAAAGATGGAATAGCTAGTATTGCTAAAGACTTTATGGCTAAAAGTGATAAAAAACCAGCAATGCTTGATGTATTAACAGCAACATTTAAAGATAGAGAAATTAACAGAAGTTCGTTAGATGTAGCTACTAAAACTTTTAATGAACTAAAAGATAAAGTATTTGGCTTGGAAAAAGAAGAGAATGACAATTTCGTTAGAGCATAAGAGTTTCTGAGGAAAATTGAAAAATGAGAGTTATTATTAGAATAACTCTTTTTTATATTATAGGAAAGTTCTCCGAACTTCCTATAATATAAATACATTCCACAGAAAATTCTTTCAGAATTTTCGCGGACGAACAATTAAACGTGGGCTGAACGTTGCTTATTAAAGTTTAGCAAATTTTTATCAGCCCACTATTGTTCTATTATAAGAAAGCTTTTGGAAATTTCTATAATATGAAGATATTTTCAAAAAAATCTTGAGAAAAATTTTTTTATAATATATAATATAGCCAAATAAGAAAGGAAGAAAGATGAAAACTCTTTTTATTCATTTAAGAAAATCTATTAAATTAATAATAGTAGTTATTATTGCTCTTCTTTTAGCATTAGGGATACTGTATTTTTTATTTAAACCGATGTATGCGGTAAAATTAAATGGACAAGTTATTGGATATACAGATGCTAAAAAACAATTGAATGATAAGATACAAAAGTATATGAAATCAGGCGATGGAGATAGAATTGCATTTGTTGAAGTAGATGTAATGCCTGAGTATGAAATTTGTTATTCAAAAAGTGATGTTAAAGTTGATGAAGAGAAAGTTTTTGATACTGTTATTGCATCTGGAACACCTTACTATAAAAATTATGCAGTTATGCTAAATGGAGAAGAAAAATACTATGTGGCTACTTATGAAGAAGCTGAAAAAATTATAGCAAACTTAAGAGAAAAGAAAAGTACTAATATCGAGTCTATAACATATTCAGCTAAATATTCAGCTGAAAGTTTAACAGAATCAACTGTTGATGATGTTGTAGCAGCATTGTATGTTGAGCCTAAACCAGATCCTAAGCCAGTAGTAAAGACTGCACCAAAAAGAGCTACATATAGTAGTGGTACAGCTACATATTCTTCAGGAACTTCTTACGGATATCAAGATATTGGTATGTCACTAGCTAGACCAATTTCAGGAACTATAACTTCAAGATATGGTAGAAGAAGTAGTGGTATACACAAAGGTTTAGATATTGCTACAAGTACTGGCACATCTATTGGTGCAGCTGCAGGTGGAACAGTTACTTTTTCTGGATGGAGTGGTAGTTATGGAAATTTTGTTATCATAGATCATGGTAATGGAATTCAAACAGCATATGCACATTGTAGTGCATTATATGTTTCAGCTGGACAGTATGTTAGCCAAGGTCAATCCATTGCAGCTGTTGGTTCAACTGGAAACTCTACTGGACCACATTTACATTTAGAAGTTAGAGTTAATGGAGTTTGTCAAAACCCACAAAATTACGTGTATTAATAATATTTATAAAGCATATTTCAAGTATTTGAGATATGCTTTTTGTTTTTTGAAATATATATTGTAATAATATTACTATAATCTTATTATTAATATTTAAACTAATAAAAAACAATAAGAAATACTCTCAAAAGCTTGAAAAAAATGTGTATAGAATATATAATACACGTAGCTGTAAAACAATAATCCGTAACGAAAGATAAAATTATATTTAAAAATGGAGAAGAGAGATGTTAAGGGAAAAAAATGTATGGATACTTTTAATATTTTTATTATCAGGAGTAGTAATAGGTGGGCTTTTAGCTCATTTTGCTACTGATGTTAGTTGGCTATCTTGGCTTGCTTTTGGACAAGAATTTGGAACTAACGGACCTGTTGGAATTGATTTAAGTATTTTAAAATTTAGTATAGAATTAAGACTAAAACTAAATGTAGCTAGTATTGTAGGTATGATTATAGCAGCATTTATATACAGCAAATTTTAATTTAAGGGCTATAGAAAGGAAGTTTTTTGACAACTAAAATTACTGAATTACCTAAATATGAGAGACCCTATGAAAAACTTGAAATATATGGAGAAAAAACTTTATCAAACTCTGAATTAATAGCTATTTTAATAGAAAGTGGAACTAAAGAAGAAACTTCAATACAATTAGCACAAAAGGTATTAGCTTTAGGAGAAGAAAGTTTTGAAAATGAATTACGATTTCTACAAAATGTTTCAATTGAAGAATTAAAGAAAATAAAAGGTATAGGAAGAGTTAAAGCAATACGCTTGAAAGCAACTTTTGAATTGGCTAAACGTATGGCAAATCCAGTTACAAATGATATTTTTGTGTATTCTTCAGAAGATGTTGCAAAAATTTTTATGGATGAACTCAGATATGAAAAAAGAGAAATCGTTAAACTTATTATTTTAAATAATAAAAATAAAGTACTTAGAATACAAAATATATCTTTAGGTGGAACTAATTATGCTTTTATAGAACCTAAAGAAGTGCTTGCGGAACCAATAAAAATGGGAGCGAATAGAATTATTTTATTACATAATCATCCCAGTGGTAATGCTAGTCCTAGCGGTGAAGACTATGAGGTTAGTAGACGAATAGATTTATGTTCTAAAATGTTTGGAATTGAATTTATTGACCATATTGTTATTGGTGATGGAGAATTTAAAAGTGCATTAATAAAAAAATAAAGGATTTATATGAATTTATTTAAGTTACATGGAAAGTATATAGGAATAGATTTAGGAACATCAACAATTTTGATAGCTTTAGAAAATAAAGGGATTGTAGAAAGAGAATCTTCTATAGTTGCGGTAGAAAACGGAAGCAAAGATATTTTAGCAATTGGTAATGAGGCAAAAGAAATGTTAGGAAAAACTCCTGAAAAAATATCTGCTTTAATGCCAATGTTGCAAGGTGGAATTGCTAATTTATCAGCGACAGAAATGATAATTAAAAGATTAATTAAAGATTTACAAAAAAAAGAAGATATAGGAGTGCCAAAAGTATTAATAAACGTACATATTGGTATGAATGATGTTGAAAAAAGAGCTATTGTTAGATTATTAAAAGATATGGGAATAAAGAACATAAATTTTATAGAAGAAACACTAGCAGCTGCAATAGGAGCAAATTTGGATGTTAGACGCCATGAAGCTACAATGATGCTGAATATAGGTGGAGGAACATCAGAAGTGGCAGTTATTGCTTTTGGAAAAATAACAGCTTGCAATTATATAAAAATTGCAGGAGATGACCTAGATAATGATATTATAGAATATATAAAAAAGAAGATGCTAGTTGTTATTGGCAAAAATACGGCAGAGATGTTAAAAATAAAGTTAGCTTCAATATCACCACGAATTAATCAAAGTCTTGAAGTTACAGGTCGTGATTTAAAAACAGGTTGGCCTAAAACAATTACTATTGATGCTTTTCAGATAAATGAAGCAATAAGAAGCTCATTAGAAAAAATTATTGATATGGTTAGAGAAACTTTAGATAGAACACCTCCAGAGTTGTTGAATGATATAAAAGATAATGGACTAATCCTTTCTGGTGGTGGAGCTTGTATAGAAGATATAGATAAGCTGATTAATGATAGATTAAAGCTAAAGGTCACAATTGCGGAAAAACCTATAGACTGTACAGCTTTAGGAATTTATAAGGTATTAAGTGATGATTCTGATTTAAAAGAATTGATAGATAAGAGGAGAATGTAAATTATGTATAAAAATAAGCGTTCTGGAACAATTGGAACAATAATTACAGTAGTTTTATTGATTGCACTTGTTGTTCTTACAAATGTTAATAGAGACAATTTATCATATGCAGAAGGTTTTGCTACATCGATAATTATGCCAATTCAAAATGCTTTTACAATGTTTAAACATAAAATAACAGGAAATACAGAATTTTTTACAAATTTAGATACACTAAAGAAAGAAAATGCAGACTTAAAAAAGAAAAATGAAGAATTAGAAACACAAGTAAGAGAATTAGAAATATTAAAAGCAGAAAATTCAAAATTACAAGAATATGCAAACTTGACAGAAAAATATCAAGAATATGAAACTATACCAGCATATGTAATTGATAGAGATGTTAGCAATTATAGTAGTAATATAATTATAAATGTTGGTTCAAAACAAGGAATAGAAAAAAATATGACAGTTATAGCTGACAAAGGGTTAGTAGGACATGTTATTTCAGTTACTGATAATACTGCTAATGTAGAAGTTATTGTTGATAGTGCATCATCAGTTAGTAGTATGATTAGTACTTCAGAAGAAAGTATAATATGTAAAGGTTCTGTAGAAAATGATAGATTCTTAAATGCAACATATATTTCTACATCTGCTGAGCTTCTAGTAGGTGATAGTGTAGTTACATCAGGAATTGGTGGAATATATCCAAAAGGAATAACAATAGGAACAATTAAACAAATTATAAATACTCAAAATATCACAGATAGGTACGCAATTGTGGAAACAGCCGTTGATTTTTCAAAACTTTATACAGTTCTAGTTATAAAATAGTGGAAAAAGTTTTTAAAATTTCTTGATATCTGTGGATTTTCATTAAATTTTTTGGAGGAATAATGAAAAAATTTTTAATAGGAATATGTATGTATATATTTTTTATATTTCTATATTTTTTACAATCAGATTTTTTTTCTTGGTTTACAATAGCAGGTGTTAGTCCTAATATATTTATTATTTTTATATTATTTTTAGGATTATTTACAGATAATAAATTTTCAGTAATTATTGCTATACTTTCAGGTGTAACATTAGATTTAGCATTGGGACGAGTTTTAGGAATAACTGGTTTACTATTTGGATTAATAGCAATTATTGCAGGATATTTTGATAAAAATTTTTCAAAAGAAAATAAATTTACACTTGTTATTATGGTAGTAGTAATGACGATTGCTACTGAAGTAGTTAATTATTTTTTAAATGTATTAATACAAGAGATTCCGGCAGAAATAGGAGCATTTGTAAAAATATTGGCAATAGAAACTTTGTATAATGTTATGCTTACAATAATTTTATACAAATTAATGTTAAAATTGGGAATGTTACTTGAAAGACAATTTAGACAAAAAAATATACTTACAAGATATTTCTAAAAGAATTTAGAGAAGTAAGAAGGTGATAGATTGCTCAATAAAACAGAAACTGAGAAAACGAATTTTAGATATAATTTATTAAATACATTTATTTATATTTTTGGAATAATTTTGATAGTTCAACTTTTTAATTTGCAGATTATGCACGGAAAAGAGTATAGAGAAACTTCAAATACGAAGCTGACAAAAGAAGCTGTAGTAGAAGCTGCAAGAGGAAAGATTTTAGACAGAACAGGAACTATTTTAGCTGAAACTGAAATGGGATTTAATGTAGAATTATTTAAAACTAAGGCAACTGAAGAAGAAATGAATAATTCTATGATGGTTTTATCAGAAATTTTAGAACGAAATGGTGATAAATATATTGATAATTTTCCTATTTCAATAGAACCATTCGAGTATCATTTTAAAGACGAAGAAGCTTTAAATGACTGGAGAGAAGAGTTTAAAATATCAAGCAAAGCTAGTGCAGAAGAAGCTTTTTATGTAATGAAAGATTATTATGGAGTTAAAGTAGATGACTTAGCAACTGCTAGAAAAATAGTAGGACTAAGATATACTATAGAAGACAAAGGTTATTCGTCTACAACTGCTTTAGAGCTAGCCTCAAGTGTTTCTAGAAATAGTGCTATTGAAATTGATGAAAGAGGAGAAGAATTACCAGGAATTTCAATAGAAGTAAAATCTAATAGAGTATATACACAAGGAAGTTTGGCATCTCATGTTTTAGGATATATAGGTCGTATAAATCAAGATGAATATAATGCTAATCCTGATAAATATGACAAAAATGATTATATAGGAAAAACAGGTATTGAATACTTGTTTGAAGATTATTTAAGAGGACAAAATGGTACAAAACAAATTGATATGACAGTTGATGGAACGATGGCAGGAGAATATATTACAAAAGAGGCTGTTGGTGGATCAAATGTTGTTTTAACTATTGATGCAAATTTACAAGTTATAACTGAAAATGCTTTAAGAAATAATATTGAAAAAATTAAAGCAGGAGGATTCGGAGAAAGCTATAATGCATTAGGTGGATCTGTTGTTGTAATGAATGTTAAAACTGGTGAAGTTTTGGCAATGGTTAGTTGTCCAGATTATGAACCAGGGGAATTTTTAAATGGTATCTCTCAAGCTAAGCTTGATGAGTATAACAGTAATTCAGCACTTTTGAATAGGACAATTCAAGGAACTTATGCTCCAGGTTCTATTTTTAAAATGGTAACTTCTATTGCAGGACTTCAAGAAGGTGTTATTACAACATCAGAAAAAATAAATGACACAGGTGTATATCCTAAAGGTTCACAGCCACATTGTTGGATATATGATAGATTCCATTATGGACATGGATATATAAATGTTTCACAAGCTCTTGAAAAATCATGTAACTATTATTTTTATGAAACAGGAAGTAGACTTGGCTTAGAGAAGTTATCAGCATATGCTAATTACTTTGGACTTGGTAGAAAAACTGGAATAGAATTACCATATGAAGCTTCAGGAACTTTAGCATCACCTCAAACAGCAGAAAGATTAAACGATACAGCACCAGAAAGCACCTTATTATCAGCATCTATTGGGCAAAGTTACAATGACTTTTCACCAATACAAGTTGCAAAATATATTTCTATGATTGCTAATAGAGGAGCAGTTGTAAATCCTACAATTATCAAAAACGTTGTAGACTCAGACGGAAAACAAGTTCCTAAAGCAGAATTAGAAAGTTTTGTTCAAAATAAATTAGGATTAGGTGCAAAAGATACAGATAGCCTTCAAATTAGTGATGAAAATATGAATGCTGTTTTAGATGGTATGAGAGGCGTTACAGATGATAATGGTACAGCAGCTGCAATATTTAATGGATTTGGCATAGCTGTTGGAGGAAAAACAGGATCTACAGAATCAGGAACATATGATCAATATGGAAATGAAATTGTAAATGCATGGTTTGTTGGATTTGCACCATTTGATAATCCAGAAATTGCAGTTGTAGGTATGGTTGAAAATGGATGGCATGGTTCATATGTTGCAGAAGTTGTTAGAGATATTATTAGTGAATATTTCGGAATGAATATTCAAGAAGTTAATGAAGACGTAACTGCTTCACCAGAAGTAGAATTTATAAGATAAAATTTAAAAGGAGTTATGAGAAAATGAAAAGTTGTATACGTATTTCTCGTACAAAAGAAGAATTAAAAATAGCAGTAAATGCTGCTGCTGAATTTGATGAAGTTTTAGAAGAATTTAGTGCTAAATTAGGGTATATCAAAAAATATTATGATAAAGATAGGATTCCTATTCATATAATTGGTAAAGCTTTAAAAGAAAATGAACAAACAGCAGTTAGAGCAATTTTAAAACAAGAAATTGATGATAAAATTACTTTTGGAGATACTAGCGAAGTTTTAGGTTTGCATGCTATTAAAAGTACTTTTGAATGTTCTGTTGAAACATCTGAAACTAAATTTATTAAGGGTAATCTTCGTTCAGGTCAACGTGAGGAGTTTTCAGGAAGTATTGCTATTTTGGGTGATTTAAATTATGGTGCTGAAGTTATTGCTGGTGAGAATATTATTGTTACTGGTAGAATTAGAGGACTTGCTCATGCTGGTGCTAATGGTAATAAAAAGGCGATAATAACAGCGAATTCTATTGAAGCAACTCAAGTTAGAATTTCTAATATTGTTAGAGAAATTCAGGATAATGATTATAAGTTGCCATTTATCTATTTAGATGGTGAGAAGATAGAGATTGAGTAATATTTTAGATTATATAAGAAATCTTAATAAAAGATACATAGTTTATTAAATTGCGCTAGCGACCAAACGAAAGCAAACTTTGTTTGCTGAAGTGCGAATTTGAGCAATCTACAATATAAAAACGGAGTTTTTTATTCGGAGATTGCGAAGAGCAAAATTTATTAAACTATGTATCTTTTATTAAGATATTAGTATAAGAAACAAAATATATATTATTAAATCGTTATTTTGTTGAAGATATAAAAGATAAATTAGACATAGTAAAATTAACGTATCAGATTCTTGTATTTCTGAAAATAAATTATCAAACAGGTAATTATTCAGAAATACTTTTTTTTTGCTTTTTGACGATTCTGAAGCGTTGCTTTGAAAAACAGTATTATTTTCCGAAGTTTCGGGAAAAATTTGATTTTTTTTGTTGCTATATTCTAGATTTGAATGACCAAAATTATTATGATTAAATGGCTTAGCTTGATGTGAAAATTTATGAGGAAAATTAGGTGGAAAAAATGGAAACATAGGATTATAAAAAGTCATTTATATTTCCTCCCATTTCTTGAAAATTTTCAAACAGTTTCATAATATGTAATAATTTTACATATTGATCAATTTTATCTTTTCTAGACTGTCTCATATATGGTTTTAACGACTTTAAAAGTTGTTCGTCTTTAGAATTTTTGTTGCTATTTACTAAAGATAATAATTTTTGGATTTTTATTAACATTTCAGGGTCAATTGAAGAAGAATTTTCATTAGGAGGATTATCATTTTCTCGTGAACTTTCTTCATTTTTTTGAGATTGATTAAAACTTTCTAAAACCTGATTTAAATCGATGTTATTTTTTTCTAAAATATTTGATAATTGTGATGCTAAATCTTCGTTCATATAAATCCTCCTTTTTGAAATAATTTTAAAAATTAATTGTTTTCAGACTTGCCTTTTTCTTTTAAAATGTCCTGAGCCTTCGCAAGCCCAGCTTCTAAGTCTTTTTTGTCCATTTTTGAAATGATTTTCATTAATGCGTTCATATCAAGATTATTCATTTGAAACCTCCTTAAAATCAATATATGCGAGATTTTTATATATATTATGCTTTAACCTTAAAAAATGTGAAAAAAAGGAAACTAATAGATAAACTTAACACAAAAGATATATTTTATTGGCTTTTGCTTATCCGTAAGTATTTGTAGCTATTTTGAAAAAAAGCAGTAATATGTCTTTATTGACAGGTTTTATTTAATATATTAATAAAAAAGATAGGTGGGTTAATAGAACCACTCGCAAATGATGAAAAAATTTAAGGAGAAAAGAAATGGAAACAAAGGCTGGTAATTTACTAAAAAGAATAGTTGTGATTATGATTGTGTTTTCGATGATGCTATTAGATGGATTCCCAATTTTGAGTAATGTATCTTTAGCAGTTGAAGACCCAGAAACACAAGTTGAAGTGAATGGATATTTTTCGCTTGAAGGAACGGAGAATACGAATTCGCTGGTTTGTGATGTAAAGAATCAAACTATTAAAATAAATTTTGATGTTAGTATAAAAGGTGATGGATACTTAAAAAATGGAGCAATAAAATTTGGAAATGATTTAAATTTTATGCTTAATCCAGATGAAAAAACTTTTATAAAAGATAACCAATTGAAATTACCAGAAATTAATGCAACAGCTGCCTTAAATGTTTCTATTCCAATTAGCTTTGAAAATAAAAAGAGTTTTAAATTAGAAGATTTATCAAAAACAAATACAATTGTTTTTAAAGGTGAATATGTAGATAGTGAAAATATTATACATGCTATTCAAAAAGAACTAACTTTAGATTTAACATGGACAGAAAATACTGAATCACTAGCTAAATATGAATTGATAAAGAATTTAGATTTCGAAAGAGATGGAAATAAAGGTAAAATACTTCAAACAAAATTAAATATTTTACAAAATAGTGAAAATAATTTACCAATAAAATCTACAGAAATAGTTGTAGATATACCAACAGCTGAAGGATTAGAACTTGTAGAATCAACAGTTGAAGTAACAAAACTTTCATTTACTCAAGGAAGAGAGGATTATAATACAGATTTTACAAAAGCAAATTATAGAGTAGAAGAGGGAAAAATAATAATTAATGTTAATAATAATGAAAACGAGGGATTTGTAAATAGAGCAATAGGAGAAGATTCATATATTTTAACATTTCTTTATAATGGAGAAATTAATGATAGTGTAGTTAATACTTCAAAAGTATCAGCAAAAATTAGCAATTTTGCTGGAAATGAAGAAAACATTGAAACTGAAATGACATGTGATTTAAATGAAGCAATTGGAGAAACAGTTCAATATTTTAAAGAAAATAAAGAAACACCAATAGCTTTAGGATATTTAGTTGCAGATAGTAATCAAGAAAAATATGAAATTACTTATGTAGAAAAAGATGTTTTAAACATAAATAGAGCAGATTTAGTAGCAGGGCTTCAAATAAATGATGTAGATGAATATTTTATAGATGAACTAGATAATAAATATGATGTTTCTGAAAGTGTTTATTACAAAAAGACAGAATTTTCTAAAGAAAACTTAGTAAATATATTAGGTGAAAACGGTAAAGTAGAAATATTAAATACTTTAGATGAAGTTATAGGAACAGTTAACGTAAATGAAGAAGAAGCAAATGAGAGCGGTATGATAGTAATAGAATATACTGTTCCAATTTCTGCTGTTAAAATTAAATTTAGTGATCCTATAGCTGATGGAAACATTACAGCTATAAACACAAAAGCTATTAAAAGTTTAAATTATTCAAGAGCTGTTATTAGAGATTTTACAAAATTAGTTAGTCATGCAGAAGGATTTGTTACTTATGATGATGGTATAATAACAGACTTAGATATGGTTGAAACAAGTATCGATGTTTCTAAAACACAATCTAGTGCTACTATGGAAATTTTACAACCAGAATTATCAACAGTAGCAACAAATGAAAATGTTAATTTTAAAATAAGATTAAATAATAATGAAGATATATCTGATTTATATGAAAATCCTATTTTTGAAATAAAATTACCAAAAGCAATTACAGATATTAAAATAAAAAATATAGACTTATTCTATGCAAATGGAGAACTAGAAATTTCTAGTGTTGAAACAATAACTCAAGAGGATTGTCAAATAGTTAGAATTTCTTTAGAAGGAATGCAATCTTCATATAATATAAACAAAGAAACTAATGGTACAGTAATTTCTTTTGACGCTGATTTATCATTAAACGAAATGACAGGAAATATTACAGAAGCAGTTGAAATGACTTATTATAATGCTGGTTCTATGCAATATAATAACGAAAAAGACTGGAGCATGATGTTAAATATAGAAGATGCTATTTATTTAAAGAACGGTTATGATTCTGTAGATATTTCATATCGTGGACCAGAAGGATTAGTAAATGGACAAACAACTGAAACAAAAGAAGAACCTAAAGAAGAGGAAGTAGAAGAACCAAAAGAAGATAATGAAGAAGAAAAAGAAAATAACAATAACAAAGTTATTTCTTTAAATCAAGGACCGGAATCAGATTTATTAGAAGAAGGTGTAGAAGCTAAGCTTGCTACAATGTATATTTCAATTTTAAATAACACATCAAGAAATTATAATAGTTTTAAAATTTTAGGTAGAATACCATTTATCGGAAATAAAGAGATAACAACAGGAAAAGACTTAGGAACAACAGTTGATACAATTTTAGATACAGAAATTACATCAACAAATTTTGATTTACCATATACAATTTATTATTCAGAAAATGGTGAAGCAACAGAAGATTTATATGATGAAAATAACGGATGGAAGTCTGACTTTTATAAAGGTGGGGCTGTTAAGTCATACCTAATAGTTTTAAATGAAGAATATGTTTTAGAGTCAAATAGTAAATTAGAATTTACATATGATTATGTAATTCCAGCTAATTTGCAAGCAGGTGATTCTTTCTATGGAACATATGCAACATATTTTACAGAAACATCAACACAGATTTCTACAAATTCATCAGCAGATAAAATTGGTTATGAAATTGAAAGTAAAACAGATATAGAAGCATCCGTAAGATTAAAATCAGAAAAAGTTAAAGAATTATCAACTTCTGATTATGAAGTTGTTGTAACAAATAATACTGAGGTTGATGCTAAAGATTTAGCAGTTGTTTTAGAAGTGCCAAATGAGTTTTCATCTAGAAATGATAATACACAAAGCTATAGCAAAACAGATACAACTAAAAATGTTATTATGGAAATTGGTGATGTAGAAGCAAATTCTGAGAAAGTATTTAATTTTAGTTTTTATATAAATAAATTTGCTGGGGAAGAAAATAATGTTAAAGTTTTAGCCAATATTGCAGGAAGAAATTTAAATAATGATGTAAATGTTGAAACAGAAGAAGTAGTTGTTGAAAAAACAAAGTTAGAAATTGTAGAAAATTATTATGGCGGATTAATGGTTGCAGGAACAGAATATAGAAATAATTTTATGATTACAAATGTTTCAGGAGAGGATTATCATAACTTAAAAATTAGTAAAAAATTGGGAGGTTCATTTGAATTTAAAAGTGTAAGCGTAAATGGTATTGCAGCTAATAGAAAATTGAAAGATGAAATATATAGAGAATATTTTGATATTCCTGAAGGTGTTAATGAAGAAGAATATATGAATGAAATGTCTGAAAAATTAGATGCAATTGAAGAAAAAAAATTAAATGTAGTAGAGGAATACGACAGAGATACTAATGTAGTTACTTGGACTATTGAGAATTTTGAACAAGGAGATACATTACAAGTTGATTATAATATATTGATTAAGATAAATGCAGGAGAAAAAGGAATAAATATAGATAAAATTAATACAATGTATGATTTTAATGATGGAAATACAGTTTTATCTTATGATAATAATATTAAATATAATCAATCAAATATTGATATACAAATTGAAAATAGAAATGATGTGGGTTATGCGAAAGAAGGAGACGAACTTACGTATATATGGGAAATAGTTAATAATAATGATTACGCAATTACTGATTTTACAATTGCTCCACAAATTTCTGAAGAAGCAGACATAATTTCATTAAGCTTGGAAACAGAAAATACTAAAAAAAGTTATCATGCAGATACTAGTAAAACTATATTTGCGATTTTAGAGCCAAAATCTATATCTAGATTAATAGTTACAGCTAGGGTAAATAAATATTTAGCAAGTGATGAAATAAAGGCTTCTGTAAATGCAAATTATGATAACGTATATGAAAATAATGTTGAAGTAACTACTGAATTAGAAAATAAAGAAGTTACTGGAAATCAAATGTCTGGGACTGCATATATAGATGTTAATAATAATCAAAGATTAGATGAGGAAGATACAGTTTTATCTGGAGTAATAGCTAATTTATATAATTCAGAAACAAATGAATTGGTGGCTACTCAAGTTACAGATATACAAGGTAGATATGAATTTAAAAATTTAGATGAAGCTATATATTATGTTAAATTTAACTATGATAATTCAGAATATGCAATTAGTTCAGAAAAAACAGATAGTTTATCTACTAATAAATCAAGTATATTAAAAATGAATAATGATACAGTAACTGATAATATAACTATTGGTGCAAAAAGTATTGCAGGAATAGATATTCCACTTCAAAATGATGATATATTTGATATGAAACTTGATGCATATGTAGAAAAATTAACTGTACAAAACTCAGCAGAAAGAACTGAATATATACCAGAAAATAAAGATTTAGGAAAAGTAGATATTGATCCTGATTTACTATCAGATACAGAAGTATTTATAGAATATAAAGTAATAGTTAAAAATCAAGGAACAATGCCAGGAAAAGTAAATAAAATAGTAGACTATACACCAGATGGAATGAAGTTTGATTCTTCTTTAAATAGTGATTGGTATTTAGAAGCGGATGGAAATATTGTAACAACAGTTCTTCAAAATGATGAAATATTACCAGGAGATACACGAGAATTAACATTAATATTATCTAGAAAGTTAACAGAAGATAGTACTGGTGTAATTTATAATAGTATAGAAATAGCAACTACTACTAATGAAAGAGGAATGACAGATATTGATTCAGTACCAGGTAATAAATTAAATGAGGATGATTTAGCTGTGGCAAATGCAATTATAGGTATAAAAACTGGAGTAACAGCTAGAAAAGCTACAATGATGATGTTAGCGCTGGTAATTGTGATAATTATTGTAGTTCTGGTATGGAGATATATTGATAAAAGGAGGTATGTATAGATATGAAAAAAGCATTTAAAGTTATAATAATAACAGTAATATCTATTTTTATCTCAATCATATTTACATCTATTATAGTGCTAGGATCAGATAACCCTAAAGTTGGAGTAGAAATAAATACAGAGGATTATTTAACATCTGCAGTGGAAAATGATAGAGAATTTACTGGACTTGCAGATCCAGCGAAAGGAGAAAAATTTTTTAATGATTTAGTGAGGGAAGCTTCATATTTGTGTGCATGGCATGGGGGAATGTTTTTTAATAAAAAACCTATTGTAATAGATATTGATATTAGAATTTTCTATGTAAATCATAAACTTCAATATACAGTAAATGATGGGGAAGAAAAATGGGGATATTTTCAAGAGAGTCCTACTCATAGAGCAGAGTTTGAAAATCTTCCATTTATAATTACTGCAGATAAGTATAAATATTATTGGGTTAAAAGACAAACTAATGAATCATGGGATGATATTACTAAAGTATGGGAATCTTTTGGTTTAAAATTGGTAGCTACTCAATATTCAGGAGATAAATATATTACTAGTGTTGAAGAAAAATATGGTGAAGAAGCTAGATATGCATCAGTAACAAGTTCTGGTCGTACAAGGTATACTCCAGTAGAAACACATTATGAGTTAAATACTCAATTAGCATATCTTTTATCAGATTGTGATGATAATGCTAACACTGCTCCAAGAAATTCATATGTTAATGTTGCTTTTTGGCACTATTTAAGTTATCCACCTACAGGTACTACAAATCCATATGGAAATAAAGGATATCCACCACCACCACCAGCATCACCAGCATCTACATCATCACAAATAAATGTAGGTCAGCCATTAAGTTCAAATACGAGTGCTTCTGATTTGGTAGTGGCAGCAGCAGCTACAGATAGTAATCTTACTACTTTAGAAGAGTATTTAAAGAGATTAAAAGATGGTGGACAATTAACAGAAAAAGAATGTGATAATCTTTACGCATTGGCTGTAGCAACTGCTGATGATGTAAAAGCATGGGAAATATTGACAGTTGTTAATGAATATAAATCAGATCCTACAAAAGTAGAGAATATTAAAAACTTAGAAAATCAATTAACTGAATTGACTACTGTAGTTACTAGCAATACAACAGCAACAGGAAAAGCTGCTGAATTAATACAAAATGCACAAGATTTTAGAGATATGTGGGAGGAAATTTATAAAAAAGGAACATATGAAGATACTATTTCTGATACGACTGATATAAATAATGTGACAGTTGAATATAATGCTACTACTCAAGAATATATAGTAGGACCATTTACTTTAGAATATATGGAGAAATATACGCATTTTCAAGGAAATGATATTATACTAGCAGGTATGGCAGGAGATCCAGTTTTAACAGTAAATATAGATGGAAGTCCTGTAACTTTACCAAGAAGTGGTGGAGAATGGGAATTCTATTTTAAAGGTGCCAGAATATCAGGAATACCTGATGGATATGAGGATTATCCTCATAATGGTGAACAATTTTATATTAAATTAAAGTACCAAGATGGATTAAATGCTATAATGAACTTCGAAGTGTTTTTCAAATATATGCAAGCAGAAGCTTATTGGACAAAATCTACGGGAGAAATAGAGCAGGTTAAATGGAAAGCAAATTTTGGAACTAATGGATGCAATGCAGGTAGATGTGATGGAGGATATTATGATGGAGCACTAAACAGAGATTTAGCTCAATGCCATAGTGATAATAATGCTGGAGGTGTAACACATTATCACCCTGATAATTCAGATAATCATAACATGGGAGATTCACATACTAATTGTAATCATTATGATCCAGTGTATGTTTGTCCAGGTCATGATGGTAGTTGTAGTTCTAGCTGTCCAGATGATTGTACTAGTTCACATACATGGCATCATACTAATGACATAGGTTGTGAAGGACATTATGAATGTTTAGGACATGTATGTAAAACGTATGCTAATCCAACACCAAATAGTTTTCAAACGTATAGTGGGGAGACTCAATATGGAATTCCTTGTGAACATGGTTTTTATGGTTGTCATTATTCAAAAGTATTTTTCCATATGAATGGACAATATATTGGTTCAATACCAATTCAATATATAGCTACTTGTCATTTTGCATATAGAAGATATTATGATGTAAATAAAAAATTTGACTGGGATATAGATTTGACAACAATGTTAGAAGGTGATGTGTGGCTTGATAAAGTTGCTCAAAAAGATAATTCTATTATGGAAAAGGGAACAGGAATTAAAGAATCAGGAGAACATGGAGTACAAGATGCTCTAGTAACAATAAAAGTATATCAATATAATGGTGGAGATGCCACTTATGTAAAAGATGCTATTATGCATAATCAAGATGGTAGTGTAGATAATAGTTGGCCTAAAAAAACTGATGGTAATGGGCATTATTATGTTGATAGAATAGAAGCTCCTGGTAATGCAGGTGGTGGAGGAAACTGTTTCTATGTTGCAGAGTTCCAGTATGATGGACAAGTATATGAAAGTACAATTTTCTTAAGTAATGGAAGTAGTGATGATACAGCTCAACAATTTATGGATGCTCAAGGTGTAGGCTATGCTGATAAATCATTAGCAGTAGAAAACGCTGTTTCTTATAGTAGTGGACAAGAAAATAGAGAAGGAAGAAAAGAGTTTGATGCTAAATTTACTGAAATTTCAGGTGAAAGCGATTTTAATGGTTCTACTACAGAAGGTAAAGCAGGAAAAACATCAGAGTCTAAAGAAGTTGATATTAAATATAATGGAAAAACTCAGAAAGATACAGATGTTCCTGATGAGAGAGCTTCAGATAGAAATGGTGCAGAAATGATTAGATCTGAATTTGAATCTGCTGCAACAGAAGACCATGAAAATATGAGAAGTGGTTGGGAAGGTTCAGATTATTATCAGCAATATAATTTAAAATCATATACATATTACAATGGTTCAACTGGAGAGACGAAAGCGAATTCAAAAGATTATAAGATAATGTTTCCTATGTCTGATAAAGGTACAAACTATGGTTCAGGAGATGTAGTATATACTTTAAATAAAAAGAGAACTGGAAATGCAGTTGGAAATAAGAGATATATTGATGAATATATGCTTCATATCAACTTAGGTTTACAAAAGAGAAAAGAAACAGACATAAGTTTACTTAAAGACTTATATAAAATGACAGTAGTAGTAAATGAACAAGAATTAGTAAAAAATTATAATAATTTGGGACCTCAAACTGATGGTTCAGAAACAATTACAATTAAATATGATGGTTCATATGCAACATTGAAAGGACATTTAGAAAGCGAAAGAAAAAGTAGAGAAAAATATACATTAGGATTATATGAATCAGATGTTCAATATGCTAGTGGATCAAGATACAAAGATGCAGCAGATGTAGTGGAGCAAATTAAGAAAAATACTGAATTAAGAGTATTTGCAACATATGCTATCAGAATTTATAACAATTCAGATACAAATGATGTAAAAATAAATGAAGTAATTGATTATTATGATACTACATATAGTGTTGTTGATAATGGTACAGAAATGAGCGAGGGACATATTGGATATGATGCTACAGATGGTATTCATTGTCCGATTATAGATGAAAAAACAGGTGCGCATAGTAATAAATTAGTTGCAGATAAGCCATATTATAGGGTTCTATCAGCAACAGATGATGCAACTGGAACGGCAGCTATTTGGAAACCAACAAAGCAACAAAACTTAGAAGGTATGAAGAGAACAGGTGATGTATCTTGGAGTGATGCAGGTACAGCTGGGGGAATGAAAAAGTCTACAACAAATTCATTAAATGGCGAAGTGTTAAAGGTAAATGAATATATAGAAATATTTACTACTTACGAAATTGATTATAAGGGATTTGTAGATATGACAACTAATACAACATCAGATGCAAACACTGATACAAAATCACTTAGACCAGATATATTCTCTAAAGACCCTGATCACAAAAACAATGTAGCTGAACTTTCAAACTATACAACATATTATAGTGAGAGAGATGATGAAGATCCTAAGAGTAAAAAATATTATAAACCTTATGTACGTGATCAAGTTTCTGGAAAAATAGATAAAGATTCAGCACCAGATAACGTACCAGAAGGAACTATATTAGACATCACTAAACATGAAGATGATACTTGTAGAGCTATACCAGTTGAAATTGCATTAGAACAAGAAAATCGTCAAATGTATGGTTATGTATTTGAAGACAAAAAAGGTGATCCAGATCAAGCAACTGGATTAAAGATGGGTGATGGTTTATATGCCTCAGGAGATGTTTTAGTACCTGAAGTAAAAGTATCTATGTATGAAGTTATTACTTTAAATGATATTAATAAAGGAAATGAAATTAAATATGATGACCTAGAATATTATTATGAAGTGCCACAAGCATGTTACAATAAAGGTGCTGAAATAATAACCACAAAAGATGTTGGGAATAATGGTAACTATAGAATAAATGGATATTTAGCAGGTGATTATGTTTTAAGATTCGATTATGGTACAAGAACAGATGCTACAGAAACATTGTATACTACAAATGAAAATGGTGATGTAGTTCCTGAAAATAATGTTCCAATTATTAAATATAATGGTCAAGATTATGAAAATACAGCTTTTTTAGCCGGAGTTACTTATCCAGATGCTGGTAGTGCAATTAATGATAAATACTTAAACCTACGTAAAGAAGATATGAGGACAGCAGATGAGCAAGATGGTATACAAGCGGTTATTTATAAAGATGAAAATGAAAATAAACAGTATTCAGTAGCTAGAGATAATGAAGCTAGAAGAATGGTAGTAAACGCATTTTCAAGAACACTTGAAAATGCTAGGGGTGAGTTATTACGTGACAGAAGAGCAGACGACGAATTATACTCAAAAGCAACATTTATGTTTGCAGAAACACCAATTATGCAAATTGAAATAAATGATCCTAAAAACCTTGATTCAGATACTAGGTTAGAGACTGACCAAGGAATGGTAGTAATAAAAACAGAAGATGCTTTAAATATAACAACAAGAGAATATCATATTAATAAGATTAACTTCGGTTTAGAAGAAAGAGCAAAAACAGATATTAAATTAGAAGAATACATTGAAAGCATAATGTTAATGAAAAATAATGAAATCGTGTTTGGTGTGAGACTTAAAGAAAATGATGAAGGTAAATGGGTAGTAGATAAGACACATCAAGACAGTCAACACTTAGATAAGTTAACTTATATGACAAGATATGATGCTGGAAATACACAACAAGGATTTTATGCTATATCTGTTGAAGATGATTACTTAAATGGAATGACAATGAAAATAGATTATAGAATAAAGATAATCAATGATTCAGAAGTTGATTATACTGGTGAATTAGCAAGATATTATAGAGCTAATGAAATTCTTGAAAGAACAAAATCTTCTCCAACAACAGAAGGATACCAAGCAATAATTAAAGATTGGACATCAGGAACAGCTTTACCTGTAAATAAAGATACATTTAGTGGTTTAGCTTCAAATACAGTTTTAGCAGAGTTGATACAATTATATGGTACAGATGCAGCAATTTCAAAATTATTAGGAAACTCAGGAGATGCAGGAGCAGGTACAACAAACTTAAAGCATGATACAATAAGACCAGATACAATAGTTTATGGACAATATGTAGGTAGATATTATTATGAAAATAAGGTTGGTAAAGCAGGAGATAACTACACTATTAAAAACTATAGAAGTGCTGACAAACCTAATATTCAAATAAGCTATGATGCAGATAATGTTGTAAAAACAACTGTAAACCAATTAATTAATTATGTTGATGTTAATGCAAGTTACGACTTGTCTACTCAAGGATATGAAAATAGTGCTTGGGATTTATCAGGAAATATTGATGCAACTTCAACAGAAAGAGAAAATATAGATACTTTAGATTCACTAGTATCAAAATATTCTTATAGAAAAGTAAACGAAAAATTTAATATTTATGATGAAAAAGATAAAGCTTTAGTAACAGATGTATCATCAAATATTGTTATTAGTAAGAATAATAAAATGAACAAAATGGAAGACTTCTTTGGAGATACTAATAAGGTTGATACTTACTTAAACGATAAGAAAAATGATCGTTGGATAGAATATAGAGAAGATTATCAAGATGTAGGTGCAATAGACAATACAAACTTAGATATAGAATTAGTACCTAAATCTTATAAGGGTAATGACGAAGATACTTCTGAAACAGAAATGTGGATTATGACAACAAAAACAGCTTCTTCTGATACAGAGTCAAGCGATATGAGTTTTGATAACTTAGTTGAGGTATTGGTATATTCAAATACAACAGGTAGAAGAGATGTATATTCTGTTCCAGGTAACGCAATGGTATTAGGAACTAAACAAGGATTCTGGAAGGCAGGATATAATAGTAAAGAGTATTGGTTAGGTAATGGAGCTACTGAACCTTATTTAGAAGTTGCAGCAAAACAATGGGCAACATATCCAGAAGATGATGCTTATGCTCCAGAGTTTGTTACAATTATTGCTCCAACAGGTATAACTTTACGTGACTATATTAAAAATATAGCATTGCCAATAGCTGTATTGATAATAACAATGATAGCAATGGCTGGAGTATTTGGAGTAAAACAAATTGGAATACATAAAAGAACTAAAGAAGACTAATACAAAATAATAAGAAAACACTTATGTGAGTAATTACATAAGTGTTTTTTTAGGCTAATTATTACAAACATTCAACTGATTTAAAAATTAAAATGCGCTAGCGACCAAACGAAGGTAAACAGAGTTTACCGAAGTGCGAAATTGAGCAATTGACCTTATAAAAACGGAGTTTTTTATTAAGGTAATTGCGAAGAGCAAATTTTGATTTTTAAATCAGTTGAATGTTTGTATAGTTAGATTAAAATATTAATTTATCCACAGTGTTTTCTTAAAATTGTGGATAAGTCTTCGGAAAATAGGCAAAAAAGTTTACATATTTTGTTTATGTAAAGTAATATCAAAACATTACATTTTTAGACAAAAAATTTAATACAAATGTAAAATAGCTTATAGATAAGGATTTTCCGTAATTGTAGCTTATTTATATTAATTAAAAATTAAAGTTTCTTAGATTGACAGTTTTTAAAATGCTTTTAAAATAAAACTTATAAAGCAATAAAATAAAACTTTGTGGAGGTAAATTATGCAAAAGAAAAGAGATTTTACAAGACGATTAGTTGCTAGCTTGATAGTTTTCATGCTTGCTTTTACTAACTGTGCTACCCTTGGGTCTGCTCTTGTATATGCTGCTGATGAGAACATTGATGCAGTTAATTTTGCTGCTCAATTTGTCATGATTCAAAATAGCGATGATGACCAAAATCAGCAAGAGCCAGAGCAACCTGCTGAGGAGCCAGAGGAGAAACAACCAGAGCCAGAAGTTCAGCCAGAAGAACAAGTAGAAGAGTCTACTGAAGAAAAGCAAGAAGAGGAAGAACTTCCTGATGAGAATTCAGAAGAAACTGAAGAAACATCTGAGGAAGAACAACCTGAAGAAACAGAGGAACCTGTAGAAGAAGAGAAACCTATAGAAGAACCTACAGACGAACCTACTGAACCAGAGACTACAACTCCAGTAGATAAGCCTGTAGTTGAGGAACCTGAGATTGTTGAAAATGAATCACCTGAACCAGAAAAACAAGTTCTTCATGATGGACTTGCTATAGAAATTACGGTAGGTGTTAAAGATTCAGGATATTTGAAAAATGCTAGAGTTGATATAAAAGATTTAGCAAGTCAAATGTTTACTCTTGAAGAAAATATTTCATTAGGCGAGTATATTCAATCAATTGAGGAAAATAAAATTAAGTTAAAACAAATTAATAGTGGAACAGAAGTTAAAATTTATATTCCAATAAAATTGAAAAATGAAGACTACGTAAATATGAAAAAACTTCAAGAAGGTGTTGAATTAATTTTAACAACAACATATGTAGATAGTGAAGGTAGTGAAGAAATTTTAACTAAAACAGTTAGACCAGTTTTAGAAATTCAAAATAATGTGAATTTAGTAGTAGGAAGCGAAATTGAAAAATTTATTCCTTACACAAAAGATGGTATTAATGAAGCTTTAGTTCAAATCAGAGTAACTATTGGAACAGATTCACAAAATGATTTACCAATTAAAGACACTTCAGCTATGGTAACAATTCCTCAAATAGAAGGGGTTGAAATCAAAGATGTAACAGTAGCTGCTATTAGTACAGGATTTACAAATGGTTTAACAAATGGTGAAGCTATATTTACACCAGAAAATTGGAATTATGATAATGCTGTTGTTAATATTCATGTAGATAATGTTGAAAAAGACGGATTATATAGAAAAAATAGTGGAAATGATGAATATATAATTACTTATAAATATTCAAATATAGGTGATATATCAAATGAAACTGTAAATTCTACAGTAGAAGTAATTTCAAATATATTTACAAGTGCAGGAACAAGTGAAATCTCTAATCAAATAAATAAAGAATATAATTTATCTCAAGCAAATCAAAATATAATAACTTATGATTTAACTAGAAAAACAGAGAGTTTAAGTAAAGGATATTTATATGGAAATGCTAATGCAGAAAATCCAGAATATGAATTATTATATGACAATACATTAGATATAAATATTTCTAGAATAGAATTAGTTAAAGCTATAGAAGTTAGAGAAGCTGATGAATATTTTGTAGACTTAAATGGAAACGGACATACAGCCAATGGAAATACATATTATAAATCAGTAAAAGTAAATAGAGACAATTTAATTTCAATAATAGGAGAAAATGGAGATTTAGAACTATTATTAGAAGATGGAACATCATTAATAAAAATAGATAAAACAACAGAAGTTGAAGGTGACGGAAATATCACAATTAGTTTTGGGGAGAACAAAATTGGAAAGATATTAATAAGAATAAATAATCCAGAAGCAGAAGGAATATTAAACATCGTAAGTATGAAAGCAATAGAAAAAACAATATATGAGAAAATGGATATAATGGAATTTGAAGGAATAAGATCAGATTACATTGCAGCTGCAGAGCTAATAGAAGGAATAGTAACTGAAATGGGAGCAAAATCAGTATATACAGAATTAACAAGTACAGTTACAAGTCCAAGTTTAACTTTAAGCAGAAAAGATTTAAGTACATTAGTACAAAATGAAGATATAGAGATGGAAATATCTTTAAATAATAGTACAGAAATGAGTGATATGTACAAAAATCCAGTATTTGAACTTACATTTCCAAGAGAAGTAAAAGAAGTAAATATAAAAGATATTAACTTACTATATGGAAATAATGAGTTAGATATTGCAAGTATAGAGACATTAGAAAATTTCGAAGGAAATTTAGTGTTAAGAATAATGTTAAGCGGTGTACAAACAAAATATGCTTTAGGTGAATCTGAAAAAGGTACAACTATTATCTTAAAAGCAGATATGACAGTAGATATGTATACTGCATCAAGAAAATCAGAAATAGAAATGAATTACTACAATGAAGATGCTACAAATTATGTTATTGGTTCTGATTGGAACATGATGGTTGAGCCAAGTTCATATATGTTACTTGGAAGACAAGGAAAAGAAAGTGCAGAATTAAATATTGTTGCACCTGAAGGATTAGTAAATGCACAAATGATAACAGGATATAAAGATGAGGCTTCAATTATTTCAGTAAATCAAGGAAGAAAAGAAGATACAATAGCAACTTTTAAAGATGCAAGACAAGCTGAGATGAGTATGATAATAATAAACAATACGAATGAAGACATGAAAGATGTAAGTATCTTAGGAAGAACAATATTTAATGGAAATAAAGCAATTACAGAAGATGTTAACTTAGGTGCAAATATGACAGCACCAATGGTAAGCAGAATATTTGCAGAAAATTCAGAACTTCCTGTAAGAATTTATTATTCAGAAAATGAAAATGCAACAAGAGATTTAAAGAACATTGAAAATGCATGGACAGAAGATGTAGCAGATTTAGGAATAGTTAAATCTTATTTAATAGTTTTAGATGGAGAATTTAAAGTTGGAGATATAATGACTTATAAATATAACTTTAATATTCCTGAAAAATTAATGAATAATATTGATTTAGTTGCAACATTTGGTACATATTATACAGATTCAGAGTCACAAAAAGTTACAGAAGCTGATAGGGTTGTTTTAACAACAGGAGATGCTCCAGTGCTTAAAGTTGAAACAGTATCTGATGTTAATGGTGATAATATCGTAGAAGGACAACATATTAAATATACTGTAAAAGTTACTAATGAAGGTAGATCAGTTTCTGAAAATACTGTAGTAAATAGTGTAATTCCAGAAGGAACATCATATGTTAATGAAAATGGAGAAGTAGACCCTAATACTACTGAACTTAGAATTGATTTAGGAAATATTGCTCCAGGAAAAACTGAAGAAGTTACATATGAAGTAGAAGTTAATAAATCTAATAATACAACAACTGAAGTAAAACCAGATAGTAATATTGAAGCTGAAGGATTGGAAACTCCAATATATACTTCTATAGAAAAACCAATGCTTGTGCAATCTGCAAAAGCAAATATTAAGTTAAGTTCAACAAAAGCAAATTATACAGTTCAAAGTGGAAGAGAAATAGATTATGTAATTACTATTAAGAACTTACAAGGAGAAAATTTACAAAATTGTGTAGTAACACAAGCAATTCCAGAAGGTATGGAATTTGTAGAAGCATATGTAGAAGAATTTAAAGAAGATGGAATGACAGCAATACAAGGTGATAGTGCATCATATGATGCTTCTAATAAAATTGTTACATGGAACATAGATTCAGTAAAATCATTTAAAGGATTAAAATTAAAGGTAAGAACAGAAAGCATAAGTGAATTAGAAAAGAAAATAAGTGCAACAGCGAAATTAACAGCAGATAATTTAGATACAGAATATGTTTCAAATGAAGTAAATATGGTTTTAGCAAGACCAAAGATAGATATGGAGTACACTTCTAATTTACAAAATAAGTATTTATTAGAGGGAGATACAGTTGAATATACATTAAATTTAAAGAATAATGGTAAAGCTGAAGCTAAAGATTTAGAAGTAAAAAATGTAGTACCAGAAGGATTAACTGTTATTTCTGCAAAATGTATCAAAGATGATGGCACTGAAATAAAAGGACTATCTATGAGAAATGTAAGTGTTAAATTAAATTTATTACAAGGACATAGTGCTAAAGTAGTTTTGAAATGTATAGCAGAAAATATTGATACAGCAAACCAAGAAAAAATAACAGCAAATAATTGGGTAGTTGCTGGTGAAAATATTCCAGAACAAAAGACATATTCAATTGAAAATATTATACAGCCTAAAAATAAGGTTGTACAAAATACTACTAAGGAAGTTATACCATCAAATAATATTGGTAAGGTATCAAAAGAAGAAGTTATAGTTAATGAAAAACAAGAAGAGGAAGAAAACAAAAATACTTATAGAATTATTGGTAAAGCATTTAATGATTTTAATAAAAATGGAAAAAGAGATGATAAGGAAGAAGGTATGGAGAATATAGTTGTAAAACTATATGGAGTATCATCTCAAGAAATTGTAGCTCAAACGGTTACAAATGCTGGAGGAGATTATATATTTGATAATGTTGCTGTTGGAGATTACTATGTGAAATTTGAATATGATTCATCTAAATATCAGGTAACAGACTATAAAAAGGATGGTGTTGCTTCAGATAGAAACTCAGATGCAATTGTTTCAAACTATAAAGCAATTACAGATAAAATTAGTATAACAGATTCTAGTATTTCAGATATAGATGTTGGTTTATATAGAGCAGGTATATTTGACTTAAGTTTAGATGTAAATGTTAATAGATTAACTGTACAAAATGAAAAAGAAACAACTACATATGAAATGGAAAATAGTAAACTTGCTAAAATTGATATTGATCCTAAATATGCTTCAAGTTCAAAGGTATTTGTTGAATATACAGTTGAAGTATCAAATAAAGGAGAAATTTCAGGATATGCAAAATCAATAATGAGCTATTTACCAGAAGAACTTGAATTAGATACAAGTTTAAATGCTAATTGGTATGTAGATGCAAATAAAATTGCACATACAAGAGAACTAGAAAATGTATTAATACAACCTGGTGAAACTAAAAAAATAACTTTAGTTTTAACAAAACAAATGACAGAAGATAGTACAGGATTAATAAATACTGTATTTGAAATAGAAAGTTCATTTAATGAATTTGCAATATCAGATATAGACTCAGTAGAAGGAAATCATGCTGATGGCGAAGATGATATGAGTAGTGCAGATACAATAATAGGTATAAAAACAGGAGGAAGCGTTATAAATATCATGATAATAACAGCAACACTTATTACTCTGATAGTAGTTTTATATGTAATAAAACTGTACACGGATAATAAAGGTAAGGAGGTGATAATATGAGAGAGAACAAGAAATATTTAATAAGCGCATTAATCATATTATTACTTACTGCTATAATTTACGTACAAGCATTAAATAAAATTTCTATAGCAAGAACAGGGATATCAGGAGAAACTGTTACAGAAGATTCTAAAAATGTGCCAATAGAAAATGCAAAAGATTGGACAGAAAAGGTAGATGAAGAAGGAAGAAAAATTGTAAGAAGTGTTTGGGCAGATACATTAGAAAATATCCTACGTTCACAAGGAAAAGATGAACAAATTATGGATGATGGAACAATATATATAACATATGAAGATTATAAAAGTATATATAGTTTGTTCTGTTCAGCTCATGGTACAGCAATGCCAGGATGGAATAGTACAATAGTTAGAAGTGGCGACATGGAAACATCTGAGACAGATCAAGGAAAAAAGACAGCATATTTAACAGTGGATGATATTGATGGAGCAACAGTATTTAGAAAAATGACAGAATGGACAGAATATACTACAAGTGAGCCAGAAAATCCATTTGAAACAACAACTACTAGAACAATAGGACGTTTTACTAATAAAGGAATTAAAAAAGCTACACCTGCTGAAGCATGGGTTTTAGCAGAAATGGACATGAATGTTCCAGGTGGTGACGAACCTATAGTTGAAATTACTACTGAAGAATTTATGGGAGAAGAGTCACAAATTACAGATACTATTGAGATTGACGGAGAAGTATTGTATGTTGTTGGTGAACCTGGTGAAGAACAATATTTAAAGAAAAATGGAGACAGATATTTTAAAGTTAATGTAACTTATGCAGAAGGAGGTTCAGGTTCTACATCATATGTACAATATGCATGGTGGAAAGTAAAAACTTGTGGTTTACCTTCTACTAATCCTGTAGAAGATTTAGATGGTGGTTTGGCTGCTGAAGCAGAGGCTTTTGAACAATATATAATAGATATTACAGGAAACAGTGATGTTCATAATCTAGAAAGAAATGAAGATGATTCTTTTAAAATTGATTATAAAGTTTCAATGACTCCAGATGATTCAAACGAGATTTCTGTAAGATTTAACTCAGAAACTAATAAATATATAGTTGGTCCATATACAGTAAATTACTTAAGAGCATGTACACAACAACAAAATAGACCTAAAGTAAGTTTTTCAGGAATTGATAGTGTAATTTTGGTAGGTGCTGATGTTGACGGAGAAGAAGTATTAGATGAAGATGGAAATAGTATTTATCAATTAGGAGAAAATTATAGATTTGTATATCAAGATGAAGAAGCTCATAAGCAAAAACAAGAAGGATTTGGAGATACAGATGAAGATTATCCATATCCTTATGAAGATGAAGAATTCTATATAGAAGTGGATTATTTAGAAGATGTTGTATTTTTGAAAAACTTAAAATTTGATTTTCAATATATGACAGCAAATGGTTCTTATGAATTATTTGAAGGTGATTTCTTAAATATAACATGGGAGCCAATGACTGATGTTAGATCAAGAATAATGGCTTCTTCAAGTGGTACAGCTCGTGTTACTACAAATAATAAAACAATAGCTTTAAACTCAGAGATTTCAAGTAGAGCAGGAGATACAAATACAAGAGAAGGAGAGATTGAAGGAAATTATAATCCTATAGTAAATTTTGATGAAGTAATTGGAGGAGATGTTGAAAACGAAAGTCTTAATAATGTAGATATTCAGAAGAATGGAGCTGCGGAAAAAGTAGGAAATGATATAAAATATCATGGAAAAGTTGTTTTACGTAATGGATCAAATTATACTAGTGCAGGTATTGAATATAGAAATTATACAATCAATAGGATTAATTGGTCATGCGGAGTTGCAGGAGGAGATGCAGATTGTTCAGAAAATACAAATTTTGATGCTATTATTCCAATTGATTATAGTAAAATTTTTGTAAAAGAAACAATTACAATAAAAGTATCTGTATCATATCAATTTAGATCATCACAGACAGGAAATAATTGGATAGATGCTAGAGGAACGGAAACTTTAACATGTACTGGTTCGACTGAAATTCAATATTATAATAGTATATTAAATAAAGAGGGAAAAGTAAAAGTAACAGTTCCAGACAAAATAGAAATTAAGGAAAATAAGATTTATTATATAGGAATTTTAGATAAAGATAATGTGGTAATTGATTTTGATGCTCAAAGAGATGATATAAATGGTTCTATGGAAGAAAAATATATCACATATATTTTAAATAATAGTAGAAGAGGAAGTGATCCATTAAGTTCACAAGATGCTACTAAAGGCTTATATAAAATATCAAAATCAGGTAAAACTCGTAATGCAAGAATATACGTGAAAGATGATAATAATACTATTACTGAAGAAATAACAATAGAATCAATTGCTGTTCCTAATATGTCTATAACATCACATGATAATACATCAGAATCTTGTGAAGCGACTACAGAGGGAACAGAATTCCAATTATATAATGCATTTAGTGATGAATTAACAGATAATTGGAATGGTGGAGAGTTGCCAGATATGATTGCTATAGCGTTTGATAAAGATAAAGGAACTGTTAATGTAAGTAAATCTGCAATTAAAGGTGAAGATGGTAATGAAACTATTACTTTAACAGATGGTTGTGGTTCAAATGTATCTATAGATGTTTCATGGAAGGGCGAGGAAAAAGGTCCTGTTAGTCCAGATAGAGTTATTGGTGGTAGCATAGGTTATGAATATAGCTATAGATATTATATGGTAGCTTCTGAGGCAAGTAGTGCTACAGCCCAAACACAAATTAATGCATGTGGTAATCACGAAAGAATAGATGTTACAGCTGAAAATGGTTTAGGAAGTACTATTTCAGGTGTACCAGTTGAATTAGAATTTATACATGAACCAATCGACTTAAGAACTTCTATGGCTGGTATGGTTTGGATAGATGAAGATGAACAAAAAGATGCATCTTCAGGAACATTAGGAATATATGACGGACAAGATAAACCAGCTCCAGAAAATAGTGTTGAAGTAATTATTTACAAAGTTAAATATGAAGTATCAACAGGAAAAGAAGTTGATAGAGATTATGCAATATTTTGGGATGAAAATGGAGATGAACAAGACTTTTCATCATATAGAATGTATATAGATAGTGATGGTAAATATGAAATTCCAAGTATTCAAGTTCCAGCAGAAGAAGGATTAGATGGAAGTCAATATGTAATGTCTTATGATGTAGAATTTATATATGATGGACAAACATATGAAGCTACTGAATATTTAGTTCCTGAAGGTAAAGACGATAAAGATACAGTTGATGAAAAATTAGAAGCCTTCAAGAAAGAAGCTAGCGAAACAGCAGGAGGAGATAAAGATTATACAGAATATGCAAAATCATCATATATTGTAGAAAATGCAGATGAAAGATATGATTTTGATAAGAAATTTGCTGAAATATTTGGAGATAAACCTATTACAGATGATGGAAAAACAGAAGGTAAAGCAACAGGTGCAAAACTAAATTATGAATCAGAAGTAGTTGGAACAGAAGGTGCTCAAAAGACAAAATCTAATTTAGTTACTCATGATGCAAATAATTTTGTATATAGTCAATATCAATTTGCAGCTAGAACTTCTGAAGCAGGATTACTATTACCTTATGAAAGAAAATATCATGTAACAGAAAAATATTATGATAATTACACTTTCCAAAGTGAAGATTATAAACCAATTGATGAATATTTCCATCAAATAAACTTAGGTTTACTTGAGAGATATCATTCAGATATAGGTGTTAAAAAAGATTTATATACAGCAAATGTTGTTGTTAATGGTAACTCTAATGTAACAAAATACAATAGTTTAATGCCATTAACAGAAGAAGCTTTAAACTTACAAATTAAACCAGAATATAGACAACATACATATAAAATTGACTTATATAATTCAGATTATATGTATAGATCTGGAGCATATAACTCAATTACTGATGAATTGACTAAAACAATTGTTAAAGCAATTAAAGATGGAACAGAATTACGTTTATTTGTAACTTATAAATTAGAATTTATTAATGAGTCTGTACATACAGATGTATCAATTAATGAATTTGTAGATTATTATGATAAATCATTTACAAGAATAGACCAAGATGTAAAAGCTGAAATTGAAGATCAAACAGCTGCAGATGGAGAACAATCAAGAATAGAAAAAACAATAGCATATGCTCCATATTATAGAAAATTAAAAACTGTAGGTGTTCCTACAGCATACAACTATAATAAAGCAGAAGATTTAAATGAATCAGTAGACGAATCAGGAAATGTAATAAATACTGTTGTAAATTCAGGTGGAGAGTTGATACTTGATAAATCAAGCAATGGTTTTGCAACTGGAAGTGTTACTTTTAAAGATGAAGGTGATGCTGGAAATTATAAACAATCTTCAAGTGTAAGTTTACGAGGAAATGATAATAATAATCCAAATGAAGACTTAACTTTAGAGCCAGGAGAAGTATTAGAAGTATTTGTTACTTATGAAGTAGATAGAACAGGTTATGAACAAGCTAGACAAGAAGATGTAGCTAAAGACGAAACTAGAAAGAATAACTTACTAGGTGAGAAAAACAATATAGTTGAGGTTTCAAATTACTCTACATTCTATACTGAAGAAGCTTGCAGAAGACATTCAACAACAAGATATGACGCTAAACATATTTCTGGTAGAGTTGACCAAGATTCAGCTCCAGACAATATAGATATTACTAAGGTAAACAACTCTAGTGATACAAAAATGTTAGAAGATGATACTGAATTTGCTCCTTGTGTTACTGTAGAAGTAAGAGAAGCAGAGCCTAGAACATTAGATGGTGTTGTTTGGGAAGATTCTAGAACAGACCATAATGTAGGCGATGGTATTTACCAAGATACTGAACAAGGTATTAAAGGAATTGATGTAACAATGGTTGAAAAAATCAGAGTTACAACAGAAGACTTAGAAAAGATAAAAGCATATGCACAACAAACAAATCCAAGTGCATTTAATGACCTTAAAGATTTAGACTTCTTAAGTCATGAATTCGAGTATATTTGGAAATCAGACGCTTTTGATGGATTCAAAAATGAAATAACATCAGGAGATAATGGTAAATATGAATTTAAAAACTTTGTTTCTGGTACTTATGTTGTAAGATTTGAGTATGGTAATGAAGTAAATGAAACAGACCTAAAATATAATGGTCAAGATTACAAAAATACATCATATCAAACAGAAAAAGTTAACCCAGTAAGAAATGATGATAATAAAGAAATACCAATAGATACAAGTGATATTATTCACTTATCAGGTAAATCTACTCTTAATAATGAATGGCATGATTTAAGTTCTAATGATAATGCTAAAGCATTAGAAAACGATAGAGTATCTGATGCAAGAGATTATGAACCACAAAGATTAAGAACTATAGCATATTCAAGAACAATTACTAATGAAAATGCAGAAGTTTTAGCTTCAGCAATTGAACACACTAAAGATGTTACTTCTGAAGAAGCTATAAAACACGTTTCAGATGAATATAAAGATATACTAAAGAAAAATCAACAAGAATTTGTTGATAATACAAGAATGGTAGCAAATACTGCTAAACTATTTATAGATATCGAAAAACAAGATACTATAGCATACAAGAGAGTTAGAACTGAAGATGGTGACGAAATTATTAAAGTTACAGAAGCTAAAGATGATCCAAATGAAAAACATGAATATTATGTAAAAAATATTGACTTTGGATTAGTTGAAAGACCTGAAACTAGATTAAACATAAGAAAAGAAATTAGTGCAATTCAATTATTAAAGAACGACGGAAAAGAGTTACTACTAGGAGTAAAATTTGATGAAAATGGTAACTTAATAAAAGATAGTGCTCAAGGAAATGAATCAGTAAGATTAGAAAAAATATCTGAAATTAATAAAGAAAGTCTAGGGGATGGACAAGGCTTCAAATATATAGCTATGGAAACTAAAATGCTTAATGGACTACAAGTAAAATTAACTTATAGAATTGAAGTAATCAATAATTCAGAATTAGATTATACAACAGCTACTTTAGCTAGATCTAAGAAAATAAGTGATTTATATACTGTAATAGACCGTTTTGAAAATACTGATCAAGAAAAACTATACAGTGAAGAAGGATTACAAGGAACAGTTCCATTCAATAGTGGTAAAGCTATAATTTATGGTAGATATTTAGGTACATATTATTATACTAATAAGTATATTGATAATGTAGGACAAATAAATACACTTTATGGTGCAAAAGATGTAAATGGTACAGAGTATGATAAATACGAACAAGAAGTAGTTGTAAAAACAACAATCGATCAATTAGTTGATTATATTGATAATGATTTAAGTGTTAGCATAAAAGATATAAACTACGAAAACGCAGCTTGGGTTGGTTCTTCTGATGCAGATAGAGAACATAAATTATCAGAAATAGCTTATGAAAAAGCCGAAGATGGAACATATAATAAAGATATTAAGTTATTACAAGATGATAAGCAAAGAGCTTATGTAGCTAAAAACAATAGTGATGTTACTAAAAATAACATTTATATGTCTACAAATGATATTATGGTATCAGAACCAATGAAAATTACTTATAATGTAGCTGAAGTTAAAGATGATAAACAACCAGTTATGGAAGTAAATGCAGATGGATTATTAATACCAAAAGTAGGAACAAGAGAATATAATGCATATACTACTAAAGAAAGTATAGATGCAAATATTGCAGATAATAGTAATGGAGTGTTAACAACAGAATTAGTACCAGAAGAGTATAAAAAGACACATGCTGATGCTATATCAACTGGTGAAATTGAAATTACAACTGCAGCACAAGCTAGTGAAGAAGCAATAAACAATATGAATTATGATAACTTAGTTGAAATTGCAATGTATAGTAACTCAGTTGGTAGACGTGATATGCAAGCGATACCAGGTAATGCTAATATGATAGCTAAAGATAATAGAGCATTCTTAGCAGGTTATATCAAAGCTTATAATGCTGATACTAAGACATATGAGTTTAAAACTCAAACAGTAACTTATACAAAAGATGGTCAAAGTATTACAGTAAATACAGAAAGAGATGCTTATGCAGCTAGAGATACGGTTACTTTCTCTGAACCAACTGGTTTAAGTTTAGAAAGACAAAAAGCAAATAAGACAATTAGAGTATTATTAGCATCATTAATAGTTGCAGCAATAGCTGTAGTAGCAGCAATAGTAGTTACAGCAGTTAGAAAAAATAAGTATGATGATACAGATATATTAAAGACTAAAAATTAATTTCATATATTAAAAGGATAACTCATAAAGGGTTATCCTTTTTTATAACCTTGTCAATGGGAACGTTCTTTTTTGATAACCAAGAATTTAGAAAATATAGAATAAATAAAATAAGATATAGTTTTTAAAAATGCGCTAGCGACCAAACGAAATGAACGTAGTGAATGAAGTGCGAATTTGAGCAATCGACCTTATAAAAACGGAGTTTTTTATTAAGGTGATTGCGAAGAGCAAAATTTTGAAAACTATATCTTATTTTATTTATATGTATTTATATCTTAATTGTCAAAAAAGAATGTTCCCATTGACAAGATTTTTTAAATTAACGTTGAAATATATGGGAAAAAAATATATAATGTAGCCGAAAGTGTAAGGTGAAAATGAGAGATTTAACAAATGATAATGTAATTCAATTTAATAAAAATGGAATGAATTATCTGCAGTTTAGAATTTTAAATGATTTAGGAATTAAACATGCGTATTCTTTGAAATCTGAAGGAACAGATTTTAGTCATACTAATAGAAATCTTGAAATTGAAAAATTAAGTTATAAAAGATTATGTGATGCCGTAGGTTTAAATTCTAGTAATGTTGCGAAGCCAAAGCAAGAACATACTGATAAAGTTAAGAGAATAGATAAAGTATATTTACCTGAAGAAGTAGGGGAAGCAGATGGACTTATTACTAATAAAAAAGATATTGTTTTAGCAACAACTAATGCAGATTGTATTTTATATTTGTTATATGATAGAAAAAACAGAGCAATAGCTAATGTTCATTCTGGTTGGAAAGGTTCTTATCAACGAATTGTAGAGAATGCAATTGAAAAAATGGTAAATGAATTTGGAACAGATTCTAAAGATTTAATTGTGTGTATTTGTCCTAGTATTAGGAAGTGTTGTTTTGAAGTTGGACTTGATGTTAAAGATATGTTTTATGAAAAATTTTCTTTTTTGGAAAATATAAATAAATTTATTTTAAATGGATTTGAAGAAAATAAATTTTATATTGATACAGTAGGAATTAATAATTGTTTATTAGTTCAAAAGGGAATAAAAAAAGAAAATATTTATGATTCAGGTATTTGTAGTATGTGTCATGATGATATGATTCATTCTTACAGATCAGAGGGAAAAGAATTTAAGAGAGCTACTGCTATTATTAGTTTATAGATAGGATGTACATAAATGTTTGAAAGTTTTGAAGAATTAGAAAAAGGAATAGAAAATTGTAATAAATGTAAACTATGCAACAATCGAAATAATATTGTTATTGGTTGTGGTAATCGAGAAGCAAAAGTTATGTTTATTGGAGAAGGTCCTGGCGCTGATGAGGATGCTCAAGGAGAGCCTTTTGTTGGCAAGGCGGGTAAACTTATGAATCAAGCATTAAAAGGATTAGGAATTGAAAGAGATGAGATTTATATAGCTAATGTTGTAAAATGTAGACCTCCTATGAATAGAAATCCTGAGCCAGATGAAGTAAATAGTTGTTTAGATTATTTACGCAGTCAGGTTATGCTTGTAAAGCCAGAGATTATAGTACTTTTAGGTAATGTTGCCTTAAAGGCAATTTTAGGAAATGATTATTCAATAACTAAATCTAGAGGAATATGGATAGAGAAAAAGGGAATTAGATATATGCCAACTTTTCATCCAGCTGCACTGCTTAGAAATGAACAGTTAAAAATTAATTTTTGGAATGATTTAAAAGAAGTTAAAAAATATATGTAATGGAGAAGTAATGGAATTTAAAATTGTTTATGGAAGAAGTGGTTCTGGAAAGACCACTTATGTTTTTAATAGCATACGTGAAAAAATTAAAGGAAAAAACAAGATTTATATTGTTGTTCCTGAACAATTTTCTTTTTCAGCAGAAAATCATTTACTAGATGTTATAGATAATAATAGCAGTGTGAATGCTGAGGTTTTAACACTTAGTAGAATGGCTGATAGAGTTATAGAAGAAACTCTTGGAAATGGTAAGATTCATTTATCTAATATTGGTAAATCAATAATTATTTATGATGTTATTGATTCACTAAAAAAGAATATGAATTTTTTGTCAAATAGTGATAAGAATTTGGACTTAGCGACTAGGATGATTACAGAGTTTAAAAAGCATAATGTTAAATTAGAAGATTTTGAATTTGTTAAAGAAAAAACAGATGAGAAATACTTTAAATTAAAGTTAGAAGATAGCCAAAAAATTTTAGAAAAGTATCAAGAAAGAATTGCTCAGAATTATATTGATGAAGCGGACTCTTTAGAAATTTTAGCAAATAATATAGAAAAATCTAATTTATTTAATGATGCAGTTTTTTTTATAGATGAGTTTGCTGGATTTACGCCAAATGAATATCAGGTTATAGAAAAGTTGTGTACAATTGCAAGTGAACTTACTATTACGTTATGCACAGATTCTTTAGAAAATGTGGAAAATATAGAAGAAAACCTATTTTATTTTAATAATCTTACAGGTGAAAAATTATTAGAAATTGCTAAAAGAAATGGTTGTTTTATTGATAAAGTAAATTTAGAAGAGTCTAAAAGGTATGAAAGTGAAGAGATAGGACTTTTAGAAAAAAATATTTATAAGTTAAATAATGAAAAGTTTTTAAAAAATACATCAGATATTAATTTATTTATTGCTAAAAATTTAGAATCAGAAGTAGAAAATGTAGCAAGAGAGATTTTAAAACTAGTAAGACAAGAAAATTATAGATTTAGAGATATTGCTGTAGTTTGTAATAATATTGATAGTTATTCTAGTGATATTAAGGCTGTTTTTGAAAATTTTGAAATTCCAGTTTTTATTGATGAGAAAAAAGATATTAATAACAATATTTTGATGAAATATATTGTTTCTCTTTTAAATATTATAACTTCTAATTTTTCATATGAATCAATGTTTTCATATATAAAGTCTGGAATGCTTGATTTAGAAAAAGATGATATTTATATTTTAGAAAATTATGTTAATAAATGGGGAATTCGAGGAGCCAAGTGGTATAAAGAAGATTTTGTATATGAAGAAAAAAATGATGTTCAAGATAAATTAAATGAGATTAGAAAGAAAATTGTTTGTCCAATTTTGGATTTTAAAGAAGCTTTAAGTGGAGAGAAAACAGCTAAGAACATCTGTGAGAATTTATATAAGTTTATAGATGAAAATGAAATTCAGAAAAATATTTTAGATCAAGCAAATAAATTAGAAGAGCAGGGGTTAGTAGAATTTGCTGAAGAATATAGAAATGGTATTAGAATATTTTTTGATGTTTTAGATGAGATTGTTTTAATTTTTGATAATGAAAAAATGAGTTTTGATAGATTTAATAAAATATTGCAAATAGGTATTTCTAAATCAGAGTTTGGTAGAATTCCTACATTTTTTGATCAAGTATTATTTGGTGATATTAGTAGATCTAAAACAAAAGATATTAAGATATTATTTTTGATAGGACTTAATGATGGCGTAATTCCTAGTTTAGTTAAAGATGAAGGATTTTTTAATGATAAAGATAGAGAATTATTGAAAGAAAATAATATAGAACTTGCTAAAAATTCTGTTGAGCTTTTGTATGAAGACCAATTTAATATTTATAAAGTATTATCAATGCCTAAATGTAAATTGTATTTATCATATGCAATTTCAGATAAAGAAGGAAAATCTTTAAGACAATCTATTTTAATTACTCAAATAAAAAAGATTTTTCCTAATATTACTGAAGATAGTGATGTTATAAAGGATAAATTTGAAATTACTACTAAAGAAGGAACTTTAGATTATGCAGTTTGCAAATATCAAGATTTTTTAGATGAAGAAGAGATAAAAAAAGAAGAGCTTGATATTATAGCATGGTATCAAAAATACGAAAACGATAGAATAAAAAGGATATTTAGAGCAGCAAAATTTACTAATATACCAGAAATCATTTCATCAGATAATATTAAGAAATTATATGGAAACACTTTACGTACAAGTGTATCTAGATTAGAACAATATAGAAAATGTCCTTTTGCTTTTCATATGAAATACGGACTTAAGCTACTTGAAGAAGATCAATTTAAAATACGTGCTTTAGATACAGGAAACTTTATGCATGAAGTTATTGATGAAGTTTTTAATAAAATTGAGGATAAAGATTTAAATATTAAAGAAGTTACGAAAGAGGAATTATTTAATATTGTTTCTGAAATTATTAATAAAAAGCTAGGAATGAGTAAAAATTACATTTTTTCTAGTACACCTAAGTTTGTTGTACTTACTAAAAGATTAAAAAAAGTTATCTATCAATCTATGGATTATATTATTGAACAACTAAAAAATTCTAAATTTGAATTATATGGGCATGAGCTTGAATTTAGCGAGAAATCAGAATTTAAACCTATGAAACTAGAACTAGATAATGGAAATAATGTTGTTGTTACTGGTAAAATTGATAGGGTAGATATTGCCAAAGTTGATGATAAAAGATATGTTAGAATTATTGATTATAAGTCTTCTGTTAGAGATGTTGATTTAAATCAAATTGTGGCAGGAATTCAGATACAATTATTAACATATTTAGATGAAATGTCAGAGCAAAAAGATTTTGAGTCAAGTGGAGTTTTATATTTTAATTTGCTTGATACTATTGTAAAAGCAAGTAAAAATATGACTGATGAAGAAATTAAAAAGCAGCTTAATAAGAAATTTAGAATGAAGGGTTTAGTTATAGCAGATTTAGACATTGTCAAAATGATGGACTCGCGTATTAGTCCTTCAAATTATTCTGAGTCAGTTCCTGTTTATTTAGATAAAGATGGAAATATTAGCAAATCAAAGTCAAATGTTTTAGAAAAAGAACAGTTTGATAGATTGCAGAAATATACTAAATATGTAATTAAAGAGATTTCTAAAGAGATTTTTAGTGGTAAGATTGATATTAAGCCATATTATATGAATAAGAAAACTTCTTGTGAGTATTGTGAATATAAGTCTATTTGTAATTTTGATCCAAAATTTAAAGATAATAATTATAGATATATTAAAAATTATTCAAAAGATTATATAATGGAAGAGATTTTAAAATCTAACAATTAGAATATAAAATGATACACACAGGTATTAATATATAATTTTTAAAATTGCGCTAGCGACCAAACGAAGGCACTTTGTGCCGAAGTGCGAATTTGAGCAATCTACAATATAAAAACGGAGTTTTTTATTCGGAGATTGCGAAGAGCAAAATTTTGAAAATTATATATTAATACCTGTGTGTTGTTATTTTAGTATAGTGTTGATAATTTTAAAATCTCTTTTTTCTTGTGGATAAATTGTTTAAATCTTTTTTAAAAACCAATAAAACTGTGTATTGCCGTAAGAATTTTGTGAGTTTGTAAAGTAAAAGAGATTAAAAATATATGTGTTTTTTATATAAAAGCATAGATACGTAGCTTTACATGTAATTTGCTGACTTTGGTCATTTATATGAATTATTTTGTCTATAAATGTTGAAAAAAATGATATTGACAGACCTATATAAGTATTTAAAATAAAAATTAATATTTAAATTAATAATTATTTTGAAGAGAGGTCAAAAATGTCATTATTACAAAAGTTAAAAAATGGTATGAAAAACAAAAAAGCGAGGTTATTAACTATTACTACAGTTATTTTGCTATTGTTAGGAATTTCATGTGGAGTAATTTTTAAATCAAAAAATCTTGCTGGAAACAATCAAATAAGTGGAGAATTAGCACGTGCTATGACATATGATAGAGTTCAAGATGGCGATGAAGCTACAAACTCAGAATATGTCAATTTTGACGTGTTCTTTTTACGTGACTTAGATGGTGATGGATATGCTGAAGGAGTACGTGGAACTTGTAGAGAAGTAGGAAATCAAGATACCTTGTACATGAATTTAAAAATTCAAGGTCAAGGATATTTGAAGGATGGAAGAATTCAAATAAATTCTAAAAACTTGTATTTTGAAGCTGCAATTCCTAAAGATAACGATATAAGAGCAAATGCCATTGGACAAAATGTTAAGGAAATTTTATTTAATGATTTAAATACTGGAACACAGAGATTGTTAACAGGTGTAGTTAAATCAGGAAATTATTCATACAATACAACAAGATTAGATGCTCTTGGAAATAATATTAATAATTATAGTCAAATAAATAGTATAACATTGACTGGTACACATGTTGCGCCTGATGGAACAGAAACTCCTGTAGAAAAAACAGTAGAGTTTAATATGGATTGGTATGCAACAGTTGAAGCAGAAGTTATTACTGAGACTAAAGAGTATGAACTTGATAAGATGATTGACGGAGAAAGTGATGAGGTAAATTTAAATTTTGAATCTATAATAAGAGAAACTAAATGTGATGCTTTTGTTAATAAAGCAAAAATTGAAATAGATGTACCACAATTAAATGGATATGATGCAATTAGAGTATCTGCAAAAGATGCAGATTGTCAATATGATCCAGAAACTAAAAAAGCAGTGATAACAAAATTTGCAACTACTGACGAAAACGGAAAAATTATTAAAAATGTTTACTACTGGAAAGATTCTAGAAGATATACGAACTTTAATGTAACAGTGACATATCCATTAGAGGCATATAAAAGTATAGGAAGAGATTCGGTAGAGGCATTATTTAAGACTAAAGCAGTGTATGAAGGATTTAATAATCCAAATGAAGAATTTGATAATCCATATATATCAAATGTTGCTATGAATAATGTACAAATAATCTTTACAAAAATTAGTGGAGAAGAACCAAAATTTGATGTATTTGCTGGAAAACTTGTGTATAATCCAGAAAGATATGTTATTGTAAAGGATAATGTACTAAAGCTATATAATGGAATATCTACAGATTCTAAAGAAACTTATGAAGTTTACTGGGGAATATATAATGGATATCATGATGAAGGAAAAATGAATAAAACAGCAATGAAGAACACAGAAGCAGATATTTTAGTAAAAGATGATAATACTGAAGTATCTATGGATGGGTTTACTTCAAATATTGGAATATATTTTAGTAATTGCAATAATAGCTTATATTCAGATGGCTATATTAAAGTATATAATAATGATACAGATGAATTAATAGAAACTTTTACTAGCAGTAACTGGGGAAAATATACTAAATTACATCCATACAAATATTCAGAACCTATAGATCATGTAAGAATAGAAACAAGTGCTGTAAAACCACGTTCAAGAGTGAATATTTATAATGTAAAAGAATTAAATGATGATTTCTTTATAGAAAATTATTCATTAGAAGAATTTAATAAATTTGCAAATATAAAGTCAACAGTGTATTCTGATATGAATGGTGAACCAAAGAGTATAACAGTACATACGGCAAATTATGAAGGATCTTCTTCTTTGGCAAAATTAACTATGAGTAAAACAATTTTATCCACTCAGGTAACAGAAGAAAATATTGAAATGAAAATAGTTACAGAGGCAAGTTCATATGATAATCGTGAAAAGTGGAAAAATGGTGTATTTTTAGTAAAATTACCTAAAGAAATAATAGATTTAGAAATAAATAATGTAACTATAAATAATCATAATGTATCTATTATGAGCTATGAAACATATGAAGAAAATGGTGAAACATTTATAAAGATTATTACTGAAAATGAAAATCCTGCAGCATTTGAAATAACAATAAATTGCAATATTACGCCAGATCCTAAACTTGTAACTATTTCAAGAAATGTAGAATTATATGCAAGTAATGAGAATTGTGAAAATTATTCTTCTAAAGCTCAAGATATATATGATATAAATGGAAATTTAAATGTAACTGAAAATGTTAATAGAACAACATTAACTTTAAATTTAGTGTCACCAGGAACATTATTAACAAATCAAGTAGCTACTAATTATGATGACAATGGAAGTATAGCTATTGCACCACAAAATGCAATTATTGATAAAGGACAAAGAAAAGCAACTGTAGAATTAGAAATTAAAAATGGATATAAAAATACTATAAGTGATATTGTTATTTTAGGAAAAGTACCAGCTAAAGGAAATAAATATGCAATAAGTAATGCAAATATGAATTCAGAGTTTGATGCAAAAATGACAAGCGAAGGAATTAAAGTTCCAGATGAACTAAAAGATAAAGTAACAGTATATTATTCAGAAAATTTAGAACCAAATAAAGATTTATCTGATACAGCAAACAATTGGGCAGAGATACCTCAAGATTGGTCAAAAGTAAAATCATATTTAATTGTTTTTGAGGATTATTCATTGCAAAGAGATGTTACTCATAAATTTACTTATGATATTGAAATACCAGAGGCCTTAAATTATAACGAAGTATCTTATAGTCATCATGGAGTGTATTTTAGTTTAGACACAGAAGAAGGAAAATATAAAACATATGTTGAGCCAAATAAACTTGGTTTTATGATAGCAAAACAGTTTGATTTAGAAATAACAAAATATCAAAAAGATTCAGAAAAAATAGTACCACAAGCAACATATTTAATTATTGAAGATGGAACAGATGAAGAAAAAGCAAGAGTAACTAATGCAGAGGGAAAAATTTTATTAAAAAACATATTTGTAGATAAAACATATATAGTAAAAGAAATAAAAACTGTTGCTCAATATGAACTAAATCAAGAAGAAATAAAATTTAGAACTACTATAAATGAGGCGGGACAATTTGAAGCTACTTTAATTTCTGGAACATTGAGAAATGGAACAAATTTAAATGTTACTAAAGATGATAATGGTTATAAATTATCAATGGCAGTTGAAGACAAAGTTCTTCCTAATATAAAAATAGTAACATATGAAAAGACTACTGGCGAAAAATTGTCTAATATAAGATATAGATTAATAGGAAAAGGAATGCCTAAGAGTGGAAAAAGTTTAGTGACAGATAAAAATGGAGAAGTAACAGTAGTAGGTATATATGAAAATGAAGAATATACATTAGAAACAGTAAAAGCAGACGGGTATTATTTACAATCCGTAAAATTTACTGTAGCAGATGATGGCAAATTAAAAGTAGTTATTAATGATGGAGAAGTAAAAGAAAGTTCGATTCAAATTATTGATGATATACCTGTAATAAATTTAGGATTAGAGCTTGAAAAAATTCCTACATATATATTGGATATAACAAAAGTTAAAAGAGGCGAAATAGGAACAGTAGTTGCAGGTGCTAAATTTAAACTATTAAAAGATGAGAATGTTCTTGGAGAATATACCTCAGATGAAAATGGAAAAATAGTAATTTCTAATTTATATCAATATGTTGAAGGAAAAGACTTAAATTGTACATATACATTAAAAGAAATATATGCACCAGAAGGTTATGCAAAAATAAAAGATATTATTTTTAAAGTACAAGCAGTTGGCGGAAAATTACAATTTATAGAAGAATTGTCTGAAGGTCAAACTGCAAAAACATATACTATTGAAAACGATAAAGTAAACTTAATAATAGAAGATAGCCCATCATTTAGATTAGTAAAAAGAGATGGAACAACAGCAGAGCTTTTACCAGGTGCGAAGTTTGCTATTTATAATATGGATGAGGGAGAAACTCTTGCTAAAGATAGTAAGGGAAATATTCTAGGTACAAAAGAAATAATAGATGGAAAAGAATATTATTGTATTACAACAAATGAAAATGGAGAATTATCTGCGGATTTAAAAGAAGGTTTTTATAAAGCAGTAGAAGTATACGCAGATGATAGATATGATATACAAGGAAATGAATATTATTTTGGTATAGGAGCTACAAGAGAAGGATTAACAAATTCTACTCTTGAATTATATGATGTTTTAGGTACATCTAGTTCTGGATCTTTAGAAAAAATATCAACGACAACAGATGGTGGAGTTGTTGCAATTGGAAGTTTTAAAGACACAATTACATTAAAAAACGGTGATACAATTACATCTAAAGGTGATAGCGATATTTTAGTATTGAAATATAATAGAAAAAATCAACTAGAGTGGTATAAACAAATTGGTGATACCTATGCAGATACTGGTGTTTCTATATGTGGTACAAGCGATGGTGGAGTATTAGTAGGAGTAAACTTCAAAGGTACAATTACTTTAGAAAATGGAGATAAAGTAACTGCAATTTCTCCATCAGATGCTCAATGTACAAATGGTTTAGTATTGAAATATGGACAAGCAGGTGAACTAGAATGGCATAAAGAATATGGTGGATGGTGGAACCAGTTTTTAACTGGTGTGATTGAAACCGGAGATGGTGGAACTGCAGTTGTAATAGAATCATATGGCACTATTAAATTAGAAAATGGAGATAGTGTTTCAACAACAGGTCAAGCTGATGCGATAATAGTAAAATATGATGTAAATCAAGAAGTAGACTGGTTTGACAGAATAGGAGGTGCTTCTTGGGATAAATTAAAGATAAAATTAGCAAAAGACGGTGGAATAATTGCTTATGGATATTTCCAAGAAACAATGACATTAAAAAATGGCGATGAGTTAACATCAAGTAATGGACCTGATGGAATAACAATAAAATATGATTTATTAGGAGAAATAGAGTGGTACAAACAAGTTGATAATTATATTAATGATGTGCTAGAAACTTCTGATGGTGGATTATTACTAGGAGGAAAGTTCTCAGGTACAATTACTTTAGATAATGGTGAAGTATTAACTGATGCATATAACAATAATGAAGATGCACTGCTATTAAAATATGATAGAAATTTTGAGCTTGAATGGTATAAATATATATTTACTGGTGGTAGTGAGGATATTTATTCTTTATTAGAGGTTGATGATGGAGCGATATTAGCTAGTGGTATAATCGGAGCTAATATGACATTAGAAAATGGACAAGTGATTTCTAGATCAGAATTAGAAGGAATTATATTCAAATATAATAAAGATGGAAAACTACTATGGGCAAAACAAACACATGGTACAGGAAATGAATATCCTAATTGCATGGTGAGAAGATCAAATGAAGAAATTTTAATAACAGGAACATATAATCAAACAATTTCATTAGAAGATGGAACTAAAATTGTTGGTAATAATAATAGTGATGGTATTATATTTAGATTAGAAGAATACCCAGTTCCTGATCCGGTAATAAAGAAAACAGTTAAATTTGGAGCTGAAAATAATGACTATATTCAATCTGTTGCAGGAACAACTGATGGTGGGTTTATAGCAGGTGGTTATTTTACAAATACAATTACATTAGAAAATGGTGATAGTTTAACAGCAACTTCAGAAGAAAATGGAATTATATTAAAATATAATAAAGACGGAAAGCTTGAGTGGTATAAGCAATTAGCTGGAACATCAGCAAGTTCTATTAATGGTGTAGCTCAAAAAGAAGATGGATCTATAATAGTAGCTGGACGTTTCCAAGGAACAATTACGATTGATGGCTTACAAATTTGTACATCAGCTGGAGGAAAAGATGGAATTATATTAGAATTTACTTCAGAAGCGGAATTGAAATGGCATAAGCAGATAGGTGGTACAGGAGCAGATGAAATCTTTTCAGTGGCAGCATCTAGTGATGGAGGAATAATTGTTGGTGGAGAATTTAATGGTACAGTATTACTAGATTCTGGGGTAAATGTAACTGCAACAAGTGGTGCTGATGGAATCATATTAAAATACGATGCAGATGGAAAATTTGAATATTATAGAAAAGTTAAAGGAAATAATTATGATACAATTCGTTCTGTTGCAGAAACAACAGATGGAGGAATAGTAGCAGGTGGATATTATCAAGGACAAGTTACTTTAAACAATGGAGATACATTACCAATAGGTGGTCAAAATGATGGATTAATATTAAAGTACAATAAAAATGGAGACTTAGATTGGTATAAGCGTGTCGGTGATTATGGTTGGTTTGATTATATTTATACAGTTGCACCAACAAGTGATGGAGGAATTGTAGCAGGTGGAGCGTTTAACTGGTCATTTGTTTTAGACAATGGAGAAACTGTTTCACCAGCTTCTGGTGGAGCATTAGGACAAGATGGATTACTTTTAAAATATAGTAAAGATGGAGAATTACAATGGTACCGAAAGGTATCAACAGGAGGAGCTGATGATTGTATCTATTCTGTAACTGAGACCAAAGATGAAGGTATATTATTAGGTGCTAAAAAAGGTACAGTTGGATATATAGAAAAATGGAATAAAGACGGAAAGGCTATGTGGAATAAAGAACTTAAAGGAAGTGGCAGTACAGTTATAAATTCAATAGCTGAAAGTGGTAAAGATACAATAATTGTAGGTGGATATTTTGATGGTAATTTAACAACAGTAGAAGAAGAAAAAGTTTTAACTTCAAATGGTAATGCAGATGCTTTTATTACAAAAATATCAGCTGAAATGGGAATGAGAGAAGTTGAAGAATTAGAAGTTAACAACTACTTAAAAGAGTTTAAAATAACAACAAATGTAAAAGAAGTGTCAGGAACAAAAGGTGGTACAATATCAGGTTCAAATCAACCAAAATATGAAGTTTTAATGTATGGAGACTCAAGTACTAAAGAAATAAAAATAGTTCCAGATGCAGGATATGAACTTATTTCAGTTACTGTAAATGATGAAGAACATAAATTTGAAACTTTAGCAGATGGTTCATATATAATGCCATTATTTACAGATGTTAGAGAAGATAAAAACATTGTAGCAACATTTGCTTTGACAAATAGTAAAATTACAATAAACAAAGTAGATTCAAAAACAAATGAAAAACTTGTAGGCGCAAAATTTAGAATTGAACAAATTGAAAAATATGATAGTGCTTCAAGCGTAGAATTTAGTCCTATGGAAGTTGAAAGTAATAGTGAAGGTCAAGTAATTACTCAAGTGCCTTTTGGTAAATATAAAATTACAGAACTTGTAGCTCCAGAAGGCTATTGGTTAAATGAAGAACCTACTACTATAGAATTTAGACAAGATGGTGTAAAAGAATTTGATATACCTAACGAAAGAAAAGGTAAAGTAACAGTTCATCATTATATTAAAGGTACTACTACAGCTTTAGCAGAAGATGAGGTATCAGATTATAGACCAAATGATGCATATACAACAGTACCAAAGGTAGATTTTGAAAAATATGAACTAGAGAAAGATGAAAATGGTGAATATATAATTCCTTCAAATGCAGTGGGGACATATACATCAGAGGATATTGTAGTAACATATTATTATGTTAAAAAATCAATTCCTTTAGTTGTAAAACACTATATAGAAGGAACAGAAATTAGTGTTCCATTAGCAGATGGAAGTTTAGCAGAAGACGAAATTTATAATGGACAAGAAGGACAAGAATATCAAACATCAAGTAAAGAGAATATTGATTGGAAGTATGAATTAGTAGAAGAGCCAAAAAATAAAAATGGTGTATATCAATTTCCTCAAGTAGATGTTGTTTATTACTATAAATTAAAAGAATATAATATAACAACAGAAGTACAAGAACACGAAGAAATAGATTCATTTGGACAAACTATTTTAGTAAAAGGCGGAACTATTTCAGGTGAAGGAAAGAAACCTTTTGAAACAGTTAATATAGGTGAAAATAGTGTTAAAGATATTATAATTCAAGCTGACGAAGGGTATATAATAAAATCTATATCATATAGGATAGTAATTGGTAACCATATAAGACACAATACGATTGAAGTTGGAGATAATGTAACTAGATATGCATTATACAAATTTAACAATGTAACAGGTGATATACATGTGCAAGTAATATTTGAAAAGTTACAAGGAACAGTAACAGTACACCATTACATTGAAGGAACAACAAATAAAGTACCATTAAAAGATGGAACAGAAGCACCAGATGAGATTAAAAAAGGTAACATCGGTTATGAATATGTAACTAGTGCTAATAAAGATGTTTCTAAAAAATATAGATTGGTAGAAGAACCAGCAAACGCAAGTGGTAACTATATAGAAGGTAATATAGAAGTAATTTACTATTATAGAGCTATACCAGCTAAAGTTACAGTTCACCACTATATCGAAGGAACTACTACTAAATTAGCAGAAGATGAAGTAATTAATGGATTTGTTACAGAAGATTACACAACTAGCGTAGCAGATGTGGATAACAAATACGAATTAGTAGCAACTCCTGCAAATAGCAAAGGAACAATGACAGAAGACGAGATAGTAGTTACTTACTATTACAGATTAAAAGATACATCTGTTGTAGTACATTACTATAAAGAAGGTACAACAGAAAGCTTATCAGCAGATGTAACAATCGAAGGTAAAGTAGATGACGAGTATACAACAACTTCAGCTACAGATATACCAAGTAAATATGAATTAGTAGATGTACCAAGTAACGCAAATGGAACAATGACGGTAGCACAAACAGTAGTAACATATTACTATAGATTAAAAGAAACTGGAGTAATAGTTCATTACTATAAAGAAGGAACAACAGAGAACCTATCAGACGATGTAACAATTACTGGTAGAGTAGATGATACATATACAACATCTTCAGCTACAGACATACCAAGTGCATATGAATTAGTAGCAGAACCTGAAAATAAAAACGGAACAATGACGGAAAGTCAAATAGTAGTAATCTACTACTATAGACCAAAAGAAACTTCAGTATTAGTACATCACTATATTGAAGAAACAACTACAAGTTTATCAGATGACGTAACAATAGATGGTAGAGTATTTGATGAATACGAAACAGAAGTTGCAACAGATATACCTGATAAATATGAATTACTATCAGAACCAGAAAACAAAACTGGTAACATGAAAGAAGAACAAATAGTAGTAACATATTACTATAAATTAAAAGATACATCTGTATTAGTTCACCATTATTTAGAAGGAACAACGACACAATTAAGTAATGATGTAACTATAAATGGAAAAGTAGATGACGAATATACTACAACAGTAGCTAACGATATACCTAATAAATATGAACTAGTTGAAGAACCAGAAAACAAAGCTGGAACAATGACAATAGAACAAATAGAGGTAACATATTACTACAGATTAAAAGATACAAAAGTTACAGTACATCACTATATTGAAGGTACAACTACTAAACTTGCAGAAGATATAGTAACAGAAGGTAAAGTAGATGATATGTATGTAACAGGCGTATCACCAAATGTACCAAGTAAATATGAAGTGGTAGCAATACCAGCAAATGCACAAGGAACAATGACAGTAGAAGAAATAGTTGTAACATACTACTATAGATTAAAAGATACATCAGTTTTAGTACATCACTATATTAAAGGTACAGAAACACCATTAAGTGCAGATGTAACAATAAATGGTAAAGTAGATGATAACTATACAACAACAGTTGCAAGTGACATACCAGATTATTATGAATTAGTAGAAGAACCAGAAAATAAAACAGGAACAATGGTGGAAGAACAAACTGTTGTAACATATTACTATAAATTAAAAGAATATAGCTATGTAGTTAATTACCTAGAAAAGGGAATAAATAAAGAATTACATACACAAAAACAAGGATTAAGCTATATTTATGGAACTCAAATAGATGCAAACTTAGAGAAAATAAGTATAGATGGATATAACTTTGATTCATTTGATAAAGAGACATTAACAATAACAAATGAAGAAAATGTAATAAATATCTATTATACAAAGAGAACAGACTTAAATTATAAAGTTAACTACTTAGAAAAAGACACAAACAAAATACTAAATCCTCAAAAAGTAGTTAATAACATGACATTTGGAGACATTGTAAAAGGTGAAGAAGAAGTAATAAATATTGATGGATATAATCTTGAATATGTAGATACAACAGATTTAGAAATAACAACAAGTGAAAATATTATCAATATTTACTATATAAAACGTAATGATTTAAGTTATAAAGTTAATTACTTAGAAAAAGATACAAACAAAGAATTACATACTCAAAAAGTAGTAAATAACCTAGAGTTTGAAACTGTAATAAAATCAAGTGATGAAGTAATTGAAATTGATGGATACAACTATGATTCAGTAGATAAAGATACTTTAGTAATTTCTACAAGTGAAAATGTTATAAATATTTACTATACAAAACGTAATGATTTAAGTTATACAGTAAAATATTTAGAAAAAGATACAAATAAAGAATTACATACATCAAAAGTAGTTAATAATGTAGAATTTGAAACAGTTATAAAAACAGCAGAAGAAGTAATTGATATCGATGGATATAGCTATGATTCAGCTGATAAAGATGAATTGATTATAACAACAGGAACAAATGAAATTACAATTTACTATACAAAATTAAATGGACTTTCATATACAGTAAATTACTTAGAAAAAGGAACAAATAAAGTTATAGCTCCAGTAAAAACACAAGGAAATCAAGTATTTGAAAGCGTAATAACATCAAGTAGCGAAGTAATTGAAATTGATGGATATAATTACGACTCAGTAGATAAAGATACTATAACTATTACAACAGGTGAAAATGTAATCAATATCTACTATGTAAAACGTACAGATTTATCATACAAGGTAAATTATTTAGAAAAAACTACAAACAAAGTATTAAATACACAAAAAATAGTGAATAGTGTAACATTCGAGGATATTATAAATGTATCAGACGAAGTAATTACAATTGATGGATATAACTATGACTCAGTGGATAAAGATACTTTAACAATATCTACAAGTGAAAATATTATAAATATCTATTATGTAAAACGTAATAATTTATTATACAAAGTAAATTATTTAGAGAAAGATACAGATAAAGTATTAAGTACACAAAAAGTAGTTAATAATGTAACATTTGAAGATGTAATAACTTCAAGTGATGAGGTAATTGATATAGATGGATACAATTATGATTCAGTAGATAAAGATACTATAACAATTACAACAGGAGAGAACGTCATAAATATTTACTATATAAAACGTAATGATTTATCTTATAAAGTAAATTATTTAGAGAAAGATACAGACAAAGTATTACATACACAAAAAGTACAAAATGGAATGACATTTGAAGCAACAGTAAATGCTGCAAATGAAGTAATTGAAATTGATGGATATAACTATAATTCAGTAGATAAAGATGTATTAACAATAGGAGTAGAAGAAAATGCAATTAATATCTACTACGTAAAACGTACAGATTTATCATATAAAGTAAATTACTTAGAAAAAGATACAAATAAAGTATTACATGCACAAAAAGTACAAAATGGAATGACATTTGAAGCAACAGTAAATACTTTAGAAGAAGTAATAGCTATAGATGGATATGTTTATGATTCTATAGATAAAGAAAGCTTAGTAATAACAACAGAAGAAAATGTTATAAATATTTACTATACAAAGAAAAGTGATTTAAGCTATAAAGTAAATTATTTAGAAAAAACAACAAATAAGGTATTAAGTACACAAAAGGTTGTTAATAATGTAAAATTTGAATCAATAATTAATTCAGCTGATGAAGTAATAGATATTGATGGATATAATTATGATTCAGTAGATAAAGCTACATTAAGCATAACAACTGGAGAAAATATAATTAACATTTATTATGTAAAACGTGCTGATTTAACGTACAAAGTAAATTACTTAGAAAAAACAACAAACAAAGTATTAAGCACACAAAAAGTAGTTAATAACGTAACATTTGAAGATGTAATAACTTCAAGTGATGAAGTAATTACAATAGATGGATATAATTATGATTCAGTAGATAAAGATAGTTTAACTATTACAACTGGAGAAAATGCTATAAATATTTACTATACAAAACGTACAGATTTATCATATAAAGTAAATTATTTAGAGAAAGATACAAATAAAGTATTACATTCACAAAAAATAGCTAATAATGTTGAGTTTGAAGCTAAGATAAAATCAAGTGGTGAAGTAATTGACATTGATGGATATAATTATAATTCAGTTGATAAAGCTGAGTTAGTAATAACAACTGGTGAAAACATTATTAATATTTACTATACAAAAGTAACAGGACTTTCTTATACTGTAAATTATCTAGAAAAGGGAACTGATAAAGTATTAAATCCAGCTAAAATAACTGGAAATCAAGTGTTTGAAACAGTTGTTAATTCAGAAGATGAAGTAATTGAAATTGACGGATATAACTATGATTCAGTTGATAAAGAGCTATTGACAATTACAACAGGAGAAAATGTAGTTAATATTTACTATGTAAAACGTAGTGATTTGAGCTACAAAGTAAATTACTTAGAGAAAGATACAAGTAAAGTATTAAGTACTCAAAAAGTAGTTAATAATGTAACATTTGAAGATGTTATAAATTCAGAAGATGAAGTAATTGAAATTAATGGATATAATTATGATTCAGTAGATAAAGCTACATTAAGTATAACGACTGGAGAAAATGTAATTAATATCTATTACGCAAAACGTACAGATTTATCATATAAAGTAAATTATTTAGAAAAAGATACAAATAAAGTATTGCATACACAAAAAGTACAACAAGGAGTAAAACTGGAAGCAATAATTTCATCTGGTGATGAGGTTATAGAAATAGCTGGATATAATTACGATTCAGTAGATAAAGATACTATAACAATAACAACAGGTGAGAATGTAATTAATATCTATTATACAAAACGTACAGATTTATCATATAAAGTCAATTACTTAGAAAAAAATACAAACAAAGTATTAAATACACAAAAAGTGGTTAATAATGTAGTATTTGAATCTGTAGTAAAATCAAGTGATGAAGTAATTACAATTGATGGATATGATTATGATTCTGCTAATGCAGATACTGTAGTGATTTTAGTAGGAGAAAATATCATCAATATTTACTATACAAAGAGAACAGACTTAAGTTATAAAGTAAACTACTTAGAAAAAGATACTGATAAAGTATTAAGTACTCAAAAAGTTGTTGATAGTGTAACATTTGAAGATGTAATAACTTCAAGTGATGAAGTAATTACAATCGATGGATATGACTTTGATTCAGTAGATAAAGATGAATTAATAATTACAACAGGAGAGAATGTAATTAATATTTACTATACAAAACGAGTAGATTTAAGTTATAAAGTTAACTACTTAGAAAAAGGTACTAATAAAGTATTAAATACACAAAAGGTAGTTAATAACGTAACATTCCAAGATGTTATAACTACAGAAGATGAAGTAATAGAGATTGATGGATATAACTACAATTCAGTAGATAAAGAAAATTTAAGTATTACAACAGAAGAAAACGTAATTAATATTTACTATGTAAAACGTAATGATTTATCATATAAAGTAAATTACTTAGAAAAGGATACAGGCAAAGTATTAAGTGCACAAAAGATTGAGGAAAATCAAGAATTTGAAAGCATAATAATAAGCAAAAATGAAGCTATTGAAATTGATGGATATACTTTTGATTCAGCAGATAAAGACAGTTTAAAAATTTCTACAGGAGAAAATATAATTAATCTTTATTATACAAAGGTAAATGGACTTTCATATAAAGTAAATTACTTAGAAAAAGGTACAAATAAAGTATTAAGTACTCAAAAAGTACAAGATAGTATGACATTTGAAGATATTGTAACTTCAAGTGATGAAGTAATTGACATCGATGGATACAATTATGATTCAGTGGATAAAGATCAATTAGTAATAACAACAGGTGAAAATGTAATTAATATTTACTATACAAAACGTACAGACTTAAGTTATACAGTTAACTACTTAGAGAAAGGTACAAATAAAGTATTAAGTTCTCAAAAACTTCAAGGAAATATGACATTCGAAGATATTGTAAATAGTATAAATGAAGTAATTACAATTGATGGATACAATTATGATTTAGCAGATAAAGATACTTTAACAATTACAATAGAAGAAAATGTAATTAACCTTTACTATACAAAACGTACAGATTTAAGTTATATAGTTAACTACTTAGAGAAGGATACTGATAAAGTATTAAGTACTCAAAAAGTTGTTGATAGTGTAACATTTGAAGATGTAATAGCTTCAAGTGATGAAGTAATTACAATCGATGGATATGATTATGACTCAGTAGATAAAGATAGTTTAACTATTACAACAGGAGAGAACGTAATTAATATTTACTATACAAAACGTACGGACTTAAGCTATAAAGTAAATTATTTAGAGAAAGATACTAATAAAGTATTAAATCCTCAAAAAGATCAAGATGGAATGAGATTTGCAGAAGTAGTAAATGCAGTAGATGAAGTAATTGATATCGACGGATATACATATGATTCAGCAGATAAACCTTTACTAGTGATAGCAACTGGAGAAAACACTATAAATCTTTACTATACAAAACGTATTGATTTAAGCTACAAAGTAAACTATCTAGAAAAAGATACAGACAAAGTATTAAGTACTCAAAAAGTAGTTAATAACGTAACATTTGAAGATGTAATAGCTTCAAGTGACGAAATAATTACAATTGATGGATATGATTATGATTCAGTAGATAAAGACGAGTTAGTAATAACAACAGGAGAGAACGCAATAAATATTTACTACACTAAACGTACAGACTTAAGCTATACAGTTAACTACCTAGAAAAAGATACAAATAAAGTGTTAAAAGACCAAAAGGTAGTTGACAATGTAACATTTGAAGATGTTATAAATAGCGAAGACGAAGTAGTTGATATTTACGGATATAACTTTGATTCAGCAGATAAAGATACTCTAACAATACAAGTTAAAGATAATGTAATTAACTTATACTACACGAAGAAAGATGCAACTGTTATAGTTCATCATTATAAAGAAGGCACAACAGAAAAAGTAGCAAACGATGTAACAGTTACAGGAAAAGTTGGAGATGACTATGAAACAATAGTTGCAGAAGACTTACCAAGTAAATATGAATTAGCATTAGAACCTGCTAATAAAGCAGGAACTATGACAGAAGAACAAATAGAAGTAATCTACTACTATAAATTAAAATCAACTAAAGTAATAGTACATCACTACGAAGAAGGTACAACTATAAAATTAAGTGAAGATGTTGAAATAGAAGGATTAATAGATTCTACTTATACAACAACTTCAGCAGATGATATACCAATTAAATATGTATTATCACAAAGACCAGAAAATGCTACAGGTATAATGACAGAAGAAGTTATTGAAGTTACTTACTACTATGCAGTAAAAGATGCTGAGTTAAATATCTACTATCTAGAAAAAGATACAGATATCGAGCTTGCAAAACCAGAAAAACAAACTGGTAAAGTAGGAGAAATGTATAGAACAGATGCTAAAGAAATAGAAGGATATACTTTAGTTGAAAATAGTGGTAACACTACAGGTCAACTTGAAGTAGAACCTTTAACAGTAATCTATTATTACTTACAAAATACTAGGGCAACAGTTCAATATATAGATATTACAACAGGTGAAATACTAGACGAAAGAACTGATGAAGGTTTAGTAGGAGACGAATTTGTAACTGAAACTAAAAACTTTACAGATTATATCTTAGTAAGTGAGCCAGAACAAAAGACAGTAAACATGACTAAAGAAGAAATAGTATTAAAATACTACTATCTACACATATCAGGAGGAGTAATTGAACAACATATAGATGTAATTAGTGGAGATGTATTATACAACGGAACTCATGAAGGAAACGAAGGAGATGAGTATAATATTCTATCAAAAACATTTACAGGATATGACTTAGTAGAAGATAGATTACCATCAAATAGTGAAGGATACATGACAGTAAGACCAATAACAGTAACATATTACTATATTCATAGAGCTAAAGTTACAACACAATATATTGATAAAACAACAGGAAACAGAATAGATGAAGATATTGTAGAAAATGGACATGAAGAAGATCCATATACAACAGAAAACAAAGTATTTGAAGGATACAAATTAATTCAAGTACCTGAAAATAGTAATGGTAATATGACTAAAGAAGATATAGTAGTTAAATATTATTATGTACCAGAATCAGCTGGTGTAGTAGAAAGACATTTAGATATATTAACTGATGAGCCACTAGTTGAAGAAAGACATTACTATGGATATGCAGAAGATAGTTATGAGACAGAGGCAAAACAAATACTAGGATATGATTTAGTAAAAGAAAGATATCCAGAAAATGCTACAGGTAAAATGACAAAAGAAGAAATAGTAGTAACATACTACTATAGCAGAAAAACACAAGTACAAGTAAAATATATAGACAAAATAACAGGACAAGAAGTTGCTGAAGAAGTAGTAATAGATGGACATAAAGGTGATGCATATACTACAGAAGAAAAAGCAATAACAGGATACGATTTAGTAGAAGTTCCAACAAATAAAGAAGGAACAATGACAGACGACGTTACTGAAGTTATTTACTACTATGCAAAACCTGCTAAAGTTGTGGTAAATTACTATGATATAGATACAAAAGAAACAATAGCAGCAGAAGAAGTGATAGACGGACATGAAAGTGACGAATATGAAACAGTACAAAAAGAGATCAAGTATTATAACTTAGTAGAAGTACCAGAAAATAAAGCTGGTAATATGACAGTAGAAGATATAGTTGTAAACTACTATTATAAGAAAAAAGACTTCAACCTAAAGGTAGAAAAACAAGTAAAAGAAATAGCTTATAACGGACAAGTATTATCAGTAAACGGTAATATAGGAAAAGTAGAGTTAGACAAGAGTGGTATAGCAACAGCAGAAGTTGTAGTTACATATGAAATAAAAGTAACAAATACAGCACAGTTAAAAGGTGGTGCAGAGCTTATAGAAAATATACCAAACGGAATGACAATGAATGAAGCTGATAATAAGACCTGGGTAATCCATGAAGATACAGCCATCTTAAGTGTAGAAGACCTAGAGCCAGGACAAGAAAGAAGCTACATTGCCGTTATGAGATGGACACCATCAGAAGACAATTTAGGAATGAAGGAAAATATAGCAGAAATAGTAAAAGTAGACAACGAAGCAGGTTTTGAAGAAATAACAATCGAAGACAACAAAGGAAAAGCAGATTTAGTAATTTCAATAAAAACAGGTGCAGAAGATGATAATACTATCGTAAAACTTGCAATATTAGCTATATTTGCAATCTTAGGAATAACAGTAACAGTTATTATTAAGAAAAAATGATACTGTTAAAGCTATGCTTGTTACAGTATCATTTGTTAAAACGAAGTTTTAACTTCATTAATAAAGCTAAAATAAAAGACGGAGAGTAAAATCTCCGTCTTAGTTTTTTATAAAAATTGGCAAATTAAAAATCTGGAGTGGATTTATTCACCCCAGATAAAATCTTTTAAAGTTGCTATTATTTCTTTAATTTTAGACATTTTTTTAGTAGTTGTAGCTATAGGAAGATAGCTACTATATTCTTTAGGAATGTCAATTATTTTGCCATATTTTATAATTTGATCTTTTTTAAATGCAATATCTTGTGAGATTTTTTCACAAAATTCGTTATAGAAAGTGTAATTTGGAGAAATTATTAATAAATCTTGAAAATCTCTTAAATCGTTTTCGAAATCTCTAATGTCATCAAAAGTTTCAATATTCATAAATCTTCTTTTAAAACAATTTTCAATAATTTTATTTTGTGCTTTGATACATAAACTTGTTATGCTTTTTTTCTTAGTTTCTATTTGCATTTGCAAAATTTTTGATTTTTCAAATGAAGTAGATTGAAGTTTTTGAGATAATGAAATTAAGTCAGTTTCAATGTCTAATAGTTTGTCAAATAAAATTTCTATTTCAAAAAATATATTTTCTTTAGAATTACTTGTAAAGGCTCTTTCAAACATAGGTGAACCATATAATGTACTAAAATATAGAGGTTCATCACCTGTAAAGAACATCATTTGAGAAAGCAAAGCACATTCTAGAGGATAATATTCAGGGCTTTCAGAAATAAATGACATTCCATAGTAAGTAACTGTATCTAAAGTAGCTGAATTTGATGTTCTTGTTGCTAATAGTTGAACAGCAGCTTCATTCATTGCAAGTCCAGTTCCTTCTGATAAATCATATATTCCTAATTTAGTAACTTTTCCCTTTGGATCTTTAAATTCTTGAAGATAATGTATACATTCGTGTATTGCCGGAATATCCATATTAGATAAATCTAAGTTTTCGTTAAAGTATATTGAGTTATTTCCATATACATATTTGGCACTACTGTTATCAAGCATTGTAGCTGTATACATATCTAATCTAGAAATTTGTATAAATAATGCACTTTGTGCTAAATGTAATTCAGGAAATGATTTACATAGTTTTTCTGATATATATGATGCAATTTTATTTATTTGTAAAGTATCTAGTTTTTGTATATTATCTAGGCCTTCTTTTTTTAACAATAAATTAATACCCATGATATCTCCCTTGAAATCTTTCGTATGTTAAAATTATACTAACTTTTAATTTTAAAAGATATAACATTTTTGTTAAAGAAAGATTACAAAAATGTTACAAAGCAGAGATAAAAAGTGTAATTACTTGATACCTAAGTAGTTATAGAAATTAGTCGATTTTTGTAAATAAAAAGATATAATAAAAAAATATTTTGAAAAAAATATATTAAAAAGTTTATAATCCGTAGAAAATAATAATATATATCTATAAAGAATATAATAAATAGGTACTTGCAAAAAAATAAAAAAACGCTAAAATTGATTATGATATTTAGAAAAAATTAGAAAATTTAATAAAAATCCTTAAAAAATGCTGAAAAATGAGGATAACTTGACAAAAAAAAGTTGACGTAATAACTAAAAACGGGTATAATGTTAGAAAATGAAGGAGATTGAGGAATGAGAAACAAAAAAATTCTAATTACAGTATTAATGTTTATATTTGTTGTATCAATGGTTGGAAAGGTATTTGCAGCAGATTCGTTTTCTGCAAGTTTAAAACCAGAATCATCAAGGGTACAAAAAGGACAAGAAGTTAAATTGAAATTTAAGTTAACAGGAATTAACGTAGAAGGTGGAATTACAGAAGTAACAGCAGTATTAGACTACGATGAAGATGTTCTTTCAATTTCGAAAGACAATATAACTGAATTAAATGATTGGTCTATAAGTTATAATGAAGATAATGGAAAGATATCTTTTGAAAAGCAAAATCCAGTTAAAGAAGATGAAGAAGTAGCAACATTTGCTTTTAAAGTTTCTGAGAATACACAAGTTACAACAACAGGAATTAAATTAAGAGATATAGAAGGTGGAAATTCATCATTAGAAGATAATATATCAGTTTCTCAAGTAACACAAACAATAACAATTTCTTCAAGTGGAGGATTAAGTGGAACAGTATCACCATCTACATCAACTACTACTGAACCATCAATATCTTCAACACCAAGTATTTCATCAGAGCCAACAACTACAACAACTACAACTCCTACATCAACTACTAAAAACGAGACTATGCCAGATACAGGAGCTGAACAATCTTATGTTTTACCATTAGTAGCTGCTATAGCAGTTTTAGGTATTGTAGCATTTATAAATTATAGAAAATTAGATAAATAATTTAAAGATAAAAAATATTAAAGCAACTCGTTAAGAGTTGCTTTTTGCATGCAAATTAATTTACAAATCTGTTTTTATGAAAAATAAAAAAGTATGTGCAGTTACAGTACACATACTAAAAAATTATATTTACAACCTGAACTATGATTGTTAATCTATTTAAATGATAGCATACGTGAATAGATTTGTTAATCAAAGTCTTTAATTTATAAGTGTCTTTAGCTTGAAATCGGAGCATAAAAAATATATAATGTGCGTGAAAGAAAAAATAAAGGATTTTGATAATGGCTAAGAAATTATTGATTACAGAAAAACCGAGTGTTGCAATGGAATTTGCAAAAGCACTTAAAATAAATACTACTAGAAAAAATGGTTATTTAGAGTCAGAAGAATGGATAATTACATGGTGTGTAGGTCATTTAGTGACAATGTCTTATCCAGAAAAATATGATGAGAATTTAAAAAAATGGAGATTAGATACATTACCATTTATTCCTAAAGAGTGGAAATATGAAATTATTCCTCAAGTAGAAAAGCAATTTAATATTATTAAAGAACTTATGCATAGAGAAGATATTAGTGAAATATATAATGCGGGTGACTCTGGACGTGAGGGAGAGTATATTCAAAGACTAGTTTTTATGATGGCAAAGCCTAATCCTAATGCAGAAATGAAGAGAGTTTGGATTGATTCTCAGACTGAGGAAGAAATTTTGAAAGGAATTAAAGAAGCAAAAGAGCTTTCTTATTATGATAGTCTTTCTGATTCAGCGTATTTAAGGGCTAAAGAAGATTATTTAATAGGTATAAATTTTTCTAGATTACTTTCAATTATTTTTGGTAGACGTGTGGCTAGTAAAATTAATGAAGAACATGTGTCTATTTCTGTAGGACGAGTTATGACTTGTGTTTTAGGAATGATTGTTTCTAGAGAAAGAGAAATTAGAAATTTTAAGAAAACAAAGTATTATAAAATATCTGGTGAGTTTGGAGAAGGTGAGTTTTTTAGAGCAGAATGGAAAATGACAGAAGGTTCTAGTATGTTTGAATCACCGCTTTTATATAATGAAACCGGTTTCAAAAAAGAAGATGAAGCTAAGAAATTTATTGATTTAATAAAAGACAAAGAGGCAGTAGTTGAAAGCATTAAGAAAACAAAGCAAAAGGAAAATCCGCCATTACTTTTTAATTTAGCTGAAGTTCAAAATGAATGTACTAAAAAGTTTAAAATAAAACCAGATGAAACATTAGAGATTATTCAAGAATTGTATGAGAAAAAATTGGTTACATATCCTAGAACTGATGCAAGGGTTCTATCTACAGCGATTGCAAAAGTAATTACTAAGAACTTAAATGGATTATCTAAAGGTTGTAAAAATGAAGAAGTTCAAGATATTTTGAAAAAGATGTCTGAAGAAAAATATTCTACAAATTTAGTTAAAACAAAGTTTGTTAATGATTCTAAAATTACTGATCATTATGCTATTATTCCTACAGGACAAGGTTTTGAGAATTTTGATAATTTGTCAGAGCTTAAGAAAAATGTTTATTTATTGATAGTAAAAAGATTTCTTGCAATTTTTTATCCACCTGCAGAGTATAATAAGCTTGCATTGACAATTAAAGTTGGAGAGGAAGAGTTTTTTGCTAATGAAAAGGTATGTATTAATAGAGGTTATTTAGATGTTTTAAAAGGCGATTCTGAGGAAAAAGAAAATAATATTGAATTGCTTTCTAAATTGAAGAAGGGTGAGAAGTTAAAAATTAATTTGATGGAAACTAAAGAAGCTGAAACTTCTCCACCTACAAGATATAATTCAGGTTCAATAATTTTGGCTATGGAAAATGCGGGAAAACTTATAGAGGATGAATCTTTGAGAGAACAAATAAAAGGTGCTGGAATTGGGACTAGTGCAACTAGAGCTGAGATTATGAAAAAACTTGAAAGAATAGGTTATATTGCGATTAATTCCAAAACACAGATTATTACTCCTACAGATAAAGGAGAAGTAATTTATGATGTTGTATTTTCTTCAATGCCTGATATGTTAAATCCAGAACTTACTGCTAGTTGGGAGAAAGGTTTGGATATGGTTGCTAAAAAAGAGATAGAACCAGTAGTATTTATGGAGAAATTGGAGAAGTATATTAGAAATAAGATTGGAAAATTAGTTGTTCCAATGTAAAGTTTTAAGATACTAAAGAAGGAAAAAATATGAATAAAAGTGTTATTGGATTAAGAATTTCTAATATGATGAATTCTGATTTTATTTTAGAAAAGTATGCTAAATTTGCTGAAGGAAAAAATGAAGCAGATAAAGAAAAATATTTTACTAAATTATTTAATTTAAGTTTAATATTTTTTCAAATTTGCCCTGATGAAGAAAAATGTAAAACTTTTATAAATACATATTTACAGACAGATGATTCTAATTCTGAATATCCTGATATTCAAATGATGGGATTATTAATGGAAATGTATACTGATTTATCAGAAGGAGAGATGGCAGTGGCTTTGAAGCATGGAGTTGCTGTTCATTTTACTACACCTAAAATTGCTGAAAAAATTAAATCTGACGGAAAAATGAGTACATTATTCTCTGATAATGATAGAGAGCTTTTATATAAAGGAATGGCTCAGGCAGATACAAATTCTAAATATGTTTTTACTACAGGTTTTGGAATGAAAAAAGGAATTTGTGCAGGAAGCATAACAACAGGATTTTATATGTTTCATACTCCTGAAACTTTATCATTTATTTATGGTGGAAACTTTCTAACAGGTGATAAAGAAAAGGCAATGGAACATTTATATAAATCTACTGAAAATATGGAATCTGAGGTTAGAGATGCTTTAAGAAAAAGATTAGAGAGGTTATGGGAACAAACAGCTTCAAAATCTAAAAGAACAGCTATATTAATTGATAGAGATGGGTTAGAATATAAAAAGAATAATTATTATGGTGAAAATGGCGAAGTTTCAAGAGTAGAAGAAGTTAGACCTTATATGCATGGTGATTTATATGATATGAATAATATTGAGATGAATCTTATTGAAGAGGAGGTTCCAGCCAGTTCATTGTTTTTTGTTGATGTTCCTACGATTGATGAATTAGATAGAAGAATTGAAGAAAGAAAAAAGCAGAAATATATTGATGGAGCAGAAATTAATTAATTATAATTTTGAGTGATAAATCTGAAAAAGATAGGAACATGTGAGGTCGGAAAATTGAACAATAAATTACCGATAAAAGTTGAAAGAGACACTTTGTGTGTCTCTTTTTTCTGTGGATAAATTGTTTATTTATTTTAAAGAAAATAACAAAAACTGTGTATTTCCGTAGAGAAATTGGCGAATTGTAAAGCAAAAGAAACTAAAAATATATTTGATTTTAAAGAGAAAAAGTAATGTGTAGCACTTTGGCTTTTTTAAAGGGATTGATTAACTAGGGATAAAATTTATCTGAAGTTGTTGAAAAAGTTACATTGACACGTTCTAATAAGTATTTAAAATAAAAACTAAAGATTATTAAAATATTAGAATTTGTTTTAAAGGAGTTACTAGAGATGGAAAAATTAGTAGAGAAATTAAAGAATTCAATCAAAACAAAAAAAGTAAAACTATTATCGATTGCAGTAATCTTATTATTACTTATAGCAGTTGCAGGTATCTTTATTTTCAAAGAAGAAAATTTTACTAAAAGCAAGCCAAAAGTAAATAGCGCAGAGCTTGCACGTGCTATGACTTATAATCAAGTTCAAGAAGGGGAAAATGCAGTCGAAGGAACAGATAATGTTAAATTCGATGCGTTCTTTTTGCGTGACTTAGATGGAGATGGATATGCAGAGAGCCTACGCGGAACTTGTAAAGAGATAGGAGATCAGGACACTTTATACATGGAATTAAATGTTCAAACAGAAGGTTATTTAAAAGACGCTAAAATAGAAGTGAACGGGCAAAACTTTTATCTACAAACAACACTTCCTAAAGATCAAGAGTTAAAACAAAACTATATAGGAACTAATGTTAAGGAAATACAATTCAACGATTTGAATAATGGAACTCAGAAGTTGTTAACAGGTATTGTAAAAAGTGGGGATTATTCTTATACCTCAACTAAAACTGCTGCAATTGGAAATGATTTAAGTAAATTATCTAGAGATGATAATAAAATAGTTTTAACAGGAACATATGTAGCAGTTGATGGAAGTGAAATAGCAATCAGAAAAGAAGTTGCTTTTACTGTCGATTGGTATGGTGAAACTAAATCAGAGTTATATGCATATAACTATTATTCAAATTCAAAAACATACTACGATTTAGATTCAAGAATTGACGAAGAGAATCAAAAAATAAAATTAACTGCTTCAATAAGAGCAGAAGAAACTAAAAATCAACTAAATATTTCTAAAAATTGTGTTACAGGTACAATTCCAGAATTAAATGGATATGCTCCACTTGAAGTAACTTCTAATCTTTCAGACTTGGAGTTTAATTATGAGCAAGAAACAAGAAAATTTACTATCGAGAGAACAGCCACAGTTTCAAGTGAGAATATTGTTACATCAAGTATTGCTAGAAGTAATATATATACTTTAAATATTTCATATCCTTTAGAAGCATATAGATTAATGAATACAGATAGTATAGATATAAAAATACCAGTATCAACATATTATGAAGGATTTAATAATTCAAATAGTGAGTTTTCAAATCCTTATAAATCAAATACTTCTGCTAAGACTTTGATATATTATTTTTATAAGGTAAAACCTGGAAATGTTTATGCTACAAATGTAGGTATAACAGTGGGAAAATATATAAGTAATCCACGTTATAGATATATTGTTTCAAAACAAAAGCCTCTAAAAATATATAATGGTATTAGTACTGAAGAAAAGAATGATAATTATACAGTAAGATGGTATATATACAAAGGAACACTTGAAGTAACTAATGGAATAGTTATGAAAGAAATAGGTTCAGATGACTTTGTAAAAACAGATTCTACAAAAGAAACTATGGAAAGTCTATCAACAAATGTTGGAATAGCATTTTCAGGGGCAAGTAATTTCTTAAATGATGATGGATTTATAAAAGTTTATGATGATAATACAGATGAATTACTAGCAACATTTACAAAAGATGACTGGGGAAGATATACAGAAAGTAATCCTTATAGATATGACTTACCAGTTAAGAATATAAGAGTAGAAACAAGTGAAACAAAAAATGATGTAGGATTGTATGTTTATAATATAAAACAATTAGATGATGAATATATAACAGATAACTATACAAGAGAGGAATTTGATAACTTACAATATATCGAATCAAATTTAAGTGTAACTGCAGGAAAGAAAAACTTAGGAAAAATAAGAAGAACAGCTTATTATGAAGCACCATATTCAGTTGCGTCTATTAGACTAAGTAATACAGCATTATCAACTCAATTAACCGAAAAAAATGAAAAAATTACAATTACAGCTAGTTGTGCTGAAAGCTCTAATCAGGTAGCATGGAAAAATGGAACTTTTTTAATTAAATTACCAGATGAAATACTAACAACTAAAATAAATAGTGTAAAAATAACTAATAGTAATGCACAAATATTAAGTTATGAGTATATGGAAAGTGAAGGTGGAAAATTTATTAAAATTAATACACAAAATGAAAACCCCTTGACTTATAGTATAGTAATAGATGCTGAGATAACACCAAATCCATGTATTGCAACAGTAAGCAGAACAGTTGAATTATGGGCAACAAATGAAGAAACAGCTGATTATTATTACAACTCAGCTGATATTTATGACGTAAATGATAATTTAAATGTAGAAGAAAAAGTACATAAATCAACAACATCAATTAGTTTAATATCACCAAATTCACTTTTGACTAACCAAACAATAAGTGAATACGATGAATCAGGACATACTCTAATTTCACCACAAGTTGCAGATATTAGAGTACCAATTGCTGAAGTTGATACAGATACAGATGAAAAAACTGCCAAAATAGGTGTTCAATTAATAAATAATTATTCAAATGAAATAAATGATGTTGTAATTTTAGGTAAAATACCATTTAAAGGAAATACATATGTAATAAATGGAGAAGACTTGAAATCAGATTTTACAACTAAAATGCTTGAGGGTGGCTTAGAAGTACCAGAAGAATTACAAGGAAAAGTAGCTGTATATTATTCAGAAAATGAAAATCCAGATAAAGATATAACTAAAGAAGAAAATGGATGGAAAACACAAGAAAGTATAGAAAATTGGGATAATATAAAAACATATTTAATAGATTTTGAAGATTCAGAAATTTTAGCAGGAAAAGGATATATATTCTATTACAATATATCTATACCATATGGATCAGATTATAATAAAGTGACATATAGCCATCATGGGGTATATTTTTCATTAAATACATCTGAAGGAAAATATAGAACAAGTACAGAGCCTAATAAAATAGGAATTAAAATGGTAGAAAAATATAACTTAGAAATGTATAAATATCAAAAAGGAAAAGATGTATTAGTAGCAGGGGCGACATATAAAGTAATAGAAGAAAATGATGATGAAGAAATTTGTAGAACAGTAGTAACAAATCAAAATGGATTAGCTAGTTTAACTAATTTATATGTTAATAAAACTTATAGAATAGAAGAATTAAAAGTACCAGACGATTATGAGATAAACCCCGATATCGTAAGGTTTGTTTGCCATGGTGAAAATGGAAAACTAATAATAGAAGCATTATCTGGAAATTCAAAAGAAGAATTATATGTAGAAAAAGAAGCTGATGAGAATTATAAAGTAATAGCAAAACTAGAAGATGAAGCAAAAGCTAGATTACATATAACTAAGCTAGAACACGGAACAGAAAATACAATAAAAGGAATACGTTATAAATTAACAGGAGCAGGATTACCAGAAGACGGAAAAATAGTAACTACAAAGATAGATGGAGATATAGATGTTACAGGACTAAAAATAAATGAAGAATATACATTAGAAGAAGTAAAAGCTAATGGGTATTATTTAGCAAGTCCAATAAAATTTAAGATATTAAATAATGAAGGAAATTATGAAATAGAGCTTATAGAAGGAACAACTAAAGAGAGTAGTGTGACAGAAGAAAATAGTATACCAACAGTAAATATGACATTAGAAGATGAAAAAATCCCAACATATGAACTAGAATTAGTAAAAATACAAAAGAAAACAAATGTAAATATGTCAGAAGCAGAAGGTGAAACATCAGATAATACAGAAGAAACAGTATACTTAGCAGGTGCAAAATTTAAGTTATATAAAGGAACTAAAGAACTAGGAGAATACATCACAGACGAAAATGGAAGAATAACAATACCTAATTTATATCAATATGTGGCAGAAAAAGCAGAACAAGAAGAAGCAAAATATGTACTAAAAGAAGCAGTAGCACCAGATGGATATGCAAAAGTAAAAGACATAAACTTTAAAGTAGAAAATGTAGGTGGAACATTACAATTTGTAGAAGAATTAGTAGAAGGACAAACAGAAAAACAATACACAGTAGAAGGAAATAAAGTAATCGTAACAGTAGAAGACAACCCATCATTCAAGTTAATCAAGAAAGATGCAGAAACAGGAGAATTATTAGCAAATATAAAATTTGCAATTTACAATGTAGACGAAGGAGAAAAGCCAGCAAGAAACAGCAAAGGTGAAATCTTAGGAATAAAAGAAACAATAAATGGAATAGAATATTACATAGTATCAACAAATGAAAATGGAGAAATAACAGCAGACCTACAAGAAGGATTATATAAAGCAGTAGAAGTAGAGGCACCAGATAAATATGATATAACAGATTCAGAATATTATTTTGGAATAGGAGCATCAAGAGAAGGAAAAGTAGGATTAGAAGCAGAATGGGCAAAAGGAATAGGTAGTAGTGGTAGTGATTATATAAATTCAGTAATGGAAACGAGAGATGGAGGAATAATAGCAGGAGGATATTTTAATGGAACAATTGATTTAGGAGATGGAGTAGTATTAAATAATAATGGTTCTTATGATGGAATGATAATAAAGTATAGTGCAGATGGAGAAGTGGAATGGGAACAATCAATAGGAGGAGATAAGGAAGATAAGATAAATGTAGTATTAGAAACAAGTGATGGAGGTTATATAGCAGGAGGATATTTTAAAAGTAGTAGTATCGATTTAGGAAATGGAGTAATATTAAATAATAAAAGTAGTTATACATCTTATTCTGATGGAATGCTAATAAAGTATAGTGCAGAAGGTGAAGTAGAATGGGCAAAAGGAATAGGTGGAAGTTCTAGTGACAAAATAACTTCTGTAGCAGAAGCAAGTGATGGAGGCTACGTCGTTGGAGGAAATTTTGGTAGTACAAGTATCGATTTAGGAAATGGAGTAGTATTAAATAATAATGGAAGTACAAGTTATTCTGATGGAATGCTAATAAAGTATAGTGCAGAAGGTGAAGTAGAATGGGCAAAAGAAGTAGGTGGAGTTAATGAAGATAAAATTAATTCAGTTGCTCCAACTAATGATGGAGGATATATAGTAGGAGGAAGTTTTAAATCATTAAATATCGATTTAGGAAATGATATTGTGTTAACTAATTCGACTAATATTAGTCGATATTCTTATGACGGATTAGTTATTAAGTATAGCAATAATGGCGAAGTAGAATGGGCAAAAGAAATAGGTGGAAGTTATAATGATGAAATAACTTCAGTAATAGAAACATCAGATGGAGGTTATGTAGCAGGAGGAGATTTTAAAAGTAGTACAATTTTTTGGGAAAATGGGGAGAAATTAAATAAGGATGCTGCTTCAGATGGAATGTTAATAAAGTATACAGTAGATGGAGAATTAGAGTGGATAAAATCAACAGGTGGTAACATAAATTCAGTATTAGAAAGTAAGTATGGAGGCTATATAGTAGGAGAAAAATGTAATAATTTTGACTTAGGTGATGGCATAATATTAGAGGGAATTGGTGAGTCAATAATAAAATATAGTAAATCTGGAAAGACGGAAAGTGCAATACAAATAGGCGTAGGTAGTGTAAAATCTGTTGTGGAAAGTAAATATGGAGGCTATATAGTAGTAGGAGATTTTTCTGATAAAAAAATAAATTTTGGAAATGGAGTAGTATTAAATAATAATGGTTATTCTGATGGAATGTTAATAAAATATAATGAGATAGAAGTTACAGAAGCGATAGTAGAATGGGCAAAAGGAATAGGTGAAAGTGGTAATGATGAAATAACTGTAGTAATAGAAACAACAGATGGTGGCTATGCCATTGGAGGAAATTTTAATGGAACAATTGATTTAGGAAATGGAGTAGTATTAAATAATAATGGTCATTCTGATGGAATGCTAATAAAGTATAGTAAAGAAGGCGAAGTAGAATGGGCAAAAGAAATAGGTGGAAGTTATAATGATGAAATAACTTCAGTAATAGAAACATCAGATGGAGGATACCTAGTAGGAGGATGCTTTGGAGAGAGTACACTCGATTTAGGAAATAAAGTAGTATTAAATAATAATGGTTATTCTGATGGAATGCTAATAAAGTATAGTAAAGAAGGCGAAGTAGAATGGGCAAAAGGAATAGGTGGAAGTTCTAGTGACAAAATAACTTCTGTAGCAGAAGCAAGTGATGGAGGCTATGTCGTTGGAGGATATTTTGGTAGTACAAGTATCGATTTAGGAAATGGAGTAGTATTAAATAGTAATGGTTCTTCTGATGGAATGCTAATAAAGTATAGTAAAGAAGGTGAAGTAGAATGGGCAAAAGGAATAGGTGGAACAAGCGATGATAAAATAACTTCAGTAATAGAAACAACAGATGATGGTTATGCCATTGGAGGAAATTTTAATGGAACAATTGATTTAGGAAATGGAGTAGTATTAAATAGTAATGGTTCTTCTGATGGAATGCTAATAAAGTATAGTAAAGAAGACGAAGTAGAATGGGCAAAAGTAATAGGTGGAGCAATAAAATCAGTAACAGGAACAAGTGATGGAGGATACCTAGTAGGAGGATGCTTTAGTGGTAGTACACTCGATTTAGGAAATGGAATAGTATTAAATAATAAAAGTAGTTATACATCTTATTCTGATGTAATGCTAATAAAGTATAGTAAAGAAGGCGAAGTAGAATGGGCAAAAGTAATAGGTGGAACAAACAATGATGAAGTAACTTCAGTAATAGAAACAACAGATGGTGGTTATGCCATTGGAGGATATTTTAATGGAACAATTGATTTGGGAAATGGAATAGTATTAAATAATTATTATTCTACTGGAATGCTAATAAAGTATAGTAAAGAAGGTGAAGTAGAATGGGCAAAAGGAGTAAGTGGAAGAAGTTCTAATAGGATAAATGCAGTAATAGAAACAACAAGTGGAGGCTATGTCGTTGGCGGATGTTTTGCCGATATGGTTAATCTAGGGAATGAAGTAATTTTAAATAGTTATGCTGGTACTGATGGAATGCTTTTAAAAATAAAATCCAAAAATGTAGTTTCAGATTTACAAGAATTAGTTGTAGAAAATAAGAGAAAAGAATTTAAAATAACTACTAACGTTAAGAAAATTGATAATGTTAAAGGGGGAACTATTTCTGGTGATGGTGATAATGAGCCTTATGAAAAAGTAAGATATGGAGAAAATAGCACAAAAGAAATAATAATGGTACCAGACGAAAATTACGAAATAATTTCAATTACAGTAAATGGTGAAGAATATAATTTTGAAGCAAATGAAGACGACAGTTTTATTATGCCAACATTTGAAAATGTGCAAGAGGATAAACATATTGTTGTTACATATAGTTATAAAGAAAATAAGATTGTTATAAATAAATTAGATAGTGAAACCAAAGAAAAATTAACTAGTGCTAAATTTAAATTGGAACAAATAGAAGAACGTAGTAATCCAGAAAATGTTATAGGAGATTTAACAGCAAATGGTAAAGAATATACGATACTAGATAAAGAAACTGGCATATTGGACTTTGAAGAAGAATTAATAAATAATGGAACATATTATTTTATCAAGAAAGATGGAAAATATGTACCAACAAATAGTAAAACATATCAAACATCAAATGGAGGAACAGCGGGAATACAAAGCACGACTGCAAATTCATATATTCCAATAGATTTAACTAATAAAGAAGGTGAATATGTAGTAGTTGTGAATGCAGAATGTTCAAGTGAAAGTAGTTATGATTATGGATATGTAACAGTAACAGAAACAACTGAAGTACCAACCTACAGTTCTACATCAGGAAGATTTGTCTATATATCAGGAACACAAAGTGCAAAAGATTATACATCAGTAAAATTGGAAGGTGGAAAAACATATTATTTGCATTTAGGTTATAGAAAAGATAGTAGCAATGATACAGGAAAGGACCAAATAATAATAAATAGCATAAATTTATATAATTATTCTATTAAAAGTTATAATTTTATAAATGTTAATGGAAAATATGAATCAAATAATCAAGGAAAATATAATACAGTAGCAAACTCATATATACCAATAGATTTAACAGGTTATGTAGGAAAATATAATGTAACTGTAAATGCAGAGATAGTAAGTCAAAGTGGCTATGATATGGGGTATGCAACAGTAACAGAAAATACAACAAGCCCAGCATATAATGTAAGTGAAGGAAGATTTATCTATATATCAGGAATACAAGAGGCAAAAAATTATAATACTGTATTAGAAGGTGGAAAATTATATTATCTACATTTTGGATATTATAAAAATGTAAATATACCTTTTGGAGACGACAAATTTACTATTAATAGTATAAATGTGAGTTTAAATGACTCAGAATTATATCACACAGAAGTTGAGACAAATCTAAATGGGCAAGCTATTACTCAAATACCTTTTGGTAAATATGAAGTTACAGAAATAAAGGCTCCTGATGGATACTGGCTAAATGAAGAACCAACAATTATAGAATTTAGAGCAGATGAGGTTCATGAATTTAATATTGAAAACGAGAAAAAAGCTAAAGTAACTGTACATCATTATTTAAAAGGAACTACTACTAAAATTGCAGATGATGAAGAAATGATAGGTAAAATAGATGATGATTATATAACTCTACCTAAAGTCGATATTTCAAGATATGAGCTTGAAAAAGATGAAAATGATAAATATGTATTACCAGAAAATGCAAATGGAAAGTATGCATATGAAGATCAAGAGGTTATTTATTATTATAAAGTTAAAGATATTCCTTTAATAGTTCATCATTATATTGAAGGAACTACAACAGAAGTACCATTAAAAGATGGAACAATAGCAGAAGATGAAATATCAAGTGCACCTGAAGGAACAGAATATCAAACAAATGCAATTTCAAATGAATTATTAGATGAAAGTTATCATTTAATAGAGGTACCAGAAAATGCTAATGGTGTATATACTGGTGATGAGGTAATAGTTACATATTATTACAACAGAGAATATGGAAAATTGAATATTATTAAAACAGATGAGAAAACTGGTGAACCAATAGAAGGTGTAAGATTTGGAATTGTTTCAGGAATACAAGATATAAACTTAGAAGAAGTCAGTACAGAAAAATATATGATTACAAATGCAGAAGGAAAAATTAGTATTCTATTACCAATAGGTGATTATACAATCTTTGAGGTTAATGCGCCTAACGAATATGAAATAGCTAAAGAGACTAAAAATGTTACACTTGAAAAAGAAGGATTAGAATTATCTATTACAAATAGAAAGAAACCGGGAAAGGTAATAGTGCATCATTATATTGAAAATACTGAAATTCCTGTTCCACTAGAAAATGGCGCAGTAGCTCAAGATGAACATTATATTGGTGAAGATATGGATTTATATGAAACAAATTATCTTCAAAATATAGATGATTTATATGAAGTTGTTTCTATTCCAGAAAATAGTGAAGGTGTGTTAAGGGCGGCTCATACAGAGGAAGTAATATATTATTATAGATTAAAGAGATATACGTTAGATATTACTAAGTATGAAAAGGGTTCAAATAAATATCTTCCTGATATTGTATTCCAGTTAAGAGATGAAGAAGATAATACTAACATATATACTACAGATAATAATGGAAAAATAATAATACCAGATTTAAACCAGGGACAGACATATATATTAGAAGAAATATCAGCTGTAAGTGGATATTATATTTTGGAAACTCCTATTAAATTTAGAGCAGTACAAGAGAATGGAAAAATGAAATTTGAAGTATTAGAGGGTGACTTGGGAGAAAGAGAAAATAATATTTCTATTGAGGATGCAGATGCACATTATTCAAAAGTATATTTAGAAATTGAAGATGATACTATATTTACATTAGTTAAATATGCTGAAGATGATACAACTTTAATTCCAGGTGCAAAATTTGTTATAAAAGAGCTTGTTGGAGAAGAAGATAATAAAGTTGAAGTAGATGCACAAGATGTATACGGAAACTTGGTAGGAACAGAAGAAGTAATAAATGAAGAAACATTAAGAATTGTAGTAACTAATAAAAATGGTGAAATAAATTGTGGATTAAGACCTGGTAAATATAAGGTTACAGAAATTGAAGCACCATATGGTTATGAAATAACTGAAAATAATGAATTTTACTTTGAAGTTGGTGAAAATCAGCCAGATACATATAGATTAGCAATAGATTTTGAAGATATTACAATTTCAGAAGATTACTATAATACGATAGGATTTGATACATTATCTGATGGAAGTTATATTGTACTTGTAAGATTTTATGATAGACTTTTAATTAATGCTGAAAACACAGTAAGTGGTGAGGAGATATGTTTAGATTCAACAGCTTATAATGAAGATGCTATTATAAAAATTAATAGTGAAGGAAAAATAGAATGGGCACAAATACCTTGCTTAGAAGGAGGAGATTATACTTACAAGTTAATTAGAACAGATGATGGCGGATTTATAACTATAGGTGAATGTAGTGGAAAATTAGAACTAAATGAATCTACATTAGTAGTTAATGATGATAGTATGTGGCCTGCAATTATAGTTAAGTTTAATTCAAATGGAACACCACTTTGGGTAAATACTAGTGAATATGAGTCATGTAATTATGAGATTATTAAAAATAATGATAGCACTTTTACTATATCTGGATATAATTACTCTGAAGATAACTTATACATTATGAATATAACTCAAGATGGAGAAGTGAATTGGAAAAATGAATTTAGTGCTAATGACAGTGTAATTTTACGAAAATTAGGAAATGGATTAAACATTTCTATGTATATGTATGAATCTGTAATTCCAAAGGAATATACACTAAATAATTGTGAGATTCAAGTAACTGAAGGAGAACATATAGTTAGATATAATGAACATGGAAAAATAGTATCAGTGATTGAAGGTAGTATTAGTAAAAATATACCAGATGATGTTGTAAATGGAGTAGACTTTAATGTAATAGATGCAATAGCTACAAGTGATGGCGGATACTTGGTTGCTGGAACATATACAGGCAGAGTGCTAATTCCACAAGAAAAGACAGAGATACGTAAAGAAATTATTCTTGAAGCAGATGAAAATAAATTACTATTATTAAAATATAATAGTGAAGGAAAAATAGAATGTGTTAATGCTGATAAAATTGTAGAATCAGAAGATATTTATATAACTTTATTAGAATTAAATAATCTAAATGAGCAAAATGGAAAATATGCTGTAATTGTTGAAAATCAACTAAATATGTATACAGAAACTTTTAAAGAGGAGATAAGGGCAGAAAAACAAGAAATTGTAGTACATAACAATAAAAAACAATATAAGATTACTACTAAAGTTGATGGTGAAGGTGGTAATATATCTGGTGAAAATGAAGATCCTTATGAAAATGTTATTTATATGGATGATTCAACTAAAGATATAATAATTACACCTAGTGATGGTTATGGTGTTGATAAGGTTACTATCAATGGTGAAGAAGTAAGGTTTGTTGAACAAGAAGATGGAACTGTATTGTTAGATAAGTTTACAGAAGTAGATGAGGACAAGGAAGTTGTAGTATCATTCAAGAAACTTACATCTGTAGTGGTGCATCATTATTTAGAAGGAACAGAAGAAAAATTATCAGAAGATGTAATAATAGAAGGAAAAGTAGATGATGAATATGAAACAATAGTAGCAGATGATATACCAAGTAAGTATGAGTTAGTTGAAATTCCTGAAAATGCGACTGGTACAATGACAGAAGATGAAATAGTAGTAACATATTATTACAAGTTAAAAGAAGCTAAAGTAGTAGTACATCATTATATTGAAGGAACAACAGAGAGATTATCAGAAGATGTAATAATAGATGGAAGTGTAGATGATGAATATGAAACAACTGTAGCAGATGACATACCAAGTAGATATGAATTAGTGGAAGAACCTGAAAATAAAATAGGAACTATGACAGAAGAACAAATAACTGTAATTTATTATTATAAATTAAAAGATGCTTCAGTAATAGTACATCACTACTTAGAAGGAACAGAAACAAAAGTTGCAGAAGATGTAACTGTTACAGGTAAAGTTGGAGATGAATATGAAACAACGGTGGCAGAAAACTTACCAAGCAAATATGAACTAGCTCAAGCTCCAGTAAATGCAACTGGAACAATGACAGAAGAACAAACAATTGTAATTTACTATTACAAACTAAAATCAACAAAAGTAATTGTTCACCACTATGAAGAAGGAACAACTAATAAATTAAGTGAAGATGTTGAGATAGAAGGATTAATCGATTCTGAATATACAACAAAAGCTGCAACAGACGTTCCAATTAAGTATGCATTAGTTGAAACACCTGCAAATGCAATAGGTATAATGACTGAAGAAGTTATTGAAGTTACTTACTATTATGCAGTTAGAGATGCTGTATTAAATATCTACTATCTAGAAAAAGATACAGATATCGAACTTGCAAAACCAGAAAAACAAACTGGTAAAGTAGGTGAAAACTACAGAACAGACGCTAAAGAAATCGAAGGATATACTTTAGTTGAAAATAGTGGTAATACTACAGGACAACTTGAAGTTGAGCCATTAACAGTAATCTACTATTACTTAAAGAATACTAGAGCAACAGTTCAATATATTGATATAACAACAGGAGAGATACTAGATGAAAGAACTGATGAAGGTCTAGTTGGAGATGAATTTGTAACAGAAACAAAAACATTTGAAAACTATATATTAGTACAAGAACCAGAAGAAAAAACTGTAAATATGACAAAAGAAGAAATAGTATTAAAATACTACTATTTACATATTTCAGCAGGTGTAATCGAACAACATATAGACGTAATTAGTGGAGATATATTATACAATGGAACTCATGAAGGAAACGAAGGAGATGAGTATAATATCCCATCTAAAGAATTTACAGGATATGACCTAGTAGAAGAAAGATTACCGCTAAACAGTGAAGGAACAATGACTGTAGACCCTATAACAGTAACATATTATTATATCCATAGAGCAAAAGTTACAACACAATATATTGATAAAGCAACAGGTGAGAAAATAACTGTAGATACTGAAGAAGAAGGACATGAAGGTGATTATTATACTACAGAAGAAAAAGAATTTGATGGATATAAATTAATTCAAGTACCTGAAAATTCTAATGGAACAATGACAAAAGAAGATATAGTAGTTAAATACTATTACATAAAACAATCAGCTGGTGTAGTAGAAAGACATTTAGATGTATTAACTAATGAGCCACTAGTAGAAGAAACAAGATATGAGGGATATATAGGAGATGACTATGAGACAAAAGAAAAAGTAATTCCATCTTATGAATTAGTAAGAGAAAGATATCCAGAAAATGCTACAGGTAAAATGACAGAAGAAGAAATTGTTGTAACATATTACTACAGTAGAAAAGCTAAGGTAGAAGTAAAATACGTAGATAAAATAACAGGAGAAGAAATTGTGCCAAAAGAAGTAATAGATGGACATAAAGGTGACAAATATACTACAGAAGAAAAAGAAATACCAGGATACGAATTAGTAGAAGTTCCAACTAACAAAGAAGGAACAATGTTTGATGATATTACAGAAGTTATTTACTATTATATAAGACCAGCTAAAGTTATTACAAACTACTATGATATAGATACGAAAGAGAAATTAGCAGCAGAAGAAATCATAGAAGGACATGAAAAAGATGAATACACAACAGTACAAAAAGAAATTAAATATTATAACTTAGTAGAAATACCAACAAACAGTAAAGGAACTATGATAGCAGAAGATATAAGAGTTGATTACTACTACAAGAAAAAAGCGTTTAACTTAAAAGTAGACAAAGTAGTAAAAGAGATTTCTTATAATGGTCAAGTGCTATCAATCAACGGAAATGTAGGAAAATTAGAATTAAACAAAAATAATGTAGCAACAGCAGACGTAGTAGTTACATATGAAATAAAAGTAATGAATACAGGAGAACTAAGAGGTGGAGCAGAGTTAATTGAAAATATTCCAACAGGAATGACAATGAGCGAAGCTGATAACAAAGATTGGGTAGTACATGAAGATACAGCAATCTTAAGTGTAGACGACTTAGAAGCAGGACAAGAAAGAGCATACACAGTTGTAATGAGATGGAATCCATCAGAAAACAACTTAGGAATGAAAGAAAATATAGCACAAATAGTAAAAGTAAGTAACGAAGCAGGATTTGAAGAGATAAGTACAGATGATAACGAGGATAAAGCAGATTTAGTAATCTCAATTCAAACTGGTAGCGAAGATGATAATACTATTGTAAAACTTGCAATATTAGCTATATTTGTAATCTTAGGAATAACAGTAACTTTCATTATCAAAAAAGAGAATAGCAAAAAATAAAAATAGGGTACTGTATTAATTATTAAAATGAAGCTATAGGTAAAATAAGAGGCGGAGAATAAAATCTCCGCCTTTACTTATGTGTTAATGAGGTTGTCAAAAAATAACTTGACTCACAATAAGAGAAAAGCACCTCATTTTTGAGATGCTTTTATATATTTTATTCACCTTTATTTGTCATTTCTTCTAAGTCTAATAATTCTTGCCAACGTCTATCAACTTCTTTTTGGAATTCTTCAATCATCCATTCGTTACCTGGTTTAAACATGTGTTTAAAACGTTTTTGAGGACGTAAAAATTCTTCGATAGGTAATTTCTTTGGTGGTTTGTATGTTACATGATATACACCATCTACAACTTCATATAAAGGCCAATAACATGTGTCTGCTGCTAATTTATTTATTTGCATTAAATCTTCTGTATTATATCCCCATCCACGTGGACATGGAGCTAATACATTTAAGAATGCTGGACCTTCTGTATATATAGCTTTTTCTGATTTTTCATATAAATCTTTGAAGTTCATCATTGCTAATGTTTGAGCAACATATGGTAAATGATGTTCTGCCATGATTTTTGTTAAATCTTTTCTGTTTTGCATTTTTCCAGGAACTACTGAACCAGCAGGAGAAGTAGTAGTGTCTGCAAATCTTGGTGTTGCAGATGAACGCTGTATACCTGTGTTCATGTATGCACCGTTGTCATAACATACATATACCATGTCATGACCTCTTTCCATTGCTCCTGATAAACTTTGAAGTCCTATATCATAAGTTCCGCCGTCACCACCAAATGCGATAAATTTTGTATCTACATCTTGTGGTAATTTTCCTTGTTTTTTCATTGATTGATATGCTGCTTCTGCCCCTGATAGAGTAGCACCAGCACATTCAAAAGCTGTATGTATAAATGAATCTGTCCAAGCTGTATATGGATATATAAATGTAGAAACCTCCATACATCCTGTAGCATTTGCTATTACAGCATGGTCTTCTGGTTTTAAGGCTCTTAGTATCATTCTAGCTACACCAGGTGCTCCACATCCTGCGCACATTCTGTGTCCTGATGTTAGTCTTGAAGGTTTATTTGCCATTACTTCTTGTAAATTGTATGCCATTATTTATCCCCCCTTAATCCTAAATATCTATATGGGTTTGCTGGTTTGTCTTCTAGTTTCATTAAATCATTATAAACTGTTCTTATATCTTTTGTTGTAGTATCTCTACCACCGATACCATATACGTAGTTTACTGTTGGTATACTTAATTTTTCGTTGTACATTCCTGATACAACATCTTCATAAAGAGCTCCACCTTGTCCGTTTAGTGAATCAGCTTTGTCTAATACAGCTATTGCTTTAGCTTTTGATACAGCTTTAGCGATTTCTTCACCAGGGAATGGTCTAAATACTCTAACTTTAAGTACACCAGCTTTAATTCCTTCATTTCTTAGTTCATCTGCTGTTGCTTTTGCTGTTCCAGCAGTTGAGTTCATGCATATTATTACATATTCTGCATCATCTAATTTGTATTCTTCAAATAGTCCATATTTTCTTCCTGTCATTTTTTCAAATTCTTCTGATACTTCTAATATAACTTTTTTAGCATTTTTCATAGCTATTGCTTGTTGAGTTTTATGTTCGAATAGGTAAGCTTGTAAGTCTAATGGTCCAACAGCTATTGGATTTTCTTTATCCAATAAGTAATGTTCTGGGTTATATGTTCCAACAAAGTTTTTAACTTTGTCATCTTCAATTAATTCTATATTTTCGATAGAGTGTGATGTTATAAATCCATCTTGGCATACCATTAAAGGTAATTGAACGTCTTTATGTTCTGCAATTCTGTTTGCCATTATTGTATTATCATATGCTTCTTGATTGTTTTCAGAGAATAGTTGTATCCAACCACTATCACGAGCTCCCATTGCATCTGAATGGTCGTTATGAATATTTAAAGGTCCTGATACAGCTCTGTTTACAAGTGACATTACTATTGGTAATCTTAAACTTGATGCTATATAAATCATTTCCCACATTAATGATAAACCGTTTGCTGATGTAGCTGTCATTGTTCTAGCTCCAGCTGATTCTGATCCTATACAAGCGCTCATTGCACTGTGTTCACTTTCAACAGCTACGAAGTTTGTATCTACTTGACCGTTACTTACGAAAGTAGAGAAGTATTGAGGTATTTCTGTTGATGGAGTGATAGGGAAGGCTGCTACTACGTCTGGGTTTATTTGTTTCATAGCTGTTGCTACAGCTTCGTTTCCACTTAATCTTTCACGAATTCCCATATTAAACCTCCTTTTCTATTGCTTTGAAAGGACATACTTTTGCACATACCATGCATCCTTTACAAGCATCATAATTGAAATCTGTTCTTTTTTTATCTTTTGTTACTGGTATTGCGTCATCTGGACATACTGGCCAGCATAGACCACATTGTTTACATTTTTCTGATATCCATACAGGTTTTTGACTACGCCAATCTCCAGTTTTAAATTCTTTGGCATTTCCTGCTGTATATATGTTTCCACCAATTGTTAGGTCTTGGTATGGTGTTTTTGAATTTAGTTGTTCTTCTGTTTTTGACATATTGGGCCTCCTTCTAATTTACTTTTTCAATTTGCTTTAAAGCCATTTCTAAAGCTTTCATGTTTCCTTCGATTACTTCTGGTTTTTTAGCGAATTTGTGTTTAAATGATCCTATCATGTCATTTAAAAATTCTTCGTCAGTCATAATTTTACTTACTTTTACTATTGCTGCAAGCATAGGTGTATTAGGAAAGTATTTACCTAATGCATCTACAGAAATTTGTCTTGCATCAATTTTGTAAATTTCACCATTGTAATTTTTTAAGACATTTTTTAAATAGTCGTTATCTTTTGTAGTGTTGATTACAATTGCCCCTGTTGATTTTAGTCCTGCTGCAACGTCTACAGTTTCTAATAGAGTATCATCAACTACAACAACATAATCTGGTTCGTAAATATTGCTATGTATTGTTATTGGAGTGTTGCTTATTCTATTATAAGCTGTGATTGGTGCACCCATTCTTTCTGGTCCATATTCAGGGAAACCTTGAATATATTTTCCAGTGTTGAAGGCTGCATCGGCAAGTAAAAGAGAAGCTGTTTTAGCACCTTGACCACCTCTACCATGCCATCTGATTTCAATTAAGTTCTCCATTTTAGTTTTCCTCCTTATTTATAAAATGAAATTATTTTCCTATCATGCTTAATTTAAATTCGTATCCTTGACCATCTTTTCCAATTAAAACTGCTGAAGCATATGATTTATTGTCTTCCTTTACAGTTGTTTCATATATGTTTTCAATTTCTGGAATTCCAGTAAGTCTGCCTGATACGTTAAATTGCCCTGTGCTGTATCCTTCTTCTGTATCTACGTATGTTACTATACCATTTTGAGAAAGTAGAAGAAGAATTGGATAAGTATATCCGTCTACATTAAAACAATAAGCTGCTTGTAATTCAGATTCAATACCGTTTACTGTATATTCTTCACCTATTTGTATTGGTGAATTTTCATCTATTATTTTTTCTGAATCATTTCCTATTAATAATGTGACTTTGTTATTTGCTAGTATTGAAATTAAGTATTTATCAGAATTTTCAGTTGATGGTGTATAAGTTTTATTAGATGTGTCTTCATCTGCTGAATGTATATTTTCTGGTAAATCAATTTCTTTAGGAGCTTCATTTACTGGTACTAATTCAATTGCTTTTTCTGAAGTTTTATTTGTAGCTACAGTATCAATTTTCTTTTTAGGTTTAAAAAAAGCAAAGTATACTATAAGTACAATTCCTACAACAGCCAATACTTTAAGTAGATTTAAAAGCATTTTTTTCTTTCTACGCATATAATTCCTCCTTAATAAATATTGTAACAAGTTTATTTTATGCTCTTATTTTGTGTTCTTATTATATAAGAAGAAATGGGAATAATCAATCTATATTTTTATGAAAAGAATTTGTAAAAAATGATAGAAAAACTTGTTTACTAAATAGGTAAATGATTACGGGCAAGAGAAAAATAAAATATTACAAAAATATTACAATATTCATTGACTTTTTACTCAAAAAAATATAAGATATTAAAGTAAAAAAGAGAGAAAGAATAAAAGTTGCTCATGAAATTAAAATTAAAATAAAAAAGAAATGGAGGATTTTATGGGAGAAGTTATAGTTATAACATCTGGAAAAGGTGGAGTAGGAAAGACTACGACTACAGCTAATTTAGGTTCTGCATTAGCTTTAGCAGGTAAAAAAGTTGCTTTAGTAGATACAGATATTGGATTAAGAAATTTAGATGTTGTTATGGGGCTAGAAAATAGAATAGTTTACGATATAGTAGATGTTATAGAAGAAAAATGTAAAGTAAGACAAGCTCTAATAAAAGACAAACGTTTTAAAGAGTTATTCTTACTTCCAGCAGCACAAACAAGAGATAAAACAGCAATTAATGAAGAGCAAATGAAAGAATTAGTTGCTAAATTAAAAGAAGAATTTGATTATATTTTAATAGACTGTCCAGCAGGTATAGAACAAGGCTTTAAAAATGCTATAGTTGGTGCTGATAGAGCTATTGTTGTTACTACTGCTGAAATATCAGCTATTAGAGATGCTGACAGAATTATAGGATTATTAGAGTCTTCTGATATTAAAAATCCAGAATTAATTGTTAATAGATTACGTCCTGGAATGGTTAAAAAAGGTGAAATGATGGATGTTGACGATATCGTTGATTTATTATCAATTGACCTTGTTGGTGTTGTTCCAGATGATGAATTTATTATAACTCAAACTAATAAAGGTGAACCTGTTATTTCAAATAAAAAAGCACCTTCAGGAAAAGCATATATTGAAATTTCAAGAAGAATTTTAGGAGAAAATATAGAAGTTAGTGTACCAGGAAAAGAAACTGGTTTCTTTGCTAAGTTTAAAAGAATATTTAGCAAAAAATAAAAACTGGAGGTAATAGAATGTTTGAAGGATTAACAACTTTCTTTAAGAGGGTTTTAAAACAAGGACCAACTGCAGATGAAAGTTCTAAAGATACAGCTAAAGAAAGATTACATTTAGTTTTGATGCAAGATAGAGCTAATGTATCTGCTGATTTTTTAGATTTAATGAAACAAGAAATTATAGATGTTATTAAAAAATATATAGAAGTTGATGAAAAAGAGATAGATGTTAGATTAACTAATAAAGCTAATGAAGATGGAACTACTGGAGCTCCAGCTTTATATGCTAATATTCCAATTGTCAATATTAAAAATGATCTTAAAGCTGAAAAAATGATAAAACAAGAGGATATTCTAGAAAAAGTAGAAGAAAATAAAGATAACGAAGTTGAAGACGAGCCAGTAGAAACAGATGGTGAGTCAATTGAAAATGAAGATGAACCAGAAAGTGAAGATGTAGATACAGAAGAGAAATTAGAACCTACCAGTGACTCTGAAGATGATGAAGCTGACAATGAAGAAGATATTGAAGACGAGGAAAAATTAGAAGAGAACAAATAAATATATATTACTGATAATGAGGTTTAAATGAGAAAAAAATTATTTAAAAATTTAGATTGGGGAGTGCTAATTTGTATACTAATTCTCTTAGGAATTGGAATGGTAGCACTCTTTTCTACTAGTCAGAATTCTGATCATGAAGAATTTTTTAAACAAGTGCAATGGCTTGTGATTAGTATTCCATTTTTTATTTTGGCTTTTGTCATAGATTATGATAAAATTTTAAAAATAGCTCCTGCTTTTTATGGAGCATGCATATTTTTGCTTATACTAGTTTTATTTACTGAGGCAATTAATGGTGCTAGTAGCTGGTTTAATATAGGAGGTTTTTCTTTCCAACCTTCGGAGTTGGGAAAGATTGCTACAATTTTATTTATGGCGTATGCACTTAATTTATTACAGGCAAAAAATAGAAAAGAGATTAATAAGTTTTATAAATTGTTAGCAGTACTTTTGATTGCAGGTGTTCCAATATTATTAATTGCAGCTGAACCAGATTTTGGAACTGCTAGTAGCTATATTTTTGCAACGATTTTTATTTTGTTTGTTTCAGGAATTAATAAAAAATATATTGTAGCAGCTATTGCTATAGTTGCAATTTTAGTTCCAGTAATTTATATGAATTTACCACCACATGCTCTTTCTAGAATTGAAGTATATTTGCATCCAGAAAGTGATCCTCGTGGCGCGGGATATAATATAATTCAATCTAAACTTGCTATTGGCGCAGGTCAGATTTTAGGTATGGGAGTTCTTCAAGGAAATCAAACTCAATTAGGTTACTTGCATCCTAAAACTACAGATTTTATTTTTTCTGCTATTGGTGAGGAAATGGGTTTTGTTTTTGCTGGTATGCTTATTATTACTTACGTTATTTTGATTACGAGAATTGTGTATATTGCTAAAACAGCTAAAGATAATATTGGTTCATATATTACAATTGGTATTGCTGGAATTTTGTGTTTCCATATGCTTGAAAATATTGGTATGACTATGGGACTGTTACCTATTACTGGTGTGCCTTTACCTTTTGTTAGTTATGGAGGTAGTTCACTTCTTACTAATTTTATTTGCATTGGACTTGTTCTTAATGTTAGTGCTAGACGTCAAAAAGCTATTTTTATAGAATAGTGTTAAGAAGATAAGCGTCATCTCACGTCGTTAAAATTTTCTTTTAAAATCCTCAGGTACACTCGTACATTCCGGTTTTAAAAGAAAATTTTGCCTAGTGATATAACGCTTCTTTTCTTAACCTGATGACAGAAAATGCAAAATTATAAAATGAATGACAGAGAGTTGTTTATATATGAAGAAAGGGGGAAGTAGATGTATTTAAAAAAATTGAAAATTGGTGATGTGGAATTAGATAATAATATCTTGCTTGCTCCTATGGCAGGAATTACTGATTTACCTTTTAGAAAATTGTGTAAGGAAAATGGAGCAGGTTTGGTTGAAACCGAGATGGTTAGTTCGCGTGCTATTGTTTATAAAGATGACAAGACTTTAAAAATGATTAATACTGAAAATGAAAAACGTCCTGTTTCTATGCAGATTTTTGGTAATGAGCCAGATATTATGGCTGAATCTGCTAAATTTTTAAATGATAAGGCTGATATTATTGATATTAATATGGGATGTCCTGCTCCTAAAGTTGTTAAAAATGGCGATGGTAGCAGACTTTTGCTTGATTTAGATTTAGTTTCAAAAATTGTTAAAGCAGTTGTTGATGTTGCTAAGGTTCCAGTTACAGTTAAAATTCGTAAAGGATGGGATTCAGAAAACATTGTTGCAGTAGAGGTTGCTAAAAGAATAGAGAAGGCTGGTGCTAGTGCAATAGTTGTTCATGGAAGAACAAGGGCTCAGTTTTATTCTGGAGAGGCTGATTGGAATATTATTAAACAGGTTAAAGAAGCGGTTAATATACCTGTTATAGGTAATGGAGATATTATTAGTGGTATTACTGCTAAAAAAATGTTTGAACAAACAAATTGTGATGGGATAATGATAGGCAGAGCAAGCTTAGGTAATCCATGGATTTTTAAAGAGATAATTTCTTTATTAAAAGGAGAAGAATTTGTAAAGCCTGAAAATGATGAAATATTAAAAACGATTCTTTCACATTATAATATGCTAATAGCTGAAAAAGGGGAATATACAGCAATTAGAGAAATGCGTAAGCATGTTGCTTGGTATGTAAAAGGAATGAAGAATGCCACCATTATCAGAAATCAGATAAATACTTATGAAAATTATAATGAGTGTGAAAAATTTTTAAGAGAAATTTTTTAAGGTAGAAATTTTAAAATTTCTACCTTATTTTTAGCTTTTTGTATACATAAAAAATTGCATTTTAAAGTTATTTTTAAAAAGTTAAATTTTTTTATAAAATTGTGTCGCTTTTTGTTGATTTTTGAAAAAAAGTGTTATATAGTTATAATCGATTTATGAAAATTTTATTACAAAAGGGTTACAAAAGGGTTACAAAAACGTGACGTTTTCTATTGACTTTTTACGAAAATTGTAATATCCTTAGACATATTAAAGGAAGAGAATATTGGAGGAATTATCTTGGCAATCGGTGATATAATTGTTGGTATTGACATCGGTACTTCTAAGGTTAGTACAGTTGTTGGTGAAGTAAATAATTTCAAACAGATTGAGATAATTTGTAACACTTGTAGTAAATGTAATGGGATAGCACGAGGACAGATTGTTGACGAAGAGGCTATATCTGAAGCAATTGCAAAAACAATTAGAGAAGCTGAAGAAATAGCAGATTTCAAGATTAGTTCTGCATATATAACGATTTCTGGAAGATATACTACAATAGTTCAAAATAGTGTAGTGAAGGATGTTAAAGATAGAATTGAAGGTGTTTCACAAAAAGATATAACTAATGCACTTGGTGCAATTAGAGATATAGAAATTCCTGATAGTGATACTTGTATTGATGTTATACCAGATAAATTTGTGTTAGAAGATGGAACTAGTACAGATAATCCTATGGGAGAACATTGCTCAAGTTTTACATTATATGCTCAAATTGTTTTGGCAGATAAAGGATACGTAAAGAAAATAACTAATATTTGCAAAAAAGCAGGTATTGAAATAGATGGTATGGTGCCAATTACGTTAGCAGAAAGAAATTTGGTTTTAGATGTTGCAGAACTAAATGATAATGTAATGATATTAGATATGGGGGCTGGAAATACAGAAATAGGAGTTTTCAGAGGAAGTACTTTTTTATATAATGCTACACTTCCACTTGGTGGAGATAACATTACAAGTGATATTGCATATGTACTTAGCATATCTAAAGAAGAAGCAGATAAATTAAAAAGACAATATGGACTTGCATTAAAATCTTTTATAGATAATGATAACAATATTAGTCTAACAACTTGTACAGCAACAGATGGAAAAAATAAAACAATAAAAAGTTCTGATTTAGTAGAAATTATAGAAGCTAGAGTTGAAGAAATATTTTCTTTAGTAAATAAAGAACTTATTGCACAAGGCTTAAAAAATAATATAAATAATGTTATATTGACAGGTGATGGAATTACTAATATAAATAAAAGTGATATGGCAGGAAAAATTATTTTAAATATACCAGTTAAAAATTCAACATCTAGACTAATTACTACAATTAAATCAACATATAGAACAAGTTATGCACTTGTAAGATATATATCTTCTAGATCTTTCTCAAAAACTGTGTCTAGTACGATAGATACTAATTCAGAAAAATCTGGATTAAAAAAAATAATAGGAAAAGTTAGAGACTTTTTTTATTCATAATTAGTTTTTTAGTTTACATAGTATAAATTAAAATTATATATATATTTAAAGGAGGAATTACCTTATGATAATGGAAAATGAGGATAACAATAACAACTACATGATGGATGGCACAGCCACAATCAAAGTAATTGGTGTTGGAGGAGCAGGAAACAATGCTGTTAACAGAATGATTGATGCAGGAATTAAAAATGTAGAATTTATTTCAGTTAATACAGATAGACAAGCTCTTCAATTGTCAAAGGCATCTACAAAAATTCAAATAGGAGAAAAACTTACTAGAGGTTTGGGAGCTGGTGCAAACCCTGATATAGGAGCACAGGCTGCAGAAGAAAGTCGCACAGAAGTAGCTGAAGCATTACGTGGAGCTGATATGGTTTTTGTTACTGCTGGTATGGGTGGTGGAACAGGAACTGGTGCTGCACCAATAGTTGCTGGAACTGCTAAAGAAATGGGAATATTAACAATAGGTGTTGTTACAAAACCATTTACTTTTGAAGGTAAAAAAAGACTTGCTCAAGCTGAAAGAGGTATTGAGAGTTTAAAAGGTAAGGTTGATACTTTAGTTGTAATTCCAAATGATAAATTATTACAAATAATTGATAGAAAAACATCTATTATTGAAGCATTTAGAATGGCAGATGATGTTCTAAGACAAGGTGTTCAAGGTATATCAGATTTAATTGCTGTACCTGGATTAATTAACTTAGACTTTGCTGATGTTAAAACTATAATGTTAGATAGAGGAATGGCTCACATGGGTGTAGGTAGAGCTTCAGGAGAAAATAGAGCAGAAGATGCTGCTAAAGAAGCGATCCAATCTCCATTATTAGAAACATCTATTGAAGGAGCTAGAGGAGTTATTATTAACATTACTGGTGGTAGTGATGTTGGATTACATGAAGCTAATACAGCTGCTGAACTTGTTCAACGTAGTGCTGACCCAGAAGCTAATATTATCTTCGGTTCTGTAACAGATGACTCAATGGGAGACGAAATTCAAATTACAGTTATTGCAACTGGTTTTGAAAATGAAGATGAGAGAGTTCAAAAAGCTACTGATATAGTTAATAAAGCTTGGGAAAAAATGAATCCTAAAACTAATGAAACAGCAAACCCTAATGAATTAGATATTCCTACATTTTTAAGAAAAAATAAAAATATGAAATAAGTTATCCATTATTGTCAGATAAAAAATATATATAGAGAAAATAAAAGAAATAATCTATTTAGTGTAGATTATTTCTTTTTTTCTGCAATAAAAAGTGACATGTTTTTTGAAATGAACCTGATAAGATAAGCACAAGTAATCTGAAAATAAAAATTTAGGAGTGATTATTTTGACAGTATATATTGATGTGATTTTTATAGAAAACGTTATCATGAATTTATCAATAATTTTGTCAGAAGCAATTATTCTAAAACTTAATACAACTTTTTTTAGAAAATTTTTAGCAGGTATTATAGGAAGCTTTTTTTATATTTTCCAAATGTTTTTTCAATTTGCATATTTAAGATTTATTACTTCAATATTAGTAGTTTGGATTGCTTTTAAACCAAAAAAAATAAAGATTTTTTTAAAAGAATTAATTGTTTTTTATTTTATTACTTTTTTATTTGGCGGAATTTCATTTGCAATTATGAATTTAAAAAATAATGGCGTATGGAAGATTGATGGAGGAGTATTAGTAGGAAACTTTAATTTGATTTTTGTTTTTAGTTCTGCTTTTATAGGCTTTGCGATATTGTATTTTATTTTGAAAGAAAAAAGTAAACATGTTTTTAAAAAAATTATTTTAGGAATTAATAATTTTGAGTTTGAAATTAATGTTTTTTTAGATACTGGTAATTTACTTCGTGAACCATACACAGATAAACCTGTGATAATTGTGGAAAAGAAAGCAGTAAAAGAGCTTATTTGTGAAAAGTGTGGAACAAATTTTGAAAAAATTATTGAAGGAAAAGTAAGTGTTCCTGTAGGTATGTTTTTAATTCCATATAGGTCTTTAGGAAATAGTAACTCATTTTTACTAGGAATTAAGCCAACATATGTGAAAGAGGAAAATTCTAAAAAAGTGTATAAGGATGTAGTTATTGGGATTTGTAGTGAGAATATCAGTCAAAATAACAAATATTCTGGTATTTTCGGATTAGAAACTTTAGATGAAGGAGTATGTAGCTTATGAATATAATTGAAATATTAAAAGATTTTTATAGGAAAATTACTAAAAAGGATGTTGATAAATTACCAGTTTTTTATATTAATGGAAGTCAAACTTTACCTCCACCTCTTTCTGCTGAAGAGGAAATGGAGGTGCTTTCAAAGATTGATGAGAATGATAGTGATTCAAAGCAAATTTTAGTTGAAAGAAATTTAAGATTAGTAGTTTATATTGCTAAAAAATTTGAAAATACGGGAATTGATTTAGAAGATTTAATTTCAATAGGAACTATTGGATTAATGAAAGCAATAAATACATTTAATACAGGAAAGAATATTAAACTTGCTACATATGCTTCAAGATGTATAGAAAACGAGATTTTAATGTACTTGAGGAGAAATAATAAAATAAAAGGAGAGTTATCTATAGATGAGCCTCTTAACCAAGATAGAGATGGTAATGAACTTTTGCTTTCAGATGTTTTGGGAACAGATGAAGATATTATTTATAAAAATTTAGAAGATGAAGTTGACCATAAGCTCTTGAAAATAGCTATTTCAAAGCTTACAGATAAAGAAAAGTATATTATGAATTTACGTTTTGGCATGGAAGGACATAAAGAGAAAACACAAAAAGAAGTGGCTGATATGCTAGGAATTTCGCAGAGTTATATTTCTCGTTTAGAAAAAAAGATTATGCTTAAAATGCGAAAAGAAATTTCAAGCAAGGTTGGATAAAATAAAAAAATATGATATATTAAAGCAAAGAAAAGAACTAATAGGAGAAGTAATATATGAAAGATTTATTGAAAACAAATTGTTTTGATGTTCCTGAAGTAATGATTGTAGTAGGTAGTTGCTTAAAAGCTATGCAACCTAAAGCTTATGAAGAGTTAGAGAAAATATCTTCTGATATATATGAAGTTTGTTTAGAAAAAGATCATTTAAATATGGTTGTTACTAAAATGATAGGAATGGTAGCAAGAAAAGGGATTAAAAAATTAGTTTTTGCTACTGTTGATAAGTCACCACATTGCGTGCAATTACACTACATTGTAAAAGAGCTAGAAAACGCGATGGATTTATCTGATATAGAGATAGTTAATTATGTTGCAGTTGATAATAAATTAGTAGAAATTCCATTAGAAGTTATAGGATTATCTAAAAATTTAGCTAAATTAAAAGATAAAATTGAAAAATAGTATGTTTCTTAAAAAGATACTTTTAGTAAGATAACTAATAGTATCTTTCTTTTTTGGAAACAATATGGTATAATATATATGTAAGAAAAAGAGGTGAGAGATATGGATTTCGGAAGTAGAATAAAGAATTATAGAGAATTAAGGAAAATGACTCAGAAAGATATTGCAGAAGTTTTAGGTGTTGAGCCTGCAACAATTTCAAAATATGAGTCAAATTTAATTGAGCCAAGTATAGAGTCAATTAAGGTATTATCAGAGGTTTTTGAAGTGTCAATTGATGAGTTATTAAAAGATGATGATAATTTTGATATTAGTAAAGTAAATCTTTTAAAAGTTTTAAGAGAACAAAAAGAAATGAAATTAAAAGGAAGTCTATATCATAATACACAGATTATATTTTCATATAATACAAATCATATTGAGGGAAGTAGGTTAACTGAAAATCAAACTAGATTTATTTATGAGACAAATACTATTTTATTCGAAACAAATGAAATAGCTAGAGTAGATGATATTTTGGAAACTACAAATCACTTTAAAATGGTTGATTATGTGTTAGATGTAGCTGAAGAACAATTATCAGAAGAAATTATAAAAGAGTTTCATAAGATTTTAAAGGAAGGAACTTCAGATAGTAGAAAAGATTGGTTTAATGTAGGAGAATATAAAAAATTACCTAATGAAGCGGGAAACATAAAAACATCATTACCTAAAAATGTACAAAGAGATATTAGAAAATTGTTAGAATGGTATAATTCATTAAAAAATGTTTCAATATATGAAATAATAGAATTTCATTCTAAGTTTGAGAAAATTCATCCATTTCAAGATGGAAATGGTAGGGTAGGAAGAATAATTGCTTTTAAAGAATGTTTAAAAAATGGAATAATACCTTTTATTATTTTAGATGATGATAAAGTATTTTATTACAGAGGTATCAAAGAATATCAAACAGGTGGTGAAAAAGGTTATTTAATTGATACTTGTTTAAATGCGCAAGACCAATATGAAGCAATGATTAAGTATTATTTAAAAGGTTAATATATAGATTATTTATAATAGCATAATATAATATTTTTTTCTTTAGAGAATATAGTTTATAAGAGGTGGGACTATGAAGAAAAAAATATTTATTGTTGCTATTATTTTTATTTTAGTAATTTCGGTTTTTTATTGTTATAAATTTTTCATTCCTGGAAATAATAAAAGTGTCAAAGATGTAAATGAATTAAATGAGTATATTTTAAATATTGAAAGTTATAATCTTGAAGCAAAAATTACTGTAAATAGCAATAAAAATACTAATACATATTTACTTAAAGAAAAAAATGAAAAGGGTAGTTTAGTAACAGAAATTGTTAGTGAGAGTACTAATAATGGAATTGTATGTGAGTATAAAGATGAGAGCTTAACTATAAAAAATACGCAGCTAGGCTTGCCAAGAATTTTTGCAGATTATAAAGAATTATTTTCTAATCCAATAGATCTTAATTCTTTTATCCAAGATTATAAATTGGATGATAAAAAAGAAATAAAAACTAAAGATGATTATTATATAGTTTCTGTAAAAAATATGAGTACACAAAATAAATATACAACTCATAAAGTAATGTATTTTAGTCGTAGTAAAAATAGAATAGAAAGAATAGAAGTAAAGGATATAAACAATAACAAGACAATTATCATAGAATATAGTAGTTTCAAATTATTGTAAGTAGAAAAAAACTAAAAATATAGTAATTTACAAATTTGATATATAGAACTAGTAGGAGTGATTATATGGTAATTAAAAGAGGGGATATGTTTTATGCTGATTTAAGTCCTGTTGTTGGGTCAGAGCAAGGAGGTATACGACCTGTTTTAATAGTTCAAAATGATACAGGAAATAAATATAGTCCAACTGTTATTGCAGCAGCTATTACTTCTCAAATTGGTAAAAATAAATTACCTACACATATAGAAATAGATTCAAAAGAAGTAGGACTAAAAACAGATTCAATAGTGCTTGCAGAGCAAATTAGAACAATTGATAAGAGTAGGTTAAAAGAAAAGATAGGACATATTGATGATGAACAAGTGATGGGAAAGATTAATAGTGCTATAGGAATTAGCTTTGGATTGGGAGAATAGAAAATGTGTATAAAAAATAGAGGAGTTGCGTTAGCTTACAGATTACTTGCTTTTATGCTAGGAAGCATAGCTTTAATTTATGATTTTGGTTTATTTAATGGAGAGTTTAAACGAGCTAATTTGTTGTATTTTACGATAATTAGTAATTTGCTTTGCATTATATTTTTTGGATTGTTAGTAATAAAGACGGTGTCTGATATAAAAAAGGAAGGAATATATGGTTCAACTACTTTCTTAACACATATAAGAGGTGGAATACTTATTTCTATTTTACTTACAATGTCGGTTTATCATTTTATTCTGATACCGTATGCTCTTAAAATTAATCCATATCAATCTTTAAAAATTGTTGATATTATTTTTCATTATATTATTCCTGTTTTTACGTTATTTGATTGGATTTTATTTGATGAGAAAGGAAAATTTAAATGGTATGATCCACTATATTGGACTATTGGACCATATGTGTATTTAGGTTTTATTTTTGCACAATCAGGAGTAGAAAATATTGATAGAATCAATGCTCATATTAGTAAGTATGTATATGCTTTTATAGATGTTGAATTAATTGGATTTTATCAGGTTTTTATGAATATTATTTCATTAACGGTTGTTTTTATTATAATTGGATATTTTATTTATTGGTTTGATAGAATAAAAATAAGTGAGTGACTGGGTTTGGTCATTCACTTATTTGTTTTTAGAATTGAGTTGTGGAAAACTTTTTGCCTGTGGATAAATTGTTTAAATTAGTTATTAAAAATAACATAAACTGTGGATTTCCGTAAAGAAATTTAAATGTTGTAAACTAAAAGATATTAAGTCTTTATATATTTTTAACTGGAAATAAGTGGTACGTAGCTTTAAGAGTACTGATAAAGGATTGATAGAATAGATAAGAAAAATGTCTATAAAAGTATAAAAAAGTAACATTGACAGACCTTAATAAGTATTTAAAATAAAAACTAATAATAATTAGTATTTATTTTAAAGGAGTTTTTATGAACAAAATATTTGAAAGAGTTAGAGAAAGTTTGAAAAGCATAAAAATTAGGACAATTTCAGTTTTAGCAATTGCAGTATTGATTATTGTAATTGCAAGTAGCTTTATTTTCAAAGAAGAAAATGTTACTAAGAAACAAGAAGTAAATAGTAGCGAACTTGCTCGTGCAATGACATATGACAGAGTTGAAGAGGGAGATGAATCTACAAACTCAGAGTATGTTAATTTTGACGCATTCTTTTTACGTGATTTAGATGGAGATGGTTATGCGGAAGGAGTGCGTGGAACTTGCAGGCAAATAGGTAAGCAAGATACTTTGTATATGGACATAAAAGTTCAAGGAAGAGGTTACTTGAAGAATGGAAAAATTTTAATAAATTCTAAAAATGCTTATCTTGAAGCTGCTATACCTAAAGATGTTGATGTAAAAGAAAATGCTATAGGTTCAAATATTAAGCAAATTGTGTTTAATGATTTAGAAACTGGAACACAAAGATTATTTACAGGTGTTGTTAAATCAGGAAATTATTCATATAGCACAAGTAAGGCTGATGCTCTTTTAAATAATATTAATAATTATAGTCAAATAAATAGTGTGACATTAACAGGTGTACATGTTGCACCTGATGGAACTGAAACTTTGATAGAAAAAACGGTTGAATTTAATATAGATTGGTATGCAACAGTTGAGGCAAATTTTACTAAAACAGTACAAGAAAAAGACGTAAAAGACATGGTAGATGAAGAAAATGACGAGATAAATTTACAATTTGATGTTGAGTTAAAAGAGATTAAAAATGATGCCTTTGTTAATAAAGCGCAGATTGAGTTAGATATACCAAAATTAAATGATTATGATGCAATAAGAGTAGATGTAAAAGATGCAAATTTTGAGTATGATATGGCTACAAAAAAATTAGTTGCAACTAGAGAGGCTATTGTAGATAGTAATGGGAAGATTATTAAAAATGCATATGTATTGACTAATGGTGTAAGAATCACGAGATTTAATGTGACAGTAACATATCCATTAGAGGCATATAAAAGTATGGGTACAGATTCTGTAGAATTACAATTTAAACCTAAAGCTTTTTATGAAGGATTTAATAATCCGAATGAGGAATTTGATAACCCATATAAATCAAAAATAATTACGAATTTATTTTCAATTATTTTTAATAATATGACTAAAGAAGAAGGATCAAGATTAGATGTATATGTAGGTAAATATGTATATAATCCAGTAAGATATGTTGTTTCAAAGGATAATGCGTTAAAAATATATAATGGAATATCTACAACTACTACTGAAACTTATGAAGTATTATGGCGTGCTAATAATGGATATTATGCTGAAAATAAGGTATGCAAAACTACAATAAGAAATGAAGGATCCGATATTTTAGTAAAAAATGATGGAACTGAAATTTCTATGGAAAATATGGTATCTAATGCAGGTATATATTTTTCTAATTACAAAGCAGGTTTATATGAAGATAATGGTTATATAAAAGTTTATAACAATGATACTGATGAATTGATAGAGACATTTACAAAAGAGAATTGGAGTAAATATACAAAAATAAATCCATATAAGTATTCAGAACCTATTGAGCATATAAGAATAGAGACAAGTGAGATAAAACCAAGATCACAAATAACTATACATAATGTAAAAGAGTTAAATAGTGAATATATAGCAGAAAACTATTCACTAGAGGAATTTAATAGCTTTTCACAAATTAAGTCTAATGCAATATGTGATATAAACGATATACCTTTTTGTCAAACAACACATACTGCATATTATGAAGCATCTTCATCATTAGCTAAATTAGTTATGGAAAGAACAAGTTTTTCTACACAGTCAACTGAAGAAAATGTTGAAATAAAAATAGTTACAGAAACAAGTGCATCTGATAATCGTGAAAAGTGGATAAATGGTGCATTTCTATTAAAGATGCCTAAAGAAATAATAGATTTAGAAATAAATGACGTGACTATAAATAATTCAAGTGTTAGTATTATAAGCTGGGAATCATATGTAGAAGATGGATGTACATTTGTAAAAATTATTACTGAAAATGATGCACCTACTTCATATGAAATAGTAATTAATTGTAATATGACTCCAGATCCAAGACTTGTATCAACTTCAAAAGAGATAGAGTTATATGCAAGTAATGAAAATTGTGAAAATTATTCTTCTAGAGGAGAAGATATTTATGATATTAATGGAAATTTAAATATAAAAGAATATGTAAATAAAACAGGATTGACATTAAATTTAGTATCACCAGGTACGTTATTAACGAATCAAATAGCTACTAATTATGATGAAAAAGGAAGTATAGCAATTGCTCCACAAAATGCTATTGTTGAAAAAAATCAGAGAAAAGCTAAGATAGAATTAGAAATAAAAAATGGTTATGAAAATACAATAAGTGAAATATTTGTTTTAGGAAAAATACCATTTAAGGGAAATACATATACAATAAGCAAGGGAGATATGAATTCTGAATTTGATACAAGAATGACAGATGCAGGAATTCAGATTCCAGAAGAATTACATGGTAAGACAACAGTTTACTATACAGATGTTGAGCAACCAAGTAAAGATATTACAGATAGCAAAAACCGCTGGACAACAAGTCCTGCTGATTGGTCAAAAATAAAAGCATATCTGATTGTTTTAGAAAACTATTCAATGGTAACAGGTGAAACACATAAGTTTACTTATGAGATAGAAATACCAGAAGCGTTGAATTACAATGAAGTATCATATAGTCATCATGGTATATATTTTAGTTTAGATACAGAAGAAGGAAAGTATAGAACATATGTAGAGCCTAATAAATTAGGTTTTATGATAGCAAGACAGTTTGATTTAGAGATAACAAAATATCAAAAAGATTCAGAAAGACTAGTAGGTCAAGCAACATATTCTATTATCGAAGAAGGAGCTGAAGAAGGAAAAGCTAGAGTTACTGATAATGATGGAAAAATAATATTAAAGAATTTATTTGTTGATAAAACATATATTATTCGAGAAATAAAAACTTCTAATCAATATGAGTTAAATTCAGATGAAATTAAATTTAGAACAAGTGTTAATGCTGAAGGAAAAATTGAACCTGTTTTAATTTCTGGAACATTAAAAAAAGCGACAAATATAGTTGTAAAGGAATCTGATGCAGGTTATGTAGTTGCACTTGCTGTTGAAGATAAAGTACGTCCAAATTTAAAAGTAACAGCGCAAGAATTAGGTACAGGAAGAAAGTTAAATAATATTAGATATATGCTAACAGGAAAAGGCATGCCTGAAAGCGGAAAAAGTATTATAACTGATTTAAATGGTGAATTAACAATAGCAGGTTTATATATAGATGAAGAATATGTATTACAAGAAACGAAAGCAGAAGGTTATTATGTATCTAAAGTTAAATTTGTTATAAGAAATAATAATGGTGTATATCAAGCTGTTATAAATGAAGGAACAGTTAACGAAAATAGAGTTGAGCTTGTTGATGAAATACCAACAATAAATTTTATATTGGAAAAAGAAAAGATACCAACATACACTTTAGATATAACCAAGGCAATTAAAGGTGAAAGTGAAAAATTTTTAGTAGGTGCAAAATTTAGATTATTAAAAGATGGAAAAGCATTAGGTGAATATATTTCAGATGAGAATGGAAAAATAGTAATTTCTAATTTATATCAATATGTTGATGGAAAAGATTTAGATTGCACATATATATTAAAAGAGACATATGCTCCAGCTGGATATGCCAAAGTAAAAGATATTGTATTTAAAGTACAAAAAGTTGATGGGGGATTAGAATTTCAAGAAGAATTATCAGCTGGTCAGACTGCTAAAAATTATACTTCAGAAGGAGACGTAGTACATTTAGTAATTGAAGATAGTCCATCATTTAAATTAGTAAAGAAAGATGGAACAACGGCAGAAGTTTTACCTGGTGTAAAATTTGCTATATATAATGTAGATAATGGTGATATTCCAGCTAGAGATAGTAAAGGAAATATTATAGGAACTAAAGAAACTATAAATGGTAGAGAATATTATGTTGTAGTTACAAATGAAAATGGAGAGATAACAGCTGATTTACCTGAAGGGTTATATAAAGCGATAGAAGTAGAGGCTGATGATAGATATGTTTTAAAAGATAATGAATATTACTTTGGTATAGGTGCGTCTAGAGAAGCTTTAAAGACTTTGGATGTAGAATTGTATGATAAGTATGGAGGTATTAATTATGATTATTTGAGATCAATATCAGAAACAATAGATGGTGGCTTAGTAGTAGGAGGATTTTTTAGAGATGTTATTACGTTGACAAATGGTGAAAAGTTAACTTCTAGAGGAGCGGAAGATGGAATTGTAATTAAATATGACAAAGATGGTAATATACAATGGTATAAGCAAATAGGTGGATTTGGTACAGAAATGATTGAGGCTGTACAAGGAACATCTGATGGTGGAATAATAGTGGGTTCTCGAATGAGTAGACAAATTACATTAGAAAATGGTTATACGACAAAGACAAATGGGTTAGTACTAATAAAATATACATTAACTGGGGAAATAGAATGGTTTAAAGATATTCCAAATGGAGAACATAATTATATTAAATCAATATCTGAAACAGATAATAGAGAGATAATAATAGGTGTGACTTTTTATGGTGCAGGCTCAGTTACATTAGAAAATGGAGATGCTTTATATGCAGGAAGAGAGTATGATTCAGCAATAATAAAATATAGTAAAAATGGAGAATTGTTATGGCATAAACATTTAGTTACAACTTTTGGTACTAGTAATGTGTATTCATTATGTGGAACATCTGATGGTGGAATTGCTTTTGCAGGACAGTTCTCATCTGAGTATAATTTGAGTGATGATGTTCAATTAGTTTCTGATAGAAATGATGGAATAGTAGCTAAATATAGTAAAACTGGAGAGTTAGAATGGTATAAACATATAGGTGGAAATGGTGATAATGAAATGTATTCTATCATAGAGACATCAGATGGAGGAATATTAGTAGGAGGAGTATTTAGAAGTACTATTACTTTAGATGATGAAAATGTATTAAGTTCAAAAGGTGATTCGGATGGACTTATATTGAAATATTCTAAAGATGGAGAATTGGAGTGGTATAAGCAAGTAGGGACTTCTGGTAGTGATACTATTAGGTCAGTAATACAATCTGTAGATGGAGGAATATTAGTAGGAGGAAGTTTTAGAAATGTACTTACTTTTGGAGATAAAAATGTATTAAGTCCTTATGATACAGATGGTATGATTTTAAAATATTCTGAGTCTGGCGAAGAATTATGGGCTAAGCAAATAACCGGAGTTGGAGATATAGGAGTATATTCTTTAGTAGAAATGGAGAATGGAGATATATTAGTAGGAGGAGAATTTACTAATAATATTATACTAGCAGATGGAAGTAAAGCAGAGGTTGCTACTAAGAATGGAAAAACTGATGGTATTATATTAAAGTTAGTATGGAAAGAAACTGCTGAAATAATACCTAAAAAAGTGATGTCAATTGGTGGAGTTAATGCAGATTCTTTTCAAACAGTTGTGGGGACATCAGATGGTGGAATAGTTGCAGGAGGAACTTTTAGAAATTCAATTACATTAGATGATGACACAGTAGTACCTACTGTAAATGGCAATAATGAATATGGATTAATTGTAAAATATGGTAATGATAGTAAAATTGAGTGGTATAAACAATTAAAAACAAATGGTAGTCAGATTAAATCTATTGTTGAGACATCAGATGGAGGAATATTAGTAGGTGGAAAATTTAGTAGTCAATATTATAATGATGGATGGTTTATACTAGAAAATGGAGATAAAATAACATCAGGAACACAAACTAATGGAATAATTTTTAAATATTCTGAATCTGGAGAATTTGAGTGGTATAAACAAATAAAAGGAAATAATAATGCTATCTTATCTTTAGCAACAACAGCAGATGATGGATTTTTAATAGGAGGAGAGTTTAATGGTTCAATTACATTAGATAATGGAGAGGTTTTAACATCTGTTGGCGATTGTGATGGAATAATATTAAAATATGATAAAAGTGGAGATTTAGAGTATTATAAAAGATTACAAGATTCTGCATATGATACTATTTGTTCAGTTGCAGAAACAGCAGATGGAGGAATAGTTGCAGGAGGATATTTCAGAGAATCACTTATATTAGAAAACGGAGATAGAATAACTGTTACCGGTGGCGGTTATGCAGGTTTGATATTAAAATATGATAAAAATGGCAAGCTAGAATGGTATAAACAAGTTGGTGGAGCAGGAGTATATGATTATATTTATTCTGTTGGTGCAACAAGCGATGGTGGAGTAATTGCTGGTGGTACATTTAAATTAAATATTGTTTTAGATAATGGTGATAGAGTTTCTGGTTTAGATATTGATGGAATAATATTAAAATATGATAAAAATGGAAACTTAGAATGGCATAAAGAGATAACTGAAAGAACAGCCGATGCGGTTTATTCGGTAAAAGAGGCTTCTGATGGTGGAATACTTGTTGGTGGAAAAATTGGTGTTTATGATAGTGTAAAAAATCAATGGCCAATGAGAGGCTTAATTGCAAAATATGGTTCAAAGGGTGATTTAAAGTGGAAATATACAACTGGTTCAAATATTAATTCAGTATCAGAAACTGTAGATGGCTCAATATTGTTGGCTGGAAATTATTCAGGAAGTATTATAGGAGAAAAAGGTGAAAATATAACGTCTCAGGGAAATGAAGATGCGTTTATAGCTAAAGTACAGGCTGAAATGGGAGTGCCTGATGTTCAAGAGTTAGAAGTTAAAAACTATTTAAAAGAATTTAAAATAACAACAAATATTCAACAGATAGATGGTGTGTCAGGTGGAACAATTTCAGGTGAAGGTTTAACAAATTTTGAAACTATACAATATGGAGGAACATCTACAAAAGAAATTAAAATAATTCCAGATGAAGGATATGAAATTATTTCTATTACTGTAAATGATGAAGAACATCAATTTGAAACTTTGGAAGATGGTTCATATATAATGCCACAGTTTACAAATGTTACAGAAAATAAAAATATTGTTGTTACATATGCATTAGCAAATAGTAAGATAACAATAAATAAAATAGATTCACAAACAAAGGAAAGAATTACTGGAGCTAAATTTAAATTAGACCAATTAGAAGAAAGACAAAATCCTAAAAACGTTATAGGAGAGTTAACAGCAAATGGTCAAAAATATGTATCAGCAGATAAAACAAATGAAATAATAGATAGTTTAGGTAGTTTAACTAATAATGGAACACAATATTTTATAGAACAATCTGGAAAATATGTTCCAACAAATAGTAAGACTTATCAAATAGCTAATGGTGGAACTGAAGGTATACAGAATACAACAGCTAATTCATATATTCCAATAGATTTAACAAATAAAGAAGGAAAATATGTAGTAGTTGTAAATGCAGAATCTTCAAGCCAAACTGCAGATTATGGTTATGCAACGGTAACAGAAACTACTACAGCACCAGAATATAATTCAAGCACAGGAAGATTCGTTTATATATCAGGAACTAAAGTTGCTAAAGATTATATATCAATGGTTTTAGAAGGTGGAAAAGTATATTATTTACATTTAGGGTATAGAAAAGATGGTAGTGTAGATACAGGTAATGATCAGATAGTAATTAATAGCATTAATCTATATCAAGCAATAATTACAAACTATAATTTTATAGAAAATGCGGGAAAATATGAATCAAATAACCAAAGTAAAGATGATACTGTGGCTAATTCATATATACCAATTGATTTAACAGAATATGTAGGTAAATATAATTTAACTGTAAATGCAGAAATAGTAAGTCAAAGTGGTGGAGACTATGGATATGCAACGGTAACAGAAAATACAACTAGACCAACATATGGTAATGCTTTAGGAAGATTTATTTATATATCAGGAACACAGGTAGCAAAAGATTATAATACTGTGTTAAATGGAGGAAAAATATATTATTTACATTTTGGATATTATAAAAATGCTAGTATATCTTTTGGAGATGATAAATTTACTATTAATAGTATAAATATAACAACAAATGATTCAGAGTTGTATCATACAGAAATTGAAACAAATTTAGACGGTCAGGCGATTATTCAAGTGCCTTTTGGTAAATATAAAGTTACAGAACTTGTAGCTCCAGAAGGCTATTGGTTAAATGAAGAACCTACTACTATAGAATTTAGACAAGATGGTGTAAAAGAATTTGATATACCTAACGAAAGAAAAGGTAAAGTAACAGTTCATCATTATATTAAAGGTACTACTACAGCTTTAGCAGAAGATGAGGTATCAGATTATAGACCAAATGATGCATATACAACAGTACCAAAGGTAGATTTTGAAAAATATGAACTAGAGAAAGATGAAAATGGTGAATATATAATTCCTTCAAATGCAGTGGGGACATATACATCAGAGGATATTGTAGTAACATATTATTATGTTAAAAAATCAATTCCTTTAGTTGTAAAACACTATATAGAAGGAACAGAAATGAGTGTTCCATTAGCAGATGGAAGCTTAGCAGAAGACGAAATTTATAGTGGACAAGAAGGAGAAGAATATCAAACTTCAAGTAAAGAAAATATTGATTGGAAATATAAATTAGTAGAAGAACCTGAAAACGAAACAGGAGTATATGAATATCCAGAAGTAAATGTAATTTATTATTATAGACTTAAAGATTATGATATAGCAACAGAGGTAAAAACTCATGAAGAAACAAATGTATTTGGAGAAACAGTTGAAGTAAAAGGCGGAAGTATATCAGGAGAAGGATTAGCTTCTTATGAAAATGTTATAGTAGAAGCAAATTCTACTAAAGATATAGTAGTGGAGGCAGAAGAAGGCTATAAAATAAAATCAATAAAAGTTCAAAAGATAAGTGAAGATGGAACAATTACAGAAGAGAATGTTGAACTTGAAGGAGATATTAGAACATATACATTAGATAAATTTACTAATGTAATTACAGATATAAAAGTAATAGCAGAATTTGAAAAGTTACAAGGAACAGTAACAGTACATCATTATATAGAAGGAACAACAACAAGAGTAACTTTAAGTGATGGAACAGAAGCACCAGATGAGATTAAAACAGGATATGTTGGAGATGTATATGCTACTAAGGCATTAGAAAGTGTTAAAGTAAAATATAGAGTGGTTAATGAGCCAGATAATAGCAGTGGGCAATATATTTATGGAAACATTGAAGTAATCTATTATTATAAGCTAAGAGAGTACAATTACACAGTAGAGTATTATTATAATGGAGAAAAAGATGAAACAGTGACTGAAACTGCGACAGCAGAATATGGAACACAAATAACAGAATATCCACAAAAGATAAAAGATGGATATAAGTTTGAAAAAGAAGAAAATAAACCATTAACAATAACTGAAAATGAAGCTAATAATGTAATAAAGAGTTATTATATAAAACGTCAAGACTTAACTTATATCGTAAATTACTTAGATAAAGAAACAAATAAAGTAATAAAATCACCAAAAGTAGTAGTAAATCAGGAATTTGAAAGTATAATTAATGCAGCGGATGAAGTTATTGCAATAAAAGAATATAATTATGATAGTTGTGAAAAAGAGAGCATAACAATAACGACAAAAGAGTCAGATAATGTAATAAATTTATATTATACAAAGCGTAAAGAGCAGATAGTAATAAATAATGTAGATAGAAAAACAAAAGAATTACTAGTAGGAGCAAAATTTAAAATAAGTCCTGATACAGATAATGTATCAATAGGAAATCTAGTAGCAAATGGACAAGAATATAGTGAAGGAATGGATGCTACAAAAGAAATAACAGAAGTACGTGGAGAATTAACTAACAATGGAGAATACTATTTTGTTGAAAGAGATGGAAAATATATACCAACTAATGGAAAGACATATCAAGGTTCAAGAGGAAAAGGAAATACAACAGCTAATTCATATATAAAGATAGATTTGAGTCAAAAAACAGGAACATATTATGTAGTAGTAAATGCTAGAGTATCAAGTCAAAATCTTCTTGATTATGGATATGCGACAATAACGGAAACAACATCAGCACCAGCATACAATTCAAATTCTGGAAGATTTATATATATATCAGGAACAAAAAGTGCGGAAGACTATACAGCTATATTAGAAGGTGGAAAGACGTATTACTTACATCTAGGATATAGAAAAGATATATTAATAGATAGTGGAGAAGACCAAATAGAATTTAACAGCATAAAAGTATATGGAACTAAAAAATCAACATATAATTTTACAGAAAATAGCGGAAGATATGAGTCAAATAACCAAGGAAAAGATAATACAATAGCAACTTCATATATTCCAATAGATTTGTTAGATGCCACAAGAGAGTATGAATTAATAGTAAATGCGGAAATATCAAGTCAGAATGGTGGAGACTATGGATATGCAATAATAACAGAAACTCCAGAAAGACCAGTATATAGTAGCAGTGAAAAATTTATAAATATATCTGGAACACAATCAGCACAAGAATATGTGACAACTTTGCAAAGTGGAAAAGTATATTATTTACATTTAGGATACTATAAAGATGGAAGCACATCGGCAGGGGAAGATAAGTTTACTGTAAATAATATAGAGTTAAAAGCTAAAGGTGACAGTGAAAGTGTTATAGAAGTAGAGATAAATGATGCAGGTAAAGCTACAGTAGAATTAACAAAGGGATTATATAAAATAACGCAATTAGAGGCACCAGAAGGATATCATTTAAATGAAGAAAGTGTAATAATAGAAGTAAGTGAAGATGGCGAACATTCAGTAACTATAGAGAATGACAAGAAAACGAAGGTAATAGTAAACCATTATATTGCAATAAAAAATGAAGATGGAAGTTATACATATACAGAAGAAAAAGTAATTGCAAAAGATGGAACAGAAATACAAAGTGAAGAGAAGATAGGAAAAGAAGGATTTGAATATAAGTCAGAAGCAGTATCTTCAGAAGATTTAAAAGCAATATATGAAGTATGTGTAATTCCAGATAACGCTATAGGAATATATACGAGAGACACAATAGTAGTAACATATTATTATAAATTAAAAGAATATAACTACAAGGTAGAATACTATTACAATGGAGAAAAAGACGAAAAAGTTACTGAAATTGAAAAAGCAACATATGGAACACAAATAGAAGAGTATATTAGCAAAATAAAAGATGGTTATAAATTTGAAAAAGAAGAAAATAGACCATTAACCGTAACAGAAAATGAAGCAAATAATGTGATAAGTGTTTATTATATAAAACGTACAGATTTAAGTTATAAAGTAAATTATTTAGAGAAAGGGACAGATAAAGTATTACATACTCAAAAAATTCAGGGAAATAAAGAATTTGAAAGTGTAATTAACTCAGAAGATGAAAGAATAGACATTAATGGATATAATTATGATTCAGTAGATAAAGATACGTTAACTATTACAACTGGCGAAAACGTCATGAATATTTACTATACAAAACGTACAGATTTAAGTTATAAGGTTAATTATTTAGAAAAAGATACAAATAAAGTATTAAGTACTCAAAAAGTACAAAACAATATGATATTTGAAGATGTTGTAACTCCAAGTGATGAAGTAATTACAATTGATGGATATAATTATGATTCAGTAGATAAAGATAGTCTAACTATTACAACTGGCGAAAACATCATAAATATTTATTATACAAAACGTACAGATTTAAGTTATAAAGTTAACTACTTAGAGAAAGATACTAATAAAGTGTTAAGTACTCAAAAAGTTGTTGATAGTGTAACATTTGAAGATATAATAACTTCAAGTGATGAAGTAATAGATATCGATGGATATAATTATGATTCAGTAGATAAAGAAACCTTAACAATTACAACAAGAGAGAATGTAATTAATATTTACTATGTAAAACGTAGTGACTTATCATATAAAGTAAATTATTTAGAAAAAGATACAAGTAAAGTATTAAGTACTCAAAAACTTCAAAATAATGTGACTTTTGAAAGTGTAGTAAATTCAGAAAATGAAGTAATTGAAATTGATGGTTATATATTTGATTCAGCAGATAAAGATACTTTGAGCATAACAACCGGAGAAAATGTAATTAATCTTTATTATACAAAACGTACAGACTTAAGTTACAAAGTTAATTATCTAGAAAAAGATACTAATAAAGTATTGAAAATAGCAAAAGAACAAGATGGAATGAAATTTGCTGATGCTGTAAAAGCAGAAGATGAAGTAATTGATATTGATGGATATAACTATGATTCAAATGATAAGGTTGTATTAATAATAACAACAGGTGAAAACGTAATTAATATCTATTATACAAAACGTACTGATTTAAGTTACAAAGTAAATTATGTGGAAAAAGGTACAAATAAAGTATTAGGTACTCAAAAAATTGTTAATGATGTAACATTTGAAGAAGTAATAATTTCAAGTGATGAAATAATTGATATCGATGGATATGATTATGATTCGGTAGATAAAGACAGATTGACTATTACAACTGGAGAAAATGTAATCAATATCTATTATACAAAGCGTACTGACTTATCTTATAAAGTAAATTACTTAGAAAAAGACACTAATAAAGTATTAAATACTCAAAAAGTACAAAATAATATGATTTTAGAAAGTGTAGTAAATACAGAAAATGAAGTAATTGAGATAGATGGATACAATTATGATTCAGTAGATAAAGATAGTTTAACTATTACAACAAGTGAAAATGTAATTAATATCTACTATACAAAACGTAATGATTTAAGCTATAAAGTTAACTATTTAGAAAAAGACACTGATAAAGTATTAAGTACTCAAAAAATAGTTAATGATGTAACATTTGAAGATACTATAAAAGCGTCAGATGAAGTAGTTGATATAGATGGATATGATTATAATTCAGTTAATGTAGATACTTTAACAATTGCAACAGGAGAAAACATAATAAATATTTATTATACAAAACGTAATGATTTAAGTTACAAAGTAAATTACTTAGAGAAAGATACTAATAAAGTATTAAGTACTCAAAAAGTAGTTAATGATGTAACATTCGAGGATGTTATAAAAGCGTCAGATGAAGTAGTTGATATAGATGGATATAATTATGACTCAGTAGATAAAAATAATTTAACTATTACAATAGGTGAAAACGTAATTAATATTTACTATACAAAGAGAACAGACTTAAGTTATAAAGTAAATTATTTAGAGAAAGATACTGATAAAGTATTAAGTACTCAAAAAGTACAAGAAGGAATGACATTCGAAGATGTTGTAATATCAGATAACGAAGTAATAGAAATAGACGGATATAACTATGATGCAGTAGATAAAGATACATTAACTATTACAACAGGAGAGAATGTAATTAATATTTATTATACAAAGAGAAATGATTTAAGTTACAAAGTTAATTACTTAGAAAAAGGTACAGGTAAAGTATTAAGTACTCAAAAAGTAGCTACTAATGTAACATTCGAAGACGTAATAACTTCTAGTGATGAAGTAATTAATATTGATGGATACAGCTATGATTCAGTAGATAAAGACGAGCTAGTAATAACAACAAGTGAAAATGCCATAAATATTTACTATACAAAGAGAACAGACTTAAACTATAAAGTTAACTATTTAGAGAAAGATACAAACAAAGTATTAAGTGTACAAAAAGTGGTTAATGAAGTGATTTTTGAAGAAGTAATAAAATCAAGAGATGAAGTAATTAATATTAATGGATATAATTACGATTCAGTAGATAAAGATACTCTAACAATTACAACTGGTGAAAATGTTATAAATATTTACTATATAAAACGTACTGATTTAAGTTATAAAGTTAACTATTTAGAAAAAGAAACTAATAAGGTATTAAGTACTCAAAAAGTAGTTGGTAATATAATATTTGAGGACGTTATAAATGCAGAAAATGAAGTAATTACAATTGATGGATATATATTTGATTCATCAGATAAAGATACTTTAACAATTTCTACAAGTGAAAATGTAATTAACCTTTACTATACAAAACGTACAGACTTATCTTATAAAGTTAATTATTTAGAAAAAGACACAAATAAAGTATTGAAAATGGCGAAAGACCAAGATGGAATGAAATTTGCTGATACTGTAAAAGCAGAAGACGAAATAGTTGAAATAGACGGTTATAACTATGATTCAAATGATAAGGTTGTATTAATAATAACAACAGGTGAGAACGTAATTAATATTTATTACACAAAACGAGTAGATTTATCTTATAAAGTTAATTACTTAGAGAAAGATACTGATAAAGTATTAAGTACTCAAAAAGATCAAGACGGAATGAAATTTGCAGAAGTAGTAACATCAAGCAATGAGATAATTGATATAGATGGATATACATATGATTCTGTTGATAATCCTATATTAGTAATAACAACAGGTGAAAATGTAATTAATATCTACTATGTAAAACGTACTGATTTAAGTTACAAAGTTAACTACTTAGAAAAAGATACTAATAAAGTATTAAGTGCTCAAAAAGTGGTTGATAATGCAACATTTGAAGATGTAATAACATCAAGCGAAGAAGTAATTGATATCGCTGGATATGATTATAATTCAGTAGATAAAGAAACTTTAACAATTACAACAAGTGAAAATGTAATTAATATTTACTATACAAAACGTACAGACTTAAGCTACACCGTTAACTATCTAGAAAAAGATACAAACAAAGTATTAAAAGACCAAAAGGTAGTTGATAATGTAACATTTGAAGATGTTATAAAAGCATCAGACGAAGTAGTTTATATTTATGGATATAACTATGATTCAGCTAATGTTGATGAATTAGTTATAGCTACAAAAGATAATGTAATTAACTTATATTACACTAAGAAAGATGCTTCAGTTATAGTTCATCACTACGTTGAAGGAACTACAACTAAAGTAGCAAATGATGTAACAGTTACTGGTAAAGTCGGAGACGACTATGAAACAACTATAGCTGAAGACTTGCCAAGTAAATACGAATTAGTTCAAGCACCAGCAAATGCAACTGGAACAATGACAGAGGATACTATTGAAGTAATTTACTACTATAAATTAAAAGCTACTAAAGTAATAGTACATCACTACGAAGAAGGCACAACTAATAAATTAAGTGAAGATGTTGAGATTGAAGGATTAATAGATTCAGAATATACTACTGAAGTAGCTACAGATATTCCAGTTAAATATACATTATCTCAAACACCAGCAAACGCAACAGGTGTAATGACAGAAGAAGTTATTGAAGTTATTTACTATTACGCAGTAAAAGATGCTGAGTTAAACATTTTCTACTTAGAGAAAAATACAGACATCGAACTTGCAAGACCAGAAAAACAAACGGGTAAAGTAGGAGAGATGTATAGAACAGACGCTAAAGAAATTGAAGGATATACTTTAGTTGAAAACAGTGGTAACACTACTGGACAACTAGAAGTAGAACCTTTAACAGTAATTTATTATTACTTACAAAACACTAGAGCAACAGTTCAATATATTAATATAACAACAGGTGAAATACTAGATGAAAGAACAGACGAAGGTTTAGTAGGAGATGAATTTGTAACAGAAACGAAGACATTCGACGATTATATCTTAGTACAAGAACCAGAACAAAAAACAGTAAATATGGCAAAAGATGAAATAATATTAAAATACTACTATCTACATGTATCAGGAGGAATAATAGAAGAACACATTGATATAATTAATAATGATGTATTATATAATGAGGTACATGAAGGAAACGAAGGAGACGAGTATAGTATTCCATCTAAGGAATTTACAGGATATGATTTAGTAGAAGATAGATTACCAGCAAACAGCGAAGGATATATGACAGTAAGCCCAATAACAGTAACATATTACTATATCCATAGAGCTAAAGTTACAACACAATATATAGACAAAACAACAGGAAACAGAATAGAGGAAGATGTTGTAGAAACTGGACATGAAGACGATCCATATACAACTGAAAACAAAATATTTGAAGGATATAGACTAATTCAAGTACCTGAAAATAGTAATGGTAATATGACTAAAGAGGATATAATAGTTAAATATTATTATGTACCAGAATCAGCTGGTGTAGTAGAAAGACATTTAGATGTATTAACAGATGAACCACTAGTTGAAGAAAGAAACTACTATGGATATGCAGAAGATAATTATGAGACAGAAGCAAAACAAATACCAGGATATGACTTAGTAAAAGAAAGATATCCAGAAAACGCTACAGGAAAAATGACAAAAGAAGAAATCGTTGTAACATACTATTACGCAAGAAGAGTTCAAGTACAAGTAAAATATGTAGATAAAATAACAGGGCAAGAAATTGCTGATACAGAAGTAATAGACGGTCACAAAGGTGATAACTATACTACAGAAGAAAAAGCAATATCTGGTTATGATTTAATCGAAGTTCCAACAAACCAAAAAGGAATAATGTTTGATGATATAACTGAAGTTATTTACTACTACATAAGACCTGCTAAAGTTATAACAAACTACTATGATATAGATACAAAAGAAACAATAGCAGCAGAGGAAGTAATAGACGGACATGAAGGTGACGAATATGAAACAGTACAAAAAGAAATTAAGTACTATAACTTAGTAGAAATGCCACAAAATGCTAAAGGAAATATGAAGGCAGAAGATATAATGGTTAACTATTATTACAAGAAAAAAGACTTTAACTTAAAAGTAGAAAAACAAGTAAAAGAAATAGCTTATAATGGTCAAGTATTATCAATAAATGGTAATATAGGAAAAGTAGAACTAGATAAGAGTGGTTTAACGTCAGCAGAAGTTGTTGTTACATATGAAATAAAAGTAACAAATACAGCAGAGCTAAAAGGTAGAGCTGAACTTATAGAAAACATTCCAAACGGAATGACAATGAAGGAAGAAGAAAACAAGACTTGGGTAATCCATGAAGATACAGCCATTTTAAGTGTAGAAGACCTAGAGCCAGGACAAGAAAGAAGCTATAACGTAATAATGAGATGGAATCCATCAGAGAACAACTTAGGAATGAAGGAAAACATAGCAGAAATAGTAAAAGTAGACAATGAAGCAGGATTTGAAGAAATAACAATCGACGACAACAAAGGAAAAGCAGATTTAGTAATCTCAATTAAAACAGGAGCAGAAGACAATAATACTATCGTAAAACTTGCAATATTGGTTATATTTATAGTTTTAGGAATAACAGTAACATGTATCATCGTAGAAGAAAAAAACAGAAAATAAAGCAAAATAAAAGGCGGGGAATAATTAAATTCTCCGTCTTGGTTTTTGTTTTTTTAGTTGTTAAAAAGAAATATTATAATTCAACTTTTATATTAGCATTTTTACCAGCTTCTAGTTCAAATAATTTTTCTTCTTTAAATTTAAAAGCATTTGCTATTAAGTTAGTAGGGAAGGTTTGTAGAGATGTATTATATGCTGTTACATCAATATTATACAAACGTCTAGCAGCTTGAAGTTGATCTTCCATTCTAGCTAAATTTTTTTGTAAGTTTAAAAAGTTTACACTAGCTTTTAATTCTGGATAGTTTTCACCGATTAATAAAATTTTATCTATTTGATTATTAAGTGCTGAAGCCTTATTTAAATCTCTAGTTTGGTTATACTCACTTCTTAATTTAGTTATTGATTCAAAAATTTCTTTTTCATGTGCTGCATACCCTTTAACTGTTTCAATAAGATTTGGAATTAAATCAAATCTTTGTGTTAAGTACACATCTATAGAAGAACGTGACTGCTTAACGGCATTTCTTTTTCTTACTAAACTATTATACACAGAAAGTACGATTACTAAAAAAAATATTACTACACAAATTGCTATTGTCATTTTTAATCTCCTTTTTATTAATATGAATATATTATATCAAAAATTAAAGTTTAATAATAGAGGTTATATATCTTTTTCTTGTATTACTGTATATATTTTTTTATTTAATTCACACATGAAATCAAGGAATTTATAATATTTATGAAGTGTATCAAAGTCAATAGCATTTTTAGACATACTACTTTCAAACATATCATCACAGTGAATTCTTATATACATATGATTATTTTTTAAAGTGATTTCAAAGTTAACTTTATTATTTTTTTTGAAATCAATCATATAGTTCATTATATCTGAAGTTAATATTCTTACTGCTAAAATTTTATCACTTGAAAATACATCAAAATATTTTTCAAATTCTTGTGAGTCCATTTCTACTTGTTCTTTGCCAGAGAAAAGTTTAGCAAGTTTTCCTTTATCAGATCTTATTTTTATTATATTAAATAAATCTTTTGAAAGAGTTGCTTCAGAAAATAATCCTCTGAAAACTGTTGTATATGTGGTGTTTCCGTCACTATCTGTATGTTCATTTTCTGTTCTAATATCGCCTAATTGAATAGGAATAATTCCATCTATTTTTCCATGAATGTAATCATTTGAATAAAAATTGTCGTATCCTTCAAATTCAGCAGCATTATATATGATTCTTGGAATTTGAAGGTCACCATTAAAGTATAATTGTTCATCATAATTTGTTACAAGTGATGATATAATTTTGCTTTTATATTCTTTTTTGTAAGAGTTGTGTGATGAAGAACCTGATAGAAATAAAGAAAAGAATGTAATTATAATTGCAAATGGTAATAAAACAAATAGTTTTAATATAGCAAATATGATACAGATTGTTCCTCCTATAATTAGTGCTTTTAGTTTAGTTTTATTAGATTGTTTTAAATATTCTTTTCGTTTTTCTTCAATATTATCTACTGTTGCTTGTTCATAGATTTTTTCATAAATTTGATTAAAATTTTTCATAAACTTTTCCCCTTATAAATCTTTGTTTGATAGAGTATAATTTAATTTTTTATTTAGTTCTATTATAAAATCTAAATACTTGAAATATGTGTGTAGTACTGTATAATCTAATGGATTCTTTAGAATATTACCTTCAAAAATATTTTTACAATGAATACGAGTATATAATTTTTTATGTTTAATAATAATTTCAAATTTAATATTATTTTCTTTTTTAAAAGATAGAATGTAGTTCATTAAATCAGCAGTTAAAATTTGCATAGTTAGTAATTTGTTTTGAGCAAATACATTAAAATATTTTTCAAATTCTTGTGAGTCCATATTTATTTTATTATTATCTTTTGCTTCTGAAGTGAATATTTTTTTATCTAAACGTATTTGTATTTTATCTGGTATAATTTGATTTAATTCGCTAACAGAAAACAAACCTTTAAAAGTAGTTGTTTTAGTTTTATGACCATTTTCATCACGAGTTACATATAAAGTGTGAATATCACTCATTTGAAAGGGGGTTTTTCCTTCTAATAGTCCAGAAATGTAGTCATTGGAATTGTATTCGTTATATATGTCAAAACCTGCTGCATCATAAACTTTTTTTGACATTGTAGCGTCTGGCTTAAAAGTTAAATTTGGATCATATTTGTTTATTAAAGCGTTTATTATATTAGATTTATAAGCTTTATTATAATTATTGAAAAAGGGATTGAAAAATATTAAAAATGCAATTATTAAATCAAAAATTACTGTAAGTACAAGTGAGATATGAATAGCTACAGGTATTGAAATAAGTACAAAAAATAGAGTAATAATTGTGCTTCGTATAATATTTTTGTTTCTTATAGAATGTATTTTCGAATAGTTTTCTGAATATATTTCTTCATAAATTTTATCAAAATTTTTCATAACATTTTCCTTTTTATAGATATATAGTTCATTATCTTACAAAAGTTTTGGAGTGTCAACAAATTTGTGGGTTCTGAATATAATGAACTATAAGGAGGAAATGTTACGTGGGACTTACTAAAAATTCAACTGGAAATAAGCTTGCTGTAGATACTAATATACTTGTTAATGAAGATTTTGATTTTATAATTGGTATGACAGGAAATCCGAATGTGGGGAAGAGCAGTATTTTTAATGGACTTACTGGAATGCATCAACATACTGGAAACTGGACTGGAAAGACAATTGAAAGCAGTTTCGGAATATGTAATTATGAAGAAAAAAAGATTTTAATTGCTGATTTACCTGGTACATATTCGCTTAGTTCATATTCAAAAGAAGAAGATGTTACATATGATTTTATTGCAAGTAAAAATTATGATGGTTTAGTTATTGTTGTTGATGCAACTGCACTGGAAAGAAATTTAAATTTGGTTTTACAGATTTTAGAACTTACATCTAAGGTTGTTGTTTGTGTTAATTTATTAGATGAGGCAGAAAAAAAGAAAATAAAAATTGATTTAGATAAATTATCTGAAGTGCTAGGTGTTCCTGTTATAGGAACGGTTGCAATGAAGAAAGATACCTTAGAAAAATTGAAACAGAAGCTGTGTGAAATTACTGAAAATGGTGACGTGATTAGAAAATTTAATAGTAATGAAGAGATTGTAGAAGAGGCAACAAGAATAGCAGAAGAAGTTGTTTCAAAAGATGATATGGATTTGGAAAGAAGTTTAAAATTTGACAAGGTTTTGACTTCGAAAAAATGGGGTATTCCAATTATGATTGGAATGCTTGGAATTGTTTTTTGGATTACAATAGTTTTAGCAAATTATCCTTCTAAGTTTTTATCATGGATATTTGAACTCGGAAGAGATCCGTTAATATACTTTTTTGAGTTTATGAATTTTCCTACTTGGATTAATAATTTGTTGGTGGATGGAGTTTATCAAACTGTTACGTGGATTGTTAGTGTAATGCTTCCGCCAATGGCTATATTTTTTCCTCTGTTTACTTTATTAGAGGATGTGGGAGTTTTACCTAGAATAGCATTTAATTTAGATAATTTTTTTAGAAAAGCGGGTACTTCAGGAAAGCAAGCACTTACTATGTGTATGGGGTTTGGATGCAATGCTGCTGGAGTTGTTGGTTGCAGAATAATGACTTCAACACGTGAAAGATTAATTGCAATTATTACTAATTGTTTTGTTCCATGCAATGGCAGATTTCCTATTTTAATTACTATTGCAACTATATTTTTTGCAGGAGCTGTAGGAGGCTTTACAGGAAGTATTATTTCTACTTTTGTAGTTATGCTAACAATTTTAATGGGAATATTTTTCTCGATAATGGTTTCAAAAATATTATCTAAAACATTATTAAAAGGGGAGAGTGGTGGATTTTTTCTAGAGCTTCCACCTTATAGAAAGCCTAATGTTTCTAGTATTATAGTTAGGTCAATTTTAGATAGAACTTTGTTTGTATTAGGAAGAGCAATTTTAAGTGCTGTTCCTGCTGGAATTATTATTTGGTTATTGGCTAATATTGATGTTAATGGCTTTTCAATGCTTTATCATATTGCAAGTTTTTTTGACCCTTTTGCTAGACTTATGGGGCTTGATGGATATATATTGACTGCATTTATTTTTGGAATTCCAGCAAATGAAATTGTTTTGCCTATTGTTCTTATGATGTATATGAATAAAGGAGTTATGGTAAATATTGAAAGTGCTTTAGAAATAGGAAAAGTATTGCTGGAAAATGGTTGGACTATATTAACTGCTATTAATGTTATGATTTTTACTATTTTACATTTTCCATGTATGACTACATTACTTACCATAAAGAAAGAAACAGGCAGTAGTAAGTGGGTTTGGGTTTCATTTTTAATTCCAACAGCTTTGGGGGTATTAGTTTGTATGTGTACTAATTTAGTATATCAATTGTGTATGTTGATATAAATGTATTTATAAATTTATATGGTTTAATATGAAAAGCGGCACTGCCTCGGAAATCCGAAGCAGTGCCTTAGGTTTTGCTTGTTTGCTGTAATTCAGCTGTTGCACAGCCGTGCGAGAAGCTCGTTGTAGCCTTTCTCAGGATCCTTCATGTTCTCGCGGAAGCGGTCCTTGTCCAGCTTTTCACCGGTTTCAAGGTCAACCAGACGGCAGGTATCAGGGGAAATCTCATCACAGAGAATGATTTCACCATTTTCCAGCCGGCCAAATTCGACCTTGAAGTCGATGATTTCCACGCCGAAGTTGAGCCAGAATTCCTGCAGCAATTCCGCGATGTGCGCAGTGTAAAACTCCATAAGATCGATCTCTCTTTCGTTTTCCAGCTGCATCTGGTCCAGAAGGGCCGCGATGGTCTTGCGGTCGATAGGCGGGTCACCGGCATTATCACTTTTGTAAGTGAATTCCACGAAGGGCTCATCGAACTCGATGCCCTCAGGGCATTCATACCTCTTACAGAAGCTGCCCGCTGTCTTGAGTCTGCCAATCACCTCCAGAGGGATCATATCGGCGGCCAGTACGAACTTGGAAGCCGGCGTAGTCCCGTCGCCCACAAAGTGGGTAGGAATGCCGTGATCCGCAAGGTACTTGAAGATGGCTGTGGAGATGGTGTTGTTGGAAACACCTTTTCCGGGAATCACATCCTTCTTGGCGCCGTTGCCGGCAGAGACGCGGTCGGTGGACTCAATCTCGTAGATGAAGGCGTTGCTGGTGGCGAAGACATCGTTGGCTTTTCCAGAGTGGATTAAATCAAGCCGTTTGATACCTTCAAGTTTTAAAACTTCTTTCGGTTTGCTATACATAGACAAAACCTCCTTGTTTTATTCGAAGAAAAATCTTCGTGACAGGGATTATATCATAACCAATTAACATAATCAACTTTAAAATAATTTTATGTAAAACTAATCTATGAAAATGAAGTAGAGAGGCACTTCTGGATTTGTCAAGTCGATTTGAGCGTAAAAACGAGAAAAAACGAGATAAAAAGAGGTATGCGGTTAAGCAAATAGAATACTAAATCAAAAATTTTTCAAATTTTTGACAAAAACAAGAAAAATTTGAATTTTTTTACAGATTGCTTTTAAACTCTAACCCTTGTACAATTATAATGTATTGGTAAATATACTCCTGAAAAGCCCTATTTTAGGACTATATATATTATTTACGAATATTATAAAAGAGGAGAATTTTTCGATGAAAAAGAAAGATAAGGTGAAACCCCGAACGCAGATTTTTGGGTCAAGCCTTAAAGAAAGAACATTTAATTATTATATTAGAGAAACGGAGGAGGATACAAAAAGTTTTAACGAAAGTTTATTTAACAAAACTAACTTAGATAACGTTGACTTTTATTTGTTTCAATCAATTAACAATGAAGAAAAAATGAGAGACATGTTATTTGGATTAGCATATTTTTATGACACAAACTTTACAGGTAATAGAGATTTTATTCATATACCTAATATTAGTACAATTACTGATAATGCAGTACAGTATCCAGTGATAATTGCTACTAAAAAAGATGAATTAGGTAATGATGCAATTATTGGAGCTACTACAGTTAAAATGGAAAACAACAGTTCAATATCTGATAACCCATATTTTCCAACTAAAAATGAAAATGTTTTATCTATAACTGGTGTTTTATCAAGTTGTGATGCTACATTTAGAGATGGAAGCAGAGTTAGAGGTGTTGGAAAACAGCTATTTAAATCTGCAATAAAAGGCGCATATAAGATTAATAAAAATGAAAATATTAGATTGATATGTGAAATAGATTGTAGAAATAAAAATAGTATGAATTCAGTTTGCAAGGCTGTTAGAGAATTAAATGATGAGGCAATTAATGTTCAATTAGGAATAGTTGGATATTATGAAGTTCTTGATAAGAAAAACAAAATGGTGGAAGCACCAACTTTTGTTTTAGAAATTGATTTATCAGGAGAAAAAGATATTAATCATCAAGAAAAAGTTTTTGATTTTAATGGTTGTGGAATTGCTTACAATGAATTAAATGAAGAACTATTAGAAGTTATTAGAAATAATACTAAAGAATATAGAAGATTCATTAATTCAAAAGAAGGAAACATAGTTGTATATCATAGAATAAAAGCTATTGATGCTCTTAAAGTTACCTTGAAAACTGGTGATACAGTTGAAGGTAATGAAAGAGTTCCAGTATTACAAAGTATTAATGTAGAATATGCGTAGAAATAACGTAGAAAGTTGAGTGAATTATATGAAACAAGGGAAGTATATAATAGGTATCGGAAGAGATGCGATAAGATGTTCTTTTAGTGGAAGAAAGTCCACAAAAGCATTTCCTAAAGCATTTG
>CAQPBJ010000001.1 GCA_948852945.1 uncultured Clostridia bacterium | reverse complement strand
TTTATTTAAATAGTCATAAGTTTTATTTATTTTAGGATTTATGAATGTTTAAAACGCAATAAAGAGAGTAGTTTATTCTACTCTCTTTATTGTTATATGTTTGTTTGATATTTTTCATTATTAATATATTCATGGGGTGGAAAACCACCCCGCCATTCAGGATTATAATGCTATCCTGCCGAGTCTTTCAACCATTTTCAATCATGTCGCACATAATCTTATACGCCTTGTCCGCATCTTCACTTTCCAGCGCATATTCAAATGTAACTTTGAATCCATCCAGAATGCTTTCATATCCGTATCCAGGTTGCATCAGCGCAGTTTTGGCAATACTGCCATACCTCCTTATGCAATTTGTCGCTAGCATACCTGCGAAAAGGATATAGTCTGCGTAAGTGTGACAATATTTCAGTTTGTCGTACTTGGTGCCGCTCTCATAGCAGTCCCAAATCATCTGACTTGTTACAGTCTTCTGATTATCTTCTGGGTTTGTGGCTACATATCCTTTTGCGTCAGTGTCAATCTCACGGATGAGATATGATACACAGGATGTGCCATTTTCAAAGTCATCAGCCGCGCTAATCAGCTCAATATACTCTCGTTCTTCCGCAGATACATTCTCTGCAATTTCCAACCTTCCATGATACTTCATTACCTTCCAAAGAAGGTCTGTTTCGGCGTCAAAGTCGAGCTGGTTATCGTGCAGATATGCCTCGAGCCTCTCAGCTCCTAGCATGCAGTGGTGCAACTCCGTATCCCAAAACTTGCCCAATATTTCATACTGATCCACACGACCATCGTCATGGTGTTCAGCAAGGACATCAAGCAACTCTTTGTCTACAGCCGACCTCTGTACCTGAGCGATAGCTCTTGCTGTCTCTTTCACACGCCGAATATGCATCCGCTTTGCCTGAAGTGCAGGCACTTCGTCTGTGAAAATTTCTGTGTAACGGTTTGCTACATGGTAGTTTCTTAATGATTCATTCATGTCGTTTCCTCCTTGGGTCTTCTACCCGTTTAGACTCTTGTTAACATAGTTACGTGATATTATTATCTATTACTTAGTTAGTAAAGTCAATTTCAATTATATTACAATTTCCACTTGTGTTTTCCCAGTTTTTACCATATAATATTAAAGCTCCGCCTTCTTGAAAGGAGGTGAAAATTATGGAGCAATACATAAAACTTATAGTATTAATCTTACTTTATCTTATTCTTAAATTATTTGATTAATACATATAAAGTAAAAGACTAGAGGCCTTCACTCTAGTCTTTTTTGCTCCATTTATGGATGCACTACATAAAACTTTTAATAAAGATTTCTTCTTTATTGTGTATTAATTATACTTTTTTTTTAAAAGTATGTCAATAAAACATTTACATTAATTGTAAAAATTATTAGTCTCTATATTTTTCTCTTGCTTGATATTCTGTGTGTAATAATTCGTGTGCTTTATGACTTCCTGGTTTTTCTAAATAATCTTTGTATATCTTTTTAACTACTGGATTTTCATGTGATTTTCTTACTGTGCTTTTTTCATCAATTGAATATAAACAATCTGCTCTTAATTTTCTAATATCTATTGATGAACGTTCTTTTGATGTTCTAATTGGTTGACCTCCACCCATTACACATCCACCTGGGCATGCCATAATTTCAACAAATTGATAATCTGCTTTTCCAGATTTTATTTCTTCCATTATTTTTTGTGCATTTGCTAGTCCACTTGCTGCTACTACTTTTATTTCTTTTCCTGCTATATTTACTGTTGCCTTCTTAATTCCTTCTCCTCCTCTAACTGCTTCAAAATCTATTTTATCTAAATCTTGACCTGTTAAAGTATCTTGCGCTGTTCTTAAAGCTGCTTCCATTACTCCACCTGTTGTTCCAAATATTGCAGCAGCTCCTGTTGCTTCTCCCATTGGGCTGTCAAAGTTTGTATCTTGTAAATTTGTAAATTCTATATGAGCTTGTTTTATCATTCTTGATAGTTCTCTTGTAGTAATAACACTATCTACATTTCTCATTTCTGAGTTTTCCATTTCTTCTCTTTGACTTTCGAATTTTTTAGCTATACATGGCATTACAGATACAACATACATTTTTTTAGGATCTATACCTTCTTTTTCTGCATAATAAGATTTTAAAAGTGCTCCGAACATTTCATGTGGTGATTTACATGTTGATAGATGTGGTATTAATTCAGGATAATTCATCTCCATATATCTTACCCAGCCCGGACTACATGATGTTATCATTGGAAATGTTCCATTATTATTCATTCTTTCTATAAGTTCGTTTGCTTCTTCCATTATTGTAAAATCTGCACCTGTATTTGTGTCAAACACTTTATCAAAGCCCATTGTTTTTAGTGCTGTTACCATTTTTCCTGTAACATTTGTTCCTATAGGCATACCGAATTCTTCACCTAGTGCAGCTCTAACTGCTGGTGCTGTTTGTACTATCACATATTTTTCCTCATCTCTTAATGCTTTCCATACAGCTGCTGTACCATCTTTTTCTTTTAGAGCTCCTGTTGGGCAACTTTGAATACATTGTCCACAAAATGTACAGTTTACGTCATTTAAACTTTTGTCTCCATATGTAGATACTGTTGATGAAAATCCTCTTTCTGTACAATCTATCGCTCCAATGTGTTGAACGTTTTTACATGTCGCAACACATCTACGGCATAAAATACATTTATTAAAATCTCTAACTATTGATGGTGACATGTCATCTAATTCATGTTTGTGTCTATCACCTTGGTATTTTATTTCATCTACATAAAATTCTTGAGCTAATTTTTGCAACTCACATGTTCCATTTCTAGTACATGTTAAACATTCTCTATCGTGATTAGAAAGAATCAAGTCTAAAACTACTTTTCTAGCTTCTATGACTGCTGGTGTATTTGTTTTTATTACCATTCCTTCTTCAACTTTTTGTATACATGCTGTTGCGAAGCCTCTTTTTCCTTCTACTTCTACAACACACATTCTACAATCTCCAACCTCATTAATATCTTTTAAGAAACATAAAGTTGGAATATCAATATTTATTTTCTTAGCAGCTTGTAATATCGTTGTTCCTTCTTCAACTTCAACTTCTTGATTGTTTATTGTTAATCTTACCATTTTTTCTCCTCTCTTATGATGTTTAAAATAATTGTCATCTTGCGTCGTTAAAATTATATTTTAAATCCTCATGTGCATATGTACACTCCGGTATTAAAATATAATTTTGCCTAGCAATATAACTATTCTTTTAACCATCTGGTTTTCAATATATAAGATGACTGTTATTTTAATAATTTAAGATTTTATAGCGTGGAATGGACATTTATTAATGCAAGTTCCACATTTTATACATTTTTCTGTATCTATTACATGAGGTTGTTTTATTTCTCCATTTATTGCATCTACAGGACAATTTCTCTTACATAATCCACAACCTTTACACAACTCTGGATCAATATGTAATTGCATTAATGCTTTACATTCTCCTGCTCTACATTTCTTTTCTTTTATGTGTTCTTCATATTCTTCTCTAAAGTATTTTAATGTACTTAATACTGGATTTGGTGCTGTTTGTCCTAATCCGCAGATTGATGCTTTTTGTATATTTCTACATAGTGTTTCTAATTTTTCTATGTCTCCTTCTTCACCTTTTCCTTCTGTTATTTTTGTTAATAATTCTAGTAATCTTTTTGTTCCTATTCTGCATGGTGTACATTTTCCGCAAGATTCATCTACTGTAAATCCTAGATAGAATTTTGCTAGATTTACCATACATTTTGAATCATCCATTACTATTAATCCACCTGATCCCATCATTGACCCTATTGCTTGTAATGATTCATAGTCTATTGGTGTATCTAGATTTTCTTCTGTGATGCATCCTCCTGAAGGTCCACCAGTTTGTGCTGCTTTAAACTTTCTTCCGTTTGGTATTCCTCCACCTATGTCATATACTATTTCTCTTAATGTTACTCCCATAGGTACTTCTACTAGACCTGTATTATTAACATTTCCTCCTAGCGCAAATACTTTTGTTCCTTTTGATTTTTCTGTTCCAATGCTAGAATACCAATCTGCACCATTTAAAATAATTTTTGTTATATTTGCATATGTTTCAACATTGTTTATTAGTGTTGGCTTTCCATATAATCCTTCATTTGCTGGGAATGGTGGTTTTAATCTTGGTTGACCACGTTTTCCTTCTATTGATTCTAAAAGTGCTGTTTCTTCTCCACATACAAATGCTCCAGCACCTAATCTAATTTCTAAATCAAAACTGAATCCTGAATTCCAAATATTTTCTCCTAAAATTCCATATTCTCTTGCTTGATCTATTGCTTTTTGAAAACGTTCAACCGCTATTGGATATTCTGCTCTTACATAGATATATCCTTTATTTGCTCCTATTGCAAATCCTGCAATCATCATAGCTTCTACAACGCAGTGTGGATCTCCTTCTAGGATACTTCTATCCATAAATGCTCCAGGATCACCTTCGTCAGCATTACATACTACATATTTTTGATCTCCTTGTGCCATTTTTGTAAAAGACCATTTCTTACCTGTAGGGAATCCTGCTCCTCCACGTCCACGTAATCCAGAATTTGAAATTGTTTCAATTACATCATCTGGTGACATTGAGAATAATACTTTTTCTAAAGCTTTGTATCCATCAAATGCGATGTATTCATCTATATTTTCTGGGTCTATTACTCCACAATTTTTAAGTGCTATTCTTTTTTGTTTTTTATAGAAATTTAATTCATCTAATTTTTTTACTACTGTGTTGTCTATATCTTTGCAAAGTAGTCTTTCCACTATTTCACCTTTTTGAATATGTTTTTCAATTATTTCTTCACAATCTTCTGGTTTTACCATTGCATAGAATGTATCTTCTGGTCTTATTATTACTATTGGACCTTTAGCACATAGTCCAAAACAACCTGTTTGTATAACTCTAACATTTTCTATATTTTTCTCTTCTATGATTTTTCTAAAGTTTTCTATGATTTTAGGAGATTTTGATGATGTACATCCTGTACCATGGCAAACTAAAATATGTTTTTCTCTAGTATCTGATGCTGTATTTACTCTTAAATCTAGTTCTTTTATTTTATTTTCTCTAATTTCTTTTATTTCTTCTAAAGTTTTCATTTTTGCCTCCTATTCTGGATTTTCCATAATTTTATCTATAATTTCATCCATCATTTTTACAGTTGCTTTTCCATATACTTCTCCATTAACTGTAAAAACAGGAGCTAGACCACAAGCACCTATACATCTTGTTGCTTCTAGTGAAAACATTCCGTCTTTAGTTGTTTCTCCAACATCTATTTTCAATCTTTCTTTTGCTCTATCTAATATTTGTTCTGAACCTTTTACAAAGCATGCTGTTCCTAAACATATTGCTATGTGGTATTTTCCCTTTGGTTTTAATGTAAATCTAGAATAAAATGTAACTACTCCATATATTTCTGCTCTTGGTATTGATAAGTATTCTGATATTGCTGCCATTGATTTTTCTGAAATATATCCATAGTATTCTTGTACTTCGTTTAGTATTTGTATTAAATTGTCCTTTGTTTGTTTGTACTGATTTAAGATTTCTTCCATTTTTGGATCTTTGCCTGTACATCCGCTGCATTTTGTGTTTTCCATATTTACCTCCTTAGATACTTTTATACTCTTTTATTTATGTTATATCTTATAGTTTTTTCTTTTAAAAAAGTTTATGTGTAAAACTCAATTTCATTATATCAAATTTTAAAAATAAATCTATCTTTTTCGACATTTTTTTATTTTATTGTAATATATTAATATTTTCTCAATAAATACAGCATATAAAAATCTTGTTGAAATTTTGCTCTTCGCAATCTCCAGAATAAAAAACTCCGTTTTTATATTGTAGATTGCTCAATTTCGCACTTCGATACTAAGCCTGTAACAAGCAAAGCTTTAACAGGCTTAGCATCTACGTTTGGTCGCTAGCGCAATTTCAAAAGTTTCATATCATTTGTGTATTATATAATCTTTTTATGATAGAATAAAAAATCTACCGATTTTAAATCGATAGATTTTCTTTTTATATGTTACTAACATTCTGGTTCTGAAATACCAAAGTTTTTACCGTCTTTTAATTTATAGATAACATGAACTTTGTTTGTATCAACATCTATATATGCTAAAAAGTTTTGTGTTTTTCTTTCTTCTAATATCATTTTAGCATCTTCTGCTGACATTGGCTTAATATCATAATAAGTTGTTTTTACTATATCTCCATCTAAATCTGTTTCTTCTAGCATTTCCATTTCTTTTACTCTAATTGATTCGTCTTTGTTCATTCTTTCTTTTTTAGTTTTTGCTTTTCTAATTTGTCTTTCTAATATGTCAATATCTTCATCAATTGAAGCATATAAGTCTTTGCTTTCAGCTACTGCTCTATGGCTGTCTCCTTTGTATGATACGCTAATTTCTGCAATTTGTAATTCTCTTTCTAGTCTGATCATTACTTGTATATCTAAATCTTCTGTTTCATAATACTTTTCTAGTCTTTCCATTTTTCTTTCTATGTAGTCTTTAATTGCCTCTGTTGCTTTTAAATCTTTTCCTGTTATTTTTATATTCATTTTAATCACTCCTTCTTTCGTTTTAGTGATTTTATTATATCTATATATTGGTTAAAAGTCAACTTTAAATTATGCTATAATGCAGACAAGCCACTGTCTGACACATTCGTGTGCTTACAGTGGCTTTCCTTTTGCAGGTAAGACCTGCTACTTCATCCAGGGATTCTGTCGTCATTGATGTAAAATACTGCGTTATCATTGCTTGCAATATATTCAGTGACATCTTTTTTCACCTGTTCCTTCTGCTCCTCGGTAATCGTTATGTAGACAACTCCTGTAGATGTCCAGCATCCTTTTCCTGTCCAGCTATCCACCAGCCTCTTCATCTCTTCCTTTTTTTCAGGTTTGATTACAAAGGCATACGGGTCGTCTGTTTCATGCATATCTGACGCATGCTCGCAGAACTCGATAACCGAAACTGCATTTTCCAGTTTTGTTGCTGCATTGAGATTGTTTACTGTAATTTTGCTTTTTTGTGGCATGCCGTATGCGCTTCTTAAGATGTCTCTCTTTTCTCCTCCTAAGCGTATTACTTTTCCACCATCTTTTGCAAACTCTCCCAAGATCTCGTCAGTTTCAGGATCTGCAAAACATCCTAAATATTCAAGTCCTTCGGTCCGGCAGTATTCTTTCCAGCTTTCTTTCATCATGTTAATCCCTCCTGTTATGAATAATTTTTTTGTCACTATTAATTATACCATTTTGTTAACATAAAATCAAATTGTCTCATTTAAAAAAGCCCCGTTTAAACAAGGCTTTCTACTTTATATTCTTTTTCTAATTTTTCATTAAAATAAATTCTTGTTATTAGTTCAAATTCTTTTAATGATTCTTCTTTTATTGTAAATGAAAATATCTTTTTTGCATCTGCATTTAATGTATATATTATTGCATATCTACATCCTTCTGACATTTGTATTGATGATTTGTCTTGTTTGCTGCATTCTTTACATTTAAATCCATCATCTTTTATACTAAATTGTTCTAAGCTTTCTTTTTCTCCACAAGATACACATTCATTTACATTCGGGGTATATCCTAATATTTTTAATAATCTCATTTTAAAAACTGAAAGTATAAAATCTAAATCTTTATCACTTTCTGATATTATGTACAGTGTATTTAAAAATAATTTTAGTATATTATAATTATTTTGATTTTCTGTTGTTACATCTATTATTATTTTTATTATTGCTGCTACATAATTTAATTTTTCTATATCTACTCTTATTTGATAAAATATTTCTATTGGATCACAGCTTTGCATTGTGTACATGTCATTTGATTTTCTTAATACATATTCGCCAAAGCATAATAGTTGTGATCCTGCCATTAACATGCTCTTGGGTCTTTTAGCTCCTTTTGCAACACACGATATTTTTCCCAAATTAGGTGTTAGTATTGTTAATATTTTATCTGAATCTCCTAAACTATTTTCGCCGTATTACTACTCCACTTGTTTTTACTATTTTCATTTTATACGTCCCTTTGCCTTGAATCTGTTTTTTCTGTTTTTTTATATTTTAGATAATCTTCTATTTTTCCTGTTTTTTTAAATTTTTCCCAGTTTCTTTTTTGTTCGTTCATAATATCAACCTTCCTTATATAATATTATGAACTTTAGCTTTAGTTTGTATACTTAAATTTTTTCAAAATGTTTGTGTTTTCGTCCCACTTGTTATCTACTTTGACCCATAATTTAAGGTTTATTTTGGTTTGAAAAATTTTTTCTAAATCTTTTCTTGCATATTGTCCTATTCTTTTTAGCATTTGTCCATCTTTTCCTATTATTATTCCTTTATGTGAATCTCTTTTGCAGTATATTGTTGCTTCTATATCGTATATTTCTTCACCTTTGCTCGTTTTTCTATCTTTAAATTTTGTTACTTCTACATATAGTCCATGTGGTACTTCATCATTTAGAAATCTTAATGCTTTTTCTCTTATTTTTTCTTCTGCCATTTGTCTTGATGTTTGATCTGTATATTCATCTTCTTCGTAAAATTTTGGACCTGGTTTTAGCAATTTTTCTATTTCGTTTAAAACAACATCAGAATATTTTTCTTTTGTTGCTTCTACAGGTATTATGCTTGAAAAATCATAGCATTCTTTATATAGGTTGATTAAATTTAGTAAGCATTCTTTTTTTACTAAATCTATCTTATTTATTATTAGTATTACTTTTTTATTTATTTCTTTTAATTTTTCTAAAATGTATGTATCTCCTTTTCCTACTTCGTTGCTTGTCGCTTCTATTAAAAATAAGATTACATCAACATCTTTTAGGCTTGACATTGCTGTGTCTACCATTGTTTCGCTTAATTTGCTTTTGGGTTTATGTATTCCTGGTGTATCAATAAAAATTATTTGCGAGTTTGGTCTATTGGCTATTGCTCTTATTGCTAATCTTGTTGTTTGTGGCTTATTTGCTGTTATTGATACATCTTCTTTTATTAATGTATTTAATAATGTTGATTTTCCTACATTTGTTCTTCCTATTAATGATACAAATCCTGATTTAAATTCTGACATATTTTCTCCTAAATTCTTTAATATTGTAATTTTAGCATATTATTTTTCTTTTAACAATAGAATTCTAATAAGCTACTCTTTTGAAATTGTTCTTTTTTCTTAATTGTAAAAAGATTATTCTAAATAGGTATAATGCAAAAAAGAAAAGGTTTTTAAACCTCTTCTTTATTGTATTGTTATATTTGCATCTACAGGACAAATTTCGAAGAAGGTATTTCCATCATTTACTTTTATTTCTTCTCCGTTTGCATTTTTGTAAACTGTTTTTGATGATCTATCTGATTTTGTACAAGTTATTGGAATGGCTTTTCCATTTGTTATGTAGTATCCATCTTTAGTTCCTGTATTTTTTAGTCCTTGTCTACCTTTATTTTCTCCATCTGATAATGTATAATTTTCAGCTTTGGTTATTATTATGTTTTTAGTTGTTATATTAGTATCGTCTGTTGCATCTGTTTGTACTTTTCCTCTTGCATATCTTGTATACCTTCCCGTTTCTGCATTATATTCAAACGTTACTGTTTGTAAGTTAGAAAATGGTATTTTAACAGTTGTGGCTGATATTGCATCTGTATTTTCTTCTAATGTCACATCATCTGTAGTGTAATTTAGTATACTTTTTGCATCTGATGTTGTTCTATATCCTTTAGAAGCTGCAGCTGTTTTTATTGTCGCTAAATCACAAATTGAATTATGTGGTGCATATCTGTTTGATAATCTCCAGAATACGTCTCCTTCTTTCCATGCTCGTCCTGTATCATATTCTAGTCCATTTATATTATTTACACCTAATGTCTTGATATCTTTTTGTGCTTGTGGACTCCAGCCTATATGTGCATATATTGCATCATTTTCTAAAGCATAATCTAGGAAATAGTGTCTTGAGCTTCTCATAGGACCAACTTTGTCTGCATCTGATCCTTTGAATACTGCCATTAATCTTGTTTCTCCACCTTCAACAATTATTTCATATACTGCATATGCTTTGTTTATTGCAAATTGTGGCCATGCATCACTATGATTATCAATCATACATGCTATTGGTCTATCTGTTCCTGCGTATATTTGAACTGTTTTTACTGGTTCTGGTTCTGGTGTAATATTTTCTTCACTTATTCCTTGTGTTGAAGCTTCTTTTGTTTTATCTTCGTTCATATATTTATATCCGAAGAATGCACCTACAGCAGCTATTGTTATTAGTAGTAATAGCAATAAAATTTTAATACCTATGTTTTTTTTCTTGGATTGTCTATCATTACGTTTTCCCATATGATATCCTCCTTTTCTTTTGTTTTAGTTTTCTCTAGTTATTGAAAGTTTATTTAATATTTCTTCTTCTTTTTTTCTCATTTCTACTCTGTCAGTAAGTTCTATATGATCATATCCCATTAAATGATAAAAGCCGTGAACTACCATGTATGCTAGTTCTCTTTCAAATGAATGACCGTATTCTTCTGCTTGTTCTTGTACTTTTTCAATTGAAATTACTATATCTCCTAATGGTTCTTCTGTAATTAGTGATATATTTTGTAATTCTTCTTTTTCGAACATTGGAAATGATAAAACGTCTGTTGTTTTATTTATTTTTCTGTATTCATTATTCATTTCCTGAATTTTATCTGGTGTTGTTAGAATAATGCTCATATATAATTTTGTTTCTAATAATTTTTCTTCTTCAAAACATTTTTCTATTACTTTTTCAATTAGCTTACAATATTCTTCATTTTCTTCTATATCTAAAAATTCAATTTGTACTAGTTCTTTCATTAACTTGCCTTTCTAGTTCTTGTATATTTAGCTCCTGTTTTGCAAATATTTTTTATATTTTTCATTGCTCCATAAGAAATTAATCTTTCTTTATAGAATTGTAATATTTCTTTATTTTCTTCGTTATTATCTAAAGTTGCTAGTTCTCTTTTTAAAAATAATATTTCTTTTTCTCTGGCTGTTTCTGTTTTTTCATATTGTGCATAGAATTTTTTATAATCTTCTCTTTCTTCTGTTTTTTCCCAATATACTTTTCCTGAAAGTAATTTTATGCTGTATGCTTCCATTAAGTCTAAGAAAATATTATATGTTTCCATTTTTGCTTTTTTAGTTTTATCTTTTACTATTATTTTTCTTATATCTCTTAATAATTTTTCATAGCATTGTTCTGTTGCTACTAATGGCAAACTATGAGTAAATATTGTTCTGCTTATTCCTAACAGAATCATATTTTTTTCTACATAATCTTTTGGTTCTAGTACACCTATATCAAATTGGTCTAAACGTTGTAAATCTCCACCATTTTTTTCTTCTATTAATGTTCCTTCATCTGTTTGCAATTTTATAATTATTATGTTGTTTACATATTCTTGTAGTGTATCAAAAATTTTGTTGTATACATCTAATTTCTCTTCATCTGCTTTTCTGCTGCATTCTGCTAATTTTACTGAATAACATTTTAGTATTCCTTTAAAGAAGGAATCCATTTGTGTAACATAAAATTCGTTATATTTTTTTATTACTTTTTCTTTTGCATTTAATTTTAATGATTCATAGTCTAATTCTATTAAATATTTTTGTTTTTGATATTTGTATTCATTATAATCTTTTTCTTTTATTTGTGTTATTTTATAGTAATTTCCCATTGCATTTTTTTCAAATTCTGATGCTGTGTTTGATTTTACCTTTTTATAAACACTGTCCATTATGTATTTATCAATTGCTTCTAAATATAGTGAATATGCTTCTTGATATTTTTGTTCTAAAACATGTTTTTTGTTATCGTTAATATTGTCTTTGAAGTTAATATTGTTTTCAAACGCTTTTAGTAAATTGTTCCTTTTTAAATTAATAACAATCCCATTTATTCCTATTTTTGTTGGAATCATTATCTTTGATAGTGTATTGCTTAGTTTCCCAAAAAAGGTGGTGTTTGAATCTACTACTTTTAAACTTCTCTCTTCCAATACTTTTTCTCCTTTCATGAAACCAATTTTTCTTCTGTCCCTATTTTTTCAATAACTTCATATAGTAATTTAACCTTTATTTTCTCGCCTTCTTGTTCTGTAGTAAAATGCTCATTTACTATTTCTTTATTTTCGATTTCTGATTTCATTTGTTCTTTTAATTCATTTAGTATTTTTTCTTCTAACTCTTCTTTAGAGTACTCTCTTTTTACTAATTTATATTCATTATTTGTTACTTTTTTTACTTCAACGGGCAAATAAAAATTGTTTAAAATTTTAATTTTATTTTTCGTTTCCATTGTATCATATTTTTCAAATTTTGAAAGTCTTTTATAAAAATTTATTGTTTTTTTATTTAAAATTATCCCATATTTTTTTTCAGATTTTTCTGTTTTTACTTTCTCTTCTTGAATTAAACTTTCTTCTTTTTCTAGATAATACCAGACCTTAGCTTCTACTTCTCCGCTCAGCATGCATGTATCTTACTCCTGTATATTTTCCTTCCATCCATCCTCCTATTAATTTTTGTCCCGCTTCTACTACATCTCCTTCTTTTACTAATGCTGTTCCGATTTATAGCATTTACTTTTGTTATTATTCCTTCTTTAGTTGATACAATGTCACAATACTCATTTTCATCTATAATTTCTGGTTTTTCTGTTGCTTCAGCTATTGTTACTTTGGCATTTGTTCCTTTTAAATCAATTCCTATCCAAGCTATTTTTTCGTTTTCTAATCTTATTTTTTCAATAATTTTTTTACTGTCTATTTTAAATTTTAAACTACCTTGTTTTAGTCCATTTTTATTTAAAGTTTCTATTATTTCTTTTTCTGATAATTGCTCATTTCCTATTATTTCTATATTCCATATAAAATTAGATAGCATAAATATTGACAATACCAGTGTAAAAAACAAAAATATAAAAACTTTTCTGTTTTTATATTTTTTCATTTCAAATATTATTCCTCTTTTTCTTTTTATCCTTACTCTACTACTAGTTTTTTTAGCAATTTTTCTTATCTGTTTAAAATCGTCTATATTTATTTTAGTTGTTACTGCTATTTTATTTTTTCTTTTTGTTCCCCATAATTTTATTTTCTCTTTTGCGCACATGTTAAAAAATCTTTCTATAAAAAAGCCTTCTATTTCTATTTGAAGATATCCTAATAAAAAGTTTTTTATTCTTTTTAATATCATTAAAATCACCTGCGTTCAAAATCAAAATTTTCTATTTTTCCTGTTATACTAACAGCTTCATCTGTTATTTGATTTAGTTTTAAGCCAAATCCATTTATATTTATGTTTCCTATATGTGTGCATATTCTTATAAAGAATTCTTCGTATTCTAATATTCCTTTATAATTTTCTATTACTATTTCTTCAAATCCTGTTAAAGTTACTTTTGGTATATTAGTGCCAACTTCTTTTGGCATATCTAATATTTCATTTACTTTATTAAAATTCATAAAATTACCTCTCTAAATAATATATATTCTTTAAAGAGGTAATTTAGTACTTATCTTTTTATATAATTGAAATTTATACTTACATTCCTAATTATATAATTCGTTTTATTATTCAAATTCTTCTAGCTTTTTAAATTCATAGCCTTGTTCTTTTGTCTTTTTTATGCATTCATCTAAAATGTTCATGTTATCTTTTGATGTTCCGTGTAATAACATTACTTCTCCATTATGAAGATTGTTTAATATTTTTTCTTTTCCATATTCTTCTCTGCCTTGTTTATTTTCTTCCCAGTCATCATAGGCGAAAGACCACATTATTGTTTGATAATTTAATTCATTACAGATTTGTAGTGTTTTTTCACTGTATTCTCCTTTGGGCGGTCTTATATATTTCATTTCATATCCAAATGCTTCGTATATTGCTGTATGTAAATTCATTACTTCTTTTTTTACTTCCTCTTCCTGTATTTCTGGTAAGCTTTTGTGATTTACTGTATGATTTCCTACATCATGTCCTTCTTCAATCATTCTTTTTACTAATTCGCTATGTGTATTAAAGTAGTGAGCTGTTATAAAAAAACAAGCTTTTACATCATTTTCTTTTAGCACATCTAATATTTTTTCTGTATACCCAGCTTCATATCCTAAGTCAAATGTTAAATATATATTTTTACTTTCTTTATTTCCCATTGCTATTCCATTATACTTTTTTATTAATTCAGTGTTTTCTTTTCCTAAATCTGGTTGTTCATGATTATCATTTCTTTTTATTCCCCAACAAATCTTTTGATTTATATCTGTTGCTTTTGTTTTATTACTCATACTTACTGTTATAAAACTTATCATAAAAACTATCAGTGTTAGCATAATCAAAATTTTTTTATTCATAATATAACCTCCATTACTCCTATGTTTATTACTCTTTCTTTTCTTTAGAACTTTTTGTTTTTACATTTTTTTACAATTTTCTCTTGACTTCGCACTTATTTTAATTTATAGTTATTGTTACATTGCCAAAAAATGGTAATATTACTAAGGAGGTTATTATGGAAATTATACTAATGAAAAATGTTTTTTTGACTAAAGTGATATCTGTTTTTATAGTCTTTTTAGAATTAATTATTTATAAAATATTTTTAGTTCATATTTTTAATTTACATTTTTCAAAAATAAAATCTATTTTATTTTTATCTTTTTGCTTTTTATTAGAAGTTTTAACAATTATTCTTTTCCCAATTGTTGTACTTCCTATAATAACTATTTTTATAACTTTTATAGGAATTAGTCTTTTATTTAAAATTGGATTTACACAAAAAATGTTTATTTTAGTTATACCTTTAACTTTTTTTCAGCTTATAACATCTGCTTTTGTTTTTGCCATATCATACTTTTCAAACATATCACCTTTAACTTTGATTAATATACCTATAGTTAGACCTCTTATTGTTCTTCCTACTTATTTTATTATGTTTGTACTTTTAGATTATTTAAAAAAGATGAATTTTTCAAAATCTTTTTCTTTTGAATTAGATTTTTCTAGTAAACTTATTATTAATACATTTTCGATTTGTACTTTTATTTCTGTTTTGATGAATTATAATTTTATTTATGCGTATTCAGTAAAAAATACTGTTATTGTTTTTATAATTTCTAATTTATTTTTAATTGCTTTATTAGTTACTCTAGTGATTAAAATTTTTGATTTAAAATATGCTGAAAATACTATTGATTATGAAAAGAAATCTTATAATTTCCTTTCAAATTCTTATGATTGTGTGAGAGGTTTTAAGCATGACTTTTCTAATATTATGCAAGCCATTGGCGGATATATATTAACTGATGACTTGCCTGGTCTTAAAGAATATTATTCTAGTGTTTTTAAAGATTGTTCAGAATTACATAAATTATCTATTTTTAATAAGGACGTTTTAAATAGTCCTCCAGTTTTGTCTATTGTTGCTGAAAAATATTACAAAGCTGCTGACTTAGGTATTGAATTTAATATTGATGTATTTATTGATTTAAATGACTTAAATATGGATATTTATGAATTTACTAGAATTCTTGGTATTTTTCTTGATAATAGTATTGAAGCTGCTAGTCAATCCTCTAAAAAAGTTATTAACATTATGCTTTCTAAAGATTTTCGTAATCATTTCGATTTAATTACTGTTGAAAATTCTTGTAATTTGAATAGTATTGATACAAATAAAATTTTCGAAAAGAATTTTTCTACCAAACCTAAAAATACCGGATTAGGTCTATGGAAAGTTAAAAATATTTTGAAAAAATATGATAATATTTCACTTAATACCTCAGTAAATAACAATTTTTTCAGACATCAAATGAAAATTTATTATTAATATATGAAAACAGATAGTATATTATATAATATGCTATCTGTTTTATATAATCATTTATTCGTATTTGTATCTTCTAAAATTATCCAACTTCCTGTTATTTCTGGATAATCTATAAATTCTAATTTTTCTTTAGTTACAGGATGCTTAAAAGATAATTTATATGCCCATAAGCATAACTGTTTTCCTCTTCCTCTAGTTCCATACTTTTGATCACCATATAAGCTATGATTTCTACTAGAAAATTGTACTCTTATTTGATGGTGTCTACCTGTATGTAGTTTAACTTTTATTAATGATAAATCAGTTTCTTCGTTATATTTTAAAACTTCATATTCTAATTTAGCTAGTTTTGCGTTTTTATTTTTTTCAGCTGTTACTTTACTTAAATTATTCTTTTCGTTTTTAATTAAATAATCTTCTAGTATTCCTTGTTTGTTTTCTAATTTTCCATCTACTATACATATATATTCTTTTTCAAATTCTTTTTCTCTTACTTGCTCGCTTAATCTTGATGCAGCTTTAGAGGTTTTGGCAAATACCATTACTCCTCCTGTTGGTCTATCTAGCCTATGCACTAAACCTAAATATGCATCTCCTGGCTTATTATATTTTTCAATTAAGTATTTTTTAATAATGCTTAACATATCTTCATCACCAGTTTTATCTCCTTGTGATGGTATATTTATTGGTTTTTCTACAACTATTATGTGGTTATCTTCATACAATACTTTTAAATCTATCATATTTTTCCTCTCTTTATTTTGAAATTCTATCATAATTTTCATTTTTTATCTACTACTATTTTCTATAAACCCTGAGTATATTGAATTTTACGTATTTTTATAATATAATGTTAGCGACACTTTCAAGCTATATTTCATATACTAGGAGGTATTACCTATATGAAAGCATTAATCATTGAGGACAACCGGTTCAAATTTCAAGACGCTATAGAGGTATTGAAGCGCCACGATATAACCGAATATGTCCATTTTGACAACTGTGAGGAAGCTTTGGATTTCGTCTATGAGCCTGATAACATTAAGAACATTGATCTGATCATTCTGGATCTTAATTTCTATATGTCAAGAGAGCTCATTGGTGGAAGATGCCGCATGCCTACTCCGGATGCTGGTGGCAAATTCATTTGGCAGATGTTACAGAATGAAATTACAACTCCAATTATCGTCTTCTCTTCGGAGGATGACTATATGAATGTTGTAAATCACTATTTGTTTGTCAGCTTTTCTGAATATGCTCGCACATACGAAAAAGGTCCGCTTCCCATGACATATTCTCAGATTCAAAGGCAGTACGATGAGGACATTGCGGAAAGGCGCCAAAAGTTGTTGGATTTGACGTTTATTGTTGGTCATGCACATGAGGAATTAGAACTGGATTTTTTTATTAGACAGTTTTTACAGTCTGTGAATCCCGAAGATTAAGTGTTTTTGAATTTTCAAAAAAGATACGACACCCTTTTTTATATTGGGTGCCGTATTCTTTTTTAATTTTCCCATCTACCATATATTCCACATGGTAATACTAATTTTGAATTTTTCATTGGCAGTCCTATTTCTCCTGAACTTATTTTTCCTTTATATTTTTTCATATTAAGTTCTAATAAATTTTCTAGTACTTTTGATGATATTCCTGTTGTATAAGAATTGATTAAGAAAAATAGTGGATTATCGCTTAATATTTGTATACATAGTTCAACTAAGTCAGATATATTATTCTCAAATTGCCATACTTCTCCATTTTTTCCTCTGCCGTATGATGGTGGATCCATTACTATTGCATCATATTTGTTTCCTCTTCTTATTTCTCTTTGTACAAATTTTATTACATCATCAATTATAAATCTTACTGGTCTATTTCTTAGTCCTGAGCTTTCAACATTTTCTTTTGCCCAAGTTGTCATTCCTTTAGAACTATCTACATGGCATACTGATGCACCGGCTGAAAGGCATGCTACTGTTGCTCCTCCTGTATATGCAAATAAATTTAATACTTTTATTTCTCTTCCTGAATTTTTTATTTTATTTATCATCCAATCCCAATTTACAGCTTGCTCTGGAAATAGTCCTGTATGTTTAAATCCCATCGGTTTTATGTTAAAAGTTAAGTTTTTATACTTTACTTGCCAGCTTTCTGGAAGTCTTTTTTGATAGTCCCAACCTCCTCCACCAGTATTGCTTCTAGTATATTTTGCATTTGCTTTTTTCCATTCATTTGGAAAGCTTTTATTTTTCCAAATAATTTGTGGATCTGGTCGTACTAAAATAAAATTCCCCCATCTTTCTAGTTTTTCTCCATTTGCCATATCTATTATTTCATATTCTTTCCACTCATTTGCTATATTCATAGTTGTATCCTTTCTAGATAACTTATAGCATGCTTATTAACTTGCAAAAATTATAAATTAGCACTGAATTTATAACTATAAATACTCCTGTTAATATACATGTTATTTTAATAATTTTATTTTTTATCATTTGCTTGTCTCCTTTTATCTTACTTTATATATGTATATTCAAGATAAAAAGAAACATGCATACTTTTTATTACTTTTTATATTATAACAAATATTTTATATATAAATCAATGAGTCTGCCGTTTTACCGGCAGACTCATCTTTTTGATTGTGAAAGCGTGTTTCCATCTTTCATTAGTCCTTCATCGGATCATTTCTTCCGCTACGGGGTTCACGTGAACCTGCCCCCTGTCCAGAAGCCTGTCTGGGTTGTGGCTGAGGATTGTCTCTCTGCTCTGTCGGAGCTTTCTGGGATATTTCGACAACGACGTATGAGAACATTGACGCCAAGATGCCCAGTAGCATATAGATAATTTTGGTAGGCGACAGCTTGCTTGCTATCATTCCTCCAAATTCCTTCGGGTGCCAGACGACACATTCGAAAGCTACTATAACTACCAGCATGACGACAATTGCCAATACTACCGTTCCTACTTTTCCCCATCCTGCTCTGCTGCAGATGACATTAACAGCGATGGCAGCCAAAAAGCCTACCAGCATGTTAATCACCCACTTGTAGCCGAGATCAATACTCATATACTTCCAGACCTCAACAACCATTTGCGGCACAGTGGCCACAATCATAAATATCCCGGCGAATACAGCCGCCAAGACCACGAACATGACTACCTTACTGAATCGTTTCATCATTTTGATGACCTCCCATTGTTATTTTTCGTTCTGCTTTGTTAATAAGTTACTTCTGCTCGTGCATTCACAATCGTTGAATTCATTATATCATCATTATGTAAATTGGTCAACGATTTTCCTTTATTTACGCACTGTTCAGAGTAAAAAATATACAGATTAAATAAATTTAATCTGCATATTTTTTATAAACTTTTAATTTTTTCTGCTATTTGTCTGGTAATGCCTTTTACTGTAGTCAATTCTTCTATACTTGCTGACTTTATTTTTTCAATTGTTCCAAATTCTTTTAACAGCGCTTCTCTTTTTGCTTTTCCTATTCCTTCAATATCGTCTAATTCTGATTTTGTCATTGCTTGTTCTCTTAATTTTCTGTGATATTCTATTGCTGTATTATGAACTTCATTTTGTAAATTTGTTATAAAGAAAAATAAGTTATCTGAAATTTCATATTCTTTTTTGTTTTCATTTACTAAAGCTCTAGTTGAGTGTTTATCATCTTTTACCATTCCATATACTGGTATTGTTTCATCTAATTCATATTCCTTTAATGCTCTTTTTATAGCTTTTATTTGAGTTATTCCACCATCTGCTAGTATTAAGTCTGGCAATGTTCCAAATCCACCTTTAGGATTTTCTATTGAATGTTTTATTCTTCTTGTTACAACTTCTTCTGTACATCTTGGATCATCTTGACCAAATACTGTTTTTATTCTAAATCTTCTTGTCATATTTCTTTTTATGACTCCATCTACTGCTACACACATTCCTGCTACTATATGTGTTCCTGAAATATTTGATATATCAAAAGTTTCTATTTTATGTGGTAATTTTTCTAAATCTAATATTTCTTTTAGTTCATTTAATATTTCAAACTTATCTTTTGATTTGTTTTCCAATGTTATTTTAGCATTGTTTTCTGCCATTTCCACAAATCTAAGTTTTTCTCCTTTTTGTGGTGCTTTTATTTCTACTTTTCTATTTGCTGAATTTGAAAGCCATTCTTCTAATAATTCTTTATCTTCAATTTCTTCTTGTATCATTATTTTATTTGGAAATTCTAATTTTCCGATATAGTATTGTTTTATAAAACCTGATATTATTTCTTTTTGCTCCATGTCTTTTAAATCATCAAAGAAGTAATGCTCTCTATCTATCATTTTACTTCCACGTACAAAAAAGATCTCTATGCAAACAGATAATTCATTTTTATATATTCCTATTACATCTATATTATTTTCTGATATATTTGAAACTTTTTGTTTTGCTGAAATTCTTTCAATTGCAGATATTCTATCTCTTAAGTTCGCTGCTTTTTCGAAATCTAATTTTTCTGATGCTTGTTTCATTTCTTCTTCTAATTCTTTTATTATTTTAGATGTTTTTCCTTCTAATAGCATTATAATTTGGTTTATTTGTATCATATATTCATCTCTTGAAATATATTTCATACATGGTGCCAAACATTTTTTTATGTGATAGTTTAAGCAAGCTCTATCATTCGATTTGAAGGTTCTACATTGTCTTATTTGAAATTTTTCTTTTATAAAGTTTAGCATTTCTCTTGCCGCACCTGGATTTGCATATGGTCCAAAATATTTTGCCCCATCATTTTGAATTTTTCTTGTTATAAATATACTTGGATATTCTTCTTTCATCCCAATTCTTATATATGGATATGTTTTGTCGTCTTTTAATAGCACATTAAATTTTGGTCTATTTTCTTTTATTAAATTACATTCTAATATTAATGCTTCTGCTTCATTATCACATACTATATATTCAAAATGATCAATTAATGAAACCATATTTTTTATTCTTTGAGTTTTATTTGTTTTTCTAAAGTATTGGGTTACTCTATTTTTTAATGATATTGCTTTTCCTACATATATAATTTCATCGTTTTTATTTCTCATTATATAAACGCCTGGTCTATGTGGCAATTTTTTTATTTCTGCTTCTATATCAAACATTTTAATCCTCACTATATGCTATATATGGTAAATTTCTGTAATATTCCTCATAGTCTAATCCATATCCTAACACAAATTTATTTGGAATTTCAAATCCAATATAATCTGCTTCTATTTCTACTTTTCTTCTGTCTTTTTTATCTAATAATGTGCATACTTTTAAGCTTTCTGGTTTTTTAGATATCAAATATTTTTTTAAATTTAACATCGTAAATCCGCTATCAATTATATCTTCTACTATTATTACATTTTTTCCTTCTATATTTACATCTAAATCTTTTTTTATTTTTAGTTCTCCTGTTGATTCTTTCATATTACCATAACTTGATACTTGCATGAATTCCATTATTAAATTATTACTATCTATATATTTAGTTAAATCTGTAGCAAAATATACAGCTCCTCTTAATATACAAATTATTACTATTTCTTTATTTCTATATTCTTCTGTTATTTGTTTTCCTATTTCTTTTATTCTTTTTTGCAATTCTTCACTGCTTATTAATGTTTTTATCTTCATTTTTATCTCCTTATATAATAACAAAGCAAACTAAAATCACTATTTTTAGTAATTCAAGTTTGCTTATTTTATTTATTATTGTTTATTCTATGCTAAATCTTCCCATTCTAAGTGATAATCAGCAGGAAAATCTTTTTTAGCTTTTTTCCATACAACTTTATATAAGTCTTCTGCTGGTATTCCAGATTGATTTGGTCCTTTAGTTGTTAAATCATCTTTAGTTAAGCATGAACCTTTTCTTATTGCTCTTCTTGTTACTACTGTATTAAATAATTTTTCGCTCACTTCTAGTTCTTCTGCTAATGCTTCTTTTTTTCCTTCTTTCATTTTATTTATATCTTTTGCAAATGCTAATAATTCTTTTGCTTCTTTTGGAGTCATTGACCATTTTATATCTGGTCCTGTTCTATCAACTCTATCAGTAAAGTGCTTTTCAATTATTGATGCACCTAAAGTTAGTGCTGCATAAGATGAAAAATTATTTAATGAATGGTCTGATAATCCAATAATTCCTTTTGGAAAAGCTTCTTCAAATTCTTTTAAAGAATTTAGTCTTAACTTGTCAGCTGGTGTTGGATATATGTTTGTGCAGTGTAAAAGGGCAAATTCACTGTGATATTTTTTTATAGTTTTTACTGCTTTTCTAACTGCTTCCATATCATTCATTCCTGTTGATAAAATTATTGGCTTTCTTTTGCTTGCTACATATTCTAACAATGGATAGTTGTTCATCATTGTAGAACTTATTTTGTATGCTGGTATGTTCATTCTTTCTAGTCTATCTACCGCAGCAAAAGAAAACGGTGCTGATATGAATATCATTCCTTTGTCTTCAACATATTTTTGCAATTCTCTTTCTTGCTCTTCTGTTAAAGAAATTTTTTCTAAGGTTTCATATAAATTGCATTCTTCACTTTGACACATTTTTAACTCTTTTGCAAGCGGTGTTATCTCTTCTTCAGGGATATGTGTTTGATGTTTTATTATTTCGAGTCCGGACTTGTAAGCTGCATCTACCATAGTTTTGGCAACATCTAAGTCACCTCCATGGTTAATTCCTATTTCAGCAATTATTACTGGTTCGTATTTTGGGCCTATTTTTCTTCCAGAGATTTCAAAATATTTATCCATACTTATTCCCCCCTCGGCTTAGTCATTGTATCATAATTCGACATGTTTCGCAACTTTTTATTACACATTTTTTACTCAGCAATTATTTTATTAATGTGAAACAAAAAAATAGCATTTATTTCTAAATGCTATTTTTTAATAATCGTAGTCGTCATAATCATTATAATCGTCATAGTCATAGTCGTCATAGTCATCATCATAATAATCAGTATAATTATAATCTGTATAATTGTATACACTATCAAGATAATTCTGTTCATCTTGAAATTTTCTTTCTATTTCATTTAATTCAGATTGTGTAGATCTGAAAGTTTCATTTGCGTTGTTATACACAGATATTCCAACTGATATTATTAATATAGCAAATACTGGTATCATCATCATTAATATTGATCCTTTTTCGTTTCTCATTTTTTCTCCTCCTTTAATTTGTATTTTTATTATATTTTTAATAATTATTTTTTTCAATATTTTTGATAAAATTTGTAGATTTGCTTTTTTTTTACTTTTATAGTAATATGTGGATTATGATGTGAATAAAATATAAAAAATCTATTTTGAAAGGAGGTTAAAAGTTTATTTTTAAAAGCGCCAGAGTGTTTGATTTTTAAACACTTAACGAGGTTAGAGTTTATCGAGTTTTTCGGCGGATACTCTATGGCATGTTACTGTCATTAGAATTAGTACAAAGTTCATCAGTAATGGTGAAACAATAACTTTTTCACGTAAATATATTTTTTCACATAATATTTACAAATGAATTAATTTATACAAATCTTTAGAGACAGTTTTTTCTCTGCCTTTATATTTTGTGATTTTGTTTCACTTTTTGTATAGATATATTCCACAAAGGAGGTATTATGTGTGGTATTGTAGGATATATAGGTAATAAAAAAGCTAAACCTATATTAATTAATGGTCTATTAAGACTAGAATACAGAGGTTATGACTCTGCAGGAGTTGCAACTGTTGAAAAAAATGGAATCAACGTTGTAAAAACTAAAGGAAGAGTTGCTGCACTTGAAAGTGTTGAAGCTATCGACTCTTTAGAAGGATCTATTGGTATTGCTCATACTAGATGGGCTACTCATGGTAAACCTTCTGATGAAAATTCTCACCCTCATACTGATAAAAATAAAAATTTTGCGGTTGTTCACAATGGTGTTATTGAAAACTATAATGAACTTAGAGAATTTTTAGGTAAAAACGGGTATACTTTCTATTCTCAAACAGATACAGAAGTTGTTCCTAATTTAATTGATTATTATTATAATAATGATTCAATTAATGATGATAAAAAAGTTTTAAGAGCTGTTGTTTCAGCTTGTAACGATTTACATGGAAGTTTTGCTTTAGAAATTATTTCTACATATCTTCCTGAAAAAATGATTGTTGTTAGAAAAGATAGTCCATTAGTTATAGGAAAAGCTAATGGTGAAAATTATATTAGTTCTGATATTCCAGCTATTCTTTCTTATACAAAAGATTTTTATCTTTTAGAAGATTTAGAATATGTTGTATTATCTAGAGATTCAGCAGAATTTTATGATGAAAATTTAAAACCAATTAATAAACAAGTTGTTAACATTGATTGGAATGCTTCTGCTGCTGAAAAAGATGGTTATGATGATTTTATGCTTAAGGAAATTTTTGAGCAACCAAAATCTATTAGAGAAACTATTGGTTCTAGATTAACTCAAGATGGTATTTGCTCTATTGAAAACCTAGAACTTTCTAAAGAATATTTAAGTTCTTTAAATAAAATTTATATTGTAGCTTGTGGTACTGCTATGCACGCGGGTCTTGCTGTAAAACCTTTATTTGAAAAACTTTGTCATATTCAAACAGAAGTTGATATTGCTTCTGAATTTAGATATAGAGATCCACTTATTGATGAAAAATCATTAGTTATTTTTATTAGTCAATCAGGTGAAACAGCTGATACTATTGCTGCTTTAAAACTTTCAAAATCTAAAGGCGCAAAAACATTAGCTATTTCAAATGTTATTGGAAGTTCTATAACTCGTGAAGCTGATTATACAGTTTATACTCATGCTGGTCCTGAGATTGCTGTTGCTTCTACAAAAGCATATACTTCACAAGTTGTTTTAATGTCTATTGTTGCAATATATTTTGCAGAAATTTTAGGAATAAAATCTGATTTAATTCCTGAATTGAAAAAAGATATTTTAGCTCTTCCTGCTAAAGTTGAAACTGCTTTGAAAACAGCTGATTCAATTAAAACTTTTGCTAAAAAAGTTTATACTGAAAAAGATGTTTTCTTCTTAGGAAGAGGTATTGATTATGCAGCTGTTATGGAAGCTTCTTTAAAACTTAAAGAAATTTCTTATATTCATTCTGAAGCTTATGCTGCTGGAGAACTAAAACATGGTACTATTGCTTTAATAGAAAAAGGTATAACTGTTGTTTCTATTATGACAGATTCATCTCTTACACCTAAGACTATTAGCAACTTACAAGAGGTTATTACTAGAGGAGCTAAAACTTTAGTAGTTACAAATCAAGATTTAGGAGACAAAGTTTTTGATAATTTAATAAAAATTCCAGAAACTAGTCCGCTTATCTCTCCTATTTTATCGGTTATCCCTCTTCAACTTTTTGCTTATTACATATCTAAAGAAAAGGGATTAGATGTAGATAAACCAAGAAATTTAGCTAAATCAGTTACTGTTGAGTAACTTTAATATGAATAGGATGAACGTAATTTCCTATTAAAATAAAAATTACAAATATCAAATCAAATCAAATTAAAAAGCAGACTTTTAAAGTCTGCTTTTTAATTTGATTTTGTTATTTTTTTGTTTTTTGCTTGTTTTAGTAGATAATCTATTTTTGCTTGTTCTGATTTTATTTGATATGCATAATAATCTACTAGATCTCCTTTGGCATATTGAAAATTTTTGTGTGCTATATCTAATCTTTTTTGTGTTTCTAATATACTTTGTATTAAAGATTGATCACATTCTTCTTTTTTTAAATCCATGATAGGAACTTCTTTTATGTATGACTCGTACATTTTAATTTCCTCCTACCATTATTATATGCTTGTACTTTTTAATTATTCTTCATTTTTTCTTTTTTATCTTTTTCCTCATATTCTTTATAAATTTTTCTGAAATTTTCTATTGTTTTACTTTCTTTTAGTTTTTCTAAAATTTCTCTATATTCTTTTACTTCTAATAGCTTTTCTCTTATTTTTTCAAAATCTGATATTATTTCTGTTGGAACATATTTTTTCCATTTTTCTTTATCGCTTAAAAGTAAATATCCTCTAAGTTCTGTTGCTGAAATATCTAATATTTTTCTGTCTACTAATATTTCTTTAGTATTTTCCATTTGTTCTTCTGAAAACCATCCTTTTCTTAAGTCATCGTCACCAGTTATTATAATATCAGCAAATTTTCCCTCATGTTTTTTTACATTATTTATTACATATTCTCCCCATTCATAGCTTATATCATATTCATTTGTCATGTCATTTAATTTTTCTATTTTTATTTTTGGACTGTTATATACTTTTTTTAGTAATTCTATTCTAAAATCTGATGTAAATGGATTTCTTAATGTGTGACTTTCACTTGCTGATCCTACTAATATTAGTACTCTTTCTGATAAAGATATGGCTTTATCTATTATTGATTTATGTCCGATTATGTATGTGGCAAAATCTGCCGCATACCATACTTAGTTCATATTCTTTCATTTTTCCACCTTTTTTAAAAGCTCTCAGTTTTGAGAGCTACTTTTTATTCTTTCTATTAATTCTGTAATTAATTTTCTTCTGTTTAAATTATTTATTTTACTTATCGAAGCTTTTACTTTTGTTTTAGCTTTTTCTAATGTAGTGCTTGTGTTTACTTCTATTACATTTACTGGTGGTATTGCTGTTTGTTCTGGCATCGATGTTTCTGATGGTATTGTACTTGTTTCTGGTGTGTTATTTTCAATTGTACTTTCTATTACATTTGCTGTCTGCTCTGGTGCTTCAATATTTTCTTTTGTTTTTGTATTATTTTCTATGAATTTTAGTGCCTCTTTTGAATATGCTAAGGTATTTTCTCCCAGCAAAGATATTTCGCTTTTCTTTTCATCTTCCTTATATGTTGTTACATTTTTTAGATATGCTCCATAATATGCCATTTTTTCAAAGCTTTCTGTATTATTATCTTCAGTTGTAAGTTCTATATTTTTTTCTATATATGTTATTGCCTCTTCTATTTTTGCTTCAGTAATTTCTTCTTTTTTTATATTCTCTTTAGCTTTTTCTTCTGCTTTATCTATTTTCTTTTCATATTCAGCTATTTCATCTTCATCTAAGATGTTTGTTTTTACTAGGGTTTGTTCTTCTTTTTGAATATTGTTTTTAGCTTTTTCTGAAAAAACATTAATATATAAGACTAATGCTGATATTAAAATTGCTATAGCTATTGTTAATATTGCCATCAATATTTTTTTCATTTTTTCCTCCTACTTTAACTCTACTCCGCCCCATTCTACTGCTACAAATCCTTTTCTTTCTTGTGTTTGTAGTTGTTGCTCTTGTACTTTTTTATATTTATCTAAACCTTTAAATTCCATCCATGCACGTATTAGTGTGTCTGGTTTTGGATTTATTTCTAGTGGCATATCTTCATTTATTTTGTCCATTGTCTCAAATCTTATAAAATTATATTTATTTGCTTCTAATTTTGGTAGCCAATATACTATAAATTCTTCTGATTCTCTTTCGTTTAGCCCTAATATTTCTAGCTTTTCTTCTAAAAATCTAGCTGAATCTTCGCCTTTTACTACAAATCCTTCTTTAGTGTCTATAGCTATATTATTATCGCCTTCCCAATATAATGAATACAATTCTCTTCCTGTTTGATTATAAATTAGTGTTCCGTCTGGTTTTGCTGTCACATTCCATCCATTTTCATATTTTGGATATGATGTCATTATTTTCTCTGGATATCCTAATGATACTGTTACCTCTGTTTCTTCTTCTGGATATAGATATATGATTGGTTTTGCTGTTTGTATTGGGCTGTTTACTTCATTATATATATATAATACAATTGTACCAATAAGTGGTAAAAGTGTTAATGCCACAGTTGCTAAAACTATTACTATTGCTTTCTCTTTTTCTTTTTTTACTCTATCATTCATCTTCTTTTCCTTCCTTATCGGCGTTTTCTTCATTATTTTGTGTTATTATAACTTTGTAAATTATTCCATCACTATATTCTGCTTCTACTTTATACTCTTTTCCTGATGAAATTTTCTGGGCTAATTTTCTATATTCTTTAGCTGCTATATCTATATTTTCTTGATTATTTTCTCCATTACTATCTTCGTTTACATTTGCTTTTTTATTTATTTTTTCTAACTTTTCTTCATTTTTATATGCTTTTATATTTTTACTATATATAGATATAAATTTTTCTCTTTCTCCAATATATTGATTATTGTTGGTGATAATTTCTTCAATCATTATTTTTACATCAGAGCCTTTTTTTTCGTTACCTATATATTTTGAAATTTTAGAATTATACAATTCTTTTTCTTGTGAGCTCATTGTTGTACAACTACTTACAGAACGTTTACTACTTGATTGCATGAATATTAATAATCCTATAAGCATAACATCTATAATTATAATAATTATTATGCTGATATTTCTTATTTTTTTTATTCTTTTTATTTGTTCTTCTTCACTCATTTTTTCTTCCTTCTCTTTTTTTCTTTAGATTTTATCAATAATATTTTTCTATTTCAACATTTGACAAATATTTATTTTGATGCTAAAATTGTATACATAATTTGGCAATGATAAGAGATTATAGTAATCTAAGTTTTATTAGAGAGTCTGTGGCTGGTGAAAACAGATTAAAACATTTTATGAATCTACTCTTTAGCTTCTAACCTAATAAGTTAGACCTTTTGTACAGGTTATAGTACTTATCAAGTTATAAATCAAGGTGGTACCGCGAAATATTAATCGCCCTTATGCTTTTAGCATAAGGGATTTTTTGTTTTTAAGGAGTTATTATGATACTTAATGGAAATGATATTAAAAAATTAGTAGAAGAAAAAGATTTAATTAACCCATTTAATATAGATAATGTAAATTCAGGTTCTTATGATATATCAGTCTCCTCTACAATTTTGAAAATTAAAAAGTCTTTTAAAGTAATTGATTTGAATAATAGTGAACAAATTTCAAAAATGTATGAAGAAGTTGATATAAAAAATGGATATTGTTTAAAACCTAATGAAACTATTTTATGTGCTTTAAATGAAAAAATATATCTGCCTGAAAATATAGTTGCTCATATTAGACCTAGAACATCTCTTAGTAGATTAGGTTTATATATAAATCTTCAACATGCTCAGGCTGGTTATTCTGGAATTTTAAATATTGCAATGCATAATATGTCTTGCAATTCGTATAGAATAACTCCTAACTTACGTATTGGCCAAATTGTTTTCGAAGAATTAACTGATGGAATGACTGAAGATTTACTATATCAAAACGAGTCTACTCCTGTTTATCAAGATGAAGATGGTTTAGTTGGCTCTAAAATTTATGTTGATTATATTGGCAAAGTATTTCGTCATTATAAAGGAAATTACTATTTCATAGAAAATATTAGTATGGATTCTGAAACTAAAGAAGATATGATTGTTTATAGACCATTATATGAAAGAAAAGATTCTATGCTTTGGAACAGGCCTGCTAAAATGTTTTTTGAAGAAATTGATCCTAATAAAAAAGATAATATCACTGGTCAAAAACATAGATTTGAACTTTGTGAGGATTTATCAAAAGATTATATAAATTCTAAGGAGGTAAAGAAAAATGAAAGAAGTTAAAGAAGGAGAAGTTTATAGACATTTTAAAGGTCCCTTTTATTATGTTGTTTGTGTTGGGTTTGACTCCGAAACACAAGAAAGAGTTGTTGTTTACCGTCATTTAGATGGTTCAGGTAAAATTTGTGTACGTCCTGAAACAATGTTTTTAGAAGAAATTCCAGAAAGACCTGATAATGTAACCGGTCAAAAAGTTAGATTTGAATTAATTAATAATCTAACAGATTATAATTGTAAATAAGGAGGATTTATAATGATAGATATAAAATTTTTAAGAGAAAACCCAGATGTGGTTAAAGAAAATATAAAAAATAAGTTTCAAATGCATAAATTAGCTTTAGTTGATGAAGTTATTGAATTAGATGCAAAAAATCGTGAACTTAAGCTTGCTGGTGATGAACTTAGAAGTAAAAGAAATACTTTAAGTAATCAAATCGGTGGCCTTATGCGTGATGGTAAAAAAGATGAAGCTGAAAAAATTAAACTTGAAGTTAAAGAAATTAATGATAAACTTACTGAAAATGAAAAACTTGAGACTGAATATGCAGAAAAAGTTACTAATATTATGATGAAGATTCCTAATATTATGCATGAATCTGTTCCTATTGGTAAGGATGATAGTGAAAATGTTGAAAACGAAAAATTTGGTGAACCAGTTGTTCCAAAATATGAAATTCCTTATCATGCTGATATTATGGAAAGTCTATGTGGACTTGATTTAGATGCTGCTCGTAGAGTTGCTGGTAATGGTTTTTATTATTTAGTTGGTGATGTTGCTAGACTTCATAGTGCTATTTTAAGCTATGCTAGAGATTTTATGATTAATAAAGGATTTACTTATTGCATTCCACCTTATATGATAAGATCTGATGTTGTTACTGGTGTTATGAGCTTTGAAGAAATGGATGCCATGATGTACAAAATTGAAGGCGAAGATTTATATTTAATTGGTACTAGTGAACATTCAATGATTGGTAAATTTAAAGAACAAATTCTTGATAAAGCTAATCTTCCATATACTATGACTTCTTATTCTCCATGTTTTAGAAAAGAAAAAGGTGCTCATGGTATTGAAGAGCGTGGTGTTTATAGAATACATCAATTTGAAAAACAAGAAATGATTGTTGTTTGTGAACCTGAAGATAGTTATGATTGGTATGAAAAAATGTGGAACTATACTGTTGAATTATTCAGAAGTATGGATATTCCAGTTAGAACTTTAGAATGTTGTAGTGGTGACTTAGCTGACTTAAAAGCTAAAAGTGTTGATGTTGAAGCTTGGAGCCCTAGACAACAAAAATATTTTGAAGTTGGTAGCTGTTCTAATTTAACAGATGCTCAAGCTAGAAGACTTGGTATTAGAATTAAAGGTGAAAAAGGTAATTATTATGCTCATACTCTTAATAATACAGTTGTTGCTCCACCTCGTATGTTAATTGCATTTTTAGAAAATCATTATCAAGAAGATGGCTCAATAACTATTCCTGAAGTTCTACGTCCTTATATGGGTGGAATTGAAATATTAAAACCTAAAAAATAAATTTTAATTTAGAGAAACGAATTATATTCGTTTCTTTTTTTATTTTCCTCTTTATTCCTTGATAAATACTAGAATCCGTGTTATACTCCTTATGTAAGTTTTTATGGTAACTCTCGCACTTGTGAAAGGAGTATTTTAGGCTATGGTTAATGCATTCATTCCTCGGCAGAATGTTACCATAATCGAAGGTACTACCTGGGGCGATTGTGGCAAAGGTCGTGCAGCTTTTTTCGAATGTGAAGATGCAGACATTGTCATTCGCGCCACTGGCGGTAATAATGCTGGGCATACAGTCGTGCATAACGGCGTAAAATATGCCTTGCATCTTATTCCTTCTGGTATCATTTGACCCAATGTGATGAGTATCATTTCTCATGGCGTGGTTGTTGACCCTGAGGTGTTGATTTTTGAAATTGAAATGCTTCAGAAGGCTGGCGTTCACGTCGGTCCAGATAATCTTATGCTTAGCAATCGGGCTCATATTATTTTCCCGTTTCATAAGCAGCAGGATGTTTTGGACGAAATGAGAAAAGGTGACTCAAAAGTTGGTACCACTGGCAGGGGCATCGGTCCAGATTACAAGGATAAAGCAGATCGCATTGGCATCCGCATGATTGACCTTTTTCTTCCCTATTCAAAGTTGTATAAAAAGGTCAGTTACATTGTAGAAAAACACAACGAGGAATTTAAGCTTCACGGCTGTCCTACGTTTGATGTTGATGCTATGATGTATTCTTGTTCTCGCTGGAAAGAAGCTCTTGGTAGCTACATCTGCAATGTTAGCAGATATCTGGACACTTGGGTTGGCACAGACAAAAAAATCGTTATTGAAGGGGCTCAGAGCATTTGGCTGGACCTTGATTGGGGCGATTATCCGTTTGTGACCTCATCCAACCCTAATTCCTCTGGAACTCTCTCTGGAGCTGGCATCGCGCCTATCTATGTAAAAGATATTATTGGTGTTGCTAAAGCTCACAACTCTCGTGTTGGAGAAGGTCCTTTTGAAACCGAAGATAGCTCATTTGTGGGTGACGTCATTCGTGAAGTTGCTCATGAATTTGGTACTACCACTGGTAGACCTCGTCGTTGCGGTCATTTCGACTTGGTGCGTTTCAAAGCCGCTGTTAAGCGGCTCGGCGTCACTAAAATCAATTTGAATCATCTTGATTCGATTGGTATTGTTGGAAACGTTCTGCGCGACAAATTTGAGACAGAGAATGGAATTGCTATCTGTACCTCTTATAAGTATGATGGAGGAATCATTGATTATCTTCCTGAGGACTGTGAGGTTACTGGCTTTCATCCTATTCCTATCTATGAGCATAAATTTGACGGTTGGACTATTCCGGAGGATTGCTCAAGTTATGAGGATTTGCCTGAAGAGGCAAAACGCTTTGTCGAAACAATTGAACAAGCTGTTGGTGTTCCTATCGTTTATCTTGGGATAGGCGCCGATAACAGCAAGACTATTGTACGACAGGTAGTGTAATGCACTGTAATCTGTTGCCTAAAAACTTACATGGGAGCATAGTTATTAAATAACGAGCTCCCGCCTTTTTTATAATATAACGTATTGATATTTTAAAATTGATTTATGAATTTGCTTAATTTGAATCTATTTTTTTAATATGATATACTTTTTTATATAAATGTAAATGGAGTAATAATTATGATAATAAAAAATCCTAAATTTGAAATTTCAGCAGTAAAACCTGCTCAATATCCAAAAAATGATCTACCTCAAATTGTTTTAGTTGGTAAATCTAATGTTGGCAAATCTTCTTTTATTAATACTATGCTTAATAGAAAAGCTTTGGCTAGAACTAGTAATACCCCTGGTAAAACTAGACAGATAAATTTTTATAATATTGATGATAATTTTTATTTTGTTGATTTGCCTGGTTATGGTTATAGTAAACTTAGCAAAGAAGAACAGGTTAATATGGGAAAATTTATTGAAGATTATTTGAATAAATGTAAAAATATTGCACTGATTGTTTTGCTTTTAGATATTAGACATAAGCCTACAAATGATGATATTTTGATGCTTGACTATATAAAACGTACTAATCTACCTTTTGTTGTTATTACTAATAAGGCTGATAAAATTGCTGTTACTAAAGTAGATTCTGCTGTGAATGAAATTAAAGATTTTCTTTGTCTTTCTTTTACTACTGTTTTCCCTTTTTCTGCTGAAAGAAGGATTTATACAGACCGTGCTTGGGAAGAATTAGAAAAATTTTTGAAGATTTAGTTATTAATATATAATAAAGTCGAGATACAAAAAGATAGTATATAAAAAATTTGCTCTTCGCAATCTCCGAATAAAAAACTCCGTTTTTATATTGTAGATTGCTCAAATTCGCACTACGCTACTGACGTAGCTTCGTTTGATCGCTAGCGCATTTTTATATACTATCTTTTTGTATCTCGACTTATTTATTTTATAGATTAAATCTTCTTTTTTATAATTTTTATGGCTTTGGGTCTTTCTAACATTATGGTGTGTCCGCATCCTGTGCATTCTAACTTAAAGTCCACACCTACTCTTAATATTGTCCATTCTTTGCTTCCACATGGATGTTGTTTTTTAGTTACTACTATATCCCCTACATTAAATTCCATATTTTCTCCTTAATAATAGCTAAGGCACAGCTTTCGCCGTGCCCGCCTTCTCATTTGAATAGTTTTCTTCTGACACTGATTGTCAGTACCTCCATTGTTGCATTTTTCTGAAGATTATTAGTCGGTTTCATCTCAATTTTTGGATACTCATTTTCATCCTCAATTGTAATATGAATGGAAAACGGACACATAACCTCACTTGTTTCCTTTTTCTGCTCGCGACTAATGCTGGTCTTTACGGAAGAAAACTCGTCTTTGAACATCTGCTCAATTCGCTGGCAAATTTCGTCTTCAGAGATTTTTTCATCTTCATCTCCAAGAATTTCATTCAGCCGGCGGAGTATCTGTTCTTCAATCACTTTGGAGCACCATAAATCTATTAGTACTTTTACTCCTGTGACTGTAAGGTCATTATTTTTCTCTACCGTACCGCGTTCTCTTCCCAATACATGATGATTGGTTTTGAATAATGCCATAATAATGGACCTCCTTATTTTTTTGTTCATTGTTTATTATATCATCTTTTATATTTTATGTAAAGTTATGATAATCTTTCTTTTACTTCTTTTTCTCCTAGTACTTGCATTATTTCATAAAGGTCTGGTGTATTTGCTCTTCCTGTTAATGTTATTCTAATAACTGTACTTATGTCTCCGACATGTCCTTTATAATCTTCTGGGTTTGATTTATATTCTTTAACTTCTCTAGCATATCCTAATTTTTCTGCTAAATCTTTCATTTTGTCAAACCATGTTTGTTTGTCATCATTTATACTATAGTAATTATTTATATACTCTGTTACTATTTTTTTAATTTCATCTTTATCAGTTATTTTTTGATATTCAAAATCTTTTACATTTGCAAATTTATCTTTATACATATAGCTAATGTTGTCTTTTACTTCTGACCATTTTGATATATCTTTTCTTGGTTTAGCGTTTTCTCTTTCAATACCTAAAACTTTTAGTGAATATTCTTTGTTATCTAACATTTCTTTTAACTCTTGATCATATCTTTCTGCCCAAGTGTATGCAAAGTCATAAACTTCTTGTGCTGTAAATCTTGATATAACTCCTTTTGCTACATCTAATAATTTTACTGTATCAAATAAAGCTCCACTTACTCCCATTTTATTTAAATTGAATTCAAAATCTTCCATCATGTCTTTATCTGGATTTTGTTTTCTCCATATTTCGAAATTTGAATTTGCTATATTCATTAAGTATTCTTTTAGTGCTTCTTTTGGTATACCTTCTTCAGTATAATAAGAAACTGCTGCTTCTGGATCTTTTCTTTTGCTTAATTTTCTTCTTGATTCTGCTTCTGCTTTTTCTAATGGTGCTGTATGTGCAAATTTTGGAACTTTAAATCCAAGAACTTGGAATAATTGTATATGTAGTGGCACTGATGATAACCATTCGTCACTACGTGTTACTAATGTTGTGTGCATTAAATGGTCATCTATTGCATGTGCAAAATGATATGTTGGAAGTCCATCAGATTTTATAATAACTATATCTTGGTCATTTTCTGGCATATCTATTCCACCTTTAATGACATCTTTTATTTTTATTTTTTTATCTGGATTTCCTGGTGATTTAAATCTTACTATATATGGATCACCGTTTTTTATTTTCTCTATTGCCATATCTACAGGCATATTTCTACATTTGGCCCATTTTCCAAAATATCCTGTTCTTTCTTGTGCTTTTGTTTGATTTTCTCTTATTTTATCTAGTTCTTCTGTTGAACAAAAACATGGATATGCATTTCCTTCTTCTACTAATTTTTTAGCATATGCTTTATAGATTTCTTTTCTCTCACTTTGAATATATGGACCGTAATTTCCTTTACCTACTGTTTCATCTGGATATAAATCATAGTCTTTATATGCATTTAAAATTTCTTCTGTTCCATTTTCAATTTTTCTTTTTTGATCTGTATCTTCTATTCTTACAAAAAATATTCCATTTGTTTGTTTAGCTATTTTTTTAGCTATTAGTCCTTGAAAAATTCCTCCAACATGTATAAATCCCGTTGGACTTGGTGCAACTCTTACTACTTGTGCTCCTTCTTTTAACTCTCTTTCAGGGTATTTTTCTTCATAATATGATACATCCTTTATATCAGGAAATATTAAATCAGCTAATTCTTTTCTATCCATATTTATCTCTCCTTTTTATTTATACGTGGGTATTTTATCATAAACTTTGTTTTTTTTCCATATATGAACATTATTTTTTATGTTTATCCTTTATATTCTCCTCCATTTATGTGAATAACTTGACCTGTAACATATGACGAATCGTCGCTTGCTAGGTAAATAAATAATGGTGCTATTTCATAAGGATGTCCTGCTCTTCCCATTGGTGCATCTGAACCTAGTGTTGGTATTTTTTCTGCTTCCCAACATGCTGGTTGTAATGGTGTCCAAAATACTCCTGGAGAAATTGCATTTACTCTTATATTTTTATCTGCTAAATTAGTAGCGAGTGACCTTGTAAATCCTACTATCGCTCCTTTACTTGTTACATAATCTATTAGCTCGGGTTCTCCTTTAAATGTTGTTATAGAGGTTACATTTATAATGCTTGCTCCTGATTTCAAATGTTTTAAAGCTTTTTTGGTTAAATAAAACATAGAATATATATTTGTTTTCATTGTTAAATCAAATTGTTCATCTGTTATATCTAATAGACTTTTCTTTTGATATTGAACTCCTGCATTATTAACTAATATATCAATTTTGCCAAATGTTTTAATAGTTTCTTCTATAATTTTATTGCAAAAATTCGTATCTTTTATATCTCCTGAAAGTAATAAGCACTTTCCTCCTATTCTTTCAATAAATTCTTTTGTTTCTTCTGCATCTTTATGTTCATCATAATATGCAATTACAACACTTGCTCCCTCTTTGGCAAATCCGATTGCTGTAGCTCTACCAATTCCTGAATCTCCTCCTGTTATAATTGCAACTTTATTGTATAACTTACCTGATGCTCTATAATATGGATTGTTAAATATTGGTCTTGGTGTCATTAAATATTCCATTCCAGGTTGTTTATCTTGATGTTGTGGTGGAAATTCAATTTTATATTCTTTGCAAATTCTACCATAGCCTTTATCATTTATGTATTTTAATCCATAGTCATCTTTACCATTATTATTTGAAGTATAATAATCATAATCCATTCTTTTCACCTCTATTATTTATATGTTAAATAATAGAGATGTGTGTTTTTATTGTAGATAAACATATATATTTTTTTGCGTTATCAACACGTTATCAACAAATTAGCAGTATCAAGTTGTAAAAGGCTTGATACTGCTATATTTAACTATACTTCCATTATTATTGGTAGGATCATCGGGTTTCTCTTAGTTTTTGTAAATATATAATCTCTTAAAGAATCTTTTAATCTTGATTTAATTGTTGTCCAGTCTCTTACTCCGCTTTCTTCTAGTTTAGCTACCTCTTCTCTTAACATTCTTTTTACATCTTCCATTAAATTTTCTGATTCACGTACATATACAAATCCTCTTGAAATTACATCTGGTCCTGCGACAATTTCTCCTGTTGATTCGTCCATTGACATTACTACTATTATTAAACCATCTTGTGATAAATGTTGTCTATCTCTTAATACTATATTTCCAACATCTCCTACACCTAAGCCGTCTACCATTATTTTTCCAAAGGCAACTGTTCCTGTTAATGATGCTTCATCTTCGTTTAATTCTAATACTCTTCCATTAGTTGTTAGGAATATGTTTTCTGGTTTTACACCTACTTTTTTTGCTGTTTCGCTGTGTGCAATTAATTGTCTATATTCACCATGTACTGGTATAAAGTATTTAGGTCTGATTAATGATAACATTAGTTTTTGTTCTTCTTGACAAGCATGTCCTGAAACGTGGATATCTTCTAATGAACTATATACAACTTCTGCTCCTATTTTCATTAAATCATCTATTACTTTTGCTACATATTTTTCATTTCCTGGTATTGGGTTTGCTGATATGATTACTAAGTCATTTGGTGTTATTGTTACTTTTTTGTGATCACCAGTAGCCATTCTTGTTAATGCTGACATTGTTTCTCCTTGGCTTCCTGTTGTTATTATTACTAGTTGATCATCTGTATAATTTTTTATCATATCTATGTCTATAAATACGTTTTCAGGTACATTTATATACCCTAGTTCCATTGCAGTTGATATCATGTTTATCATACTTCTTCCACATACTGCAATTTTTCTTTTATTTGCAACTGCTGAATTAACAATTTGTTGAACTCTATGTACATTTGATGCAAAAGTTGCAACTACAATTCTTTTTGTACAATTAAAAAATAATTTATCTAATACTTCTCCAACTGTACTTTCAGACATTGTATATCCTCTTCTTTCTGCATTTGTACTGTCTGACATTAATGCTAATACACCTTTATTTCCAAGTTCTGCAAGTCTTCCAAAGTCCATTCTTTCGTCATCTATCGGTGTATAGTCTATTTTAAAGTCACCTGTATGTACTACTGTTCCAGCTGGTGTGTGTATTGCAAGCACTACTGCATCTGGTATACTGTGACAACTTCTTATAAATTCTACTCTTATTTTTCCTAATGTTATTGTTTGACCTTGATTTACTACTTTTAATTTTGTACTTTTTAGTAATTTATGTTCTTCTAATTTATGACTTATTAATCCTGCTGTCAATTTTGTAGCATAAATTGGCACATTTATTTTTTGTAATAAATATGGTATTGCTCCAATATGATCTTCGTGTCCATGAGTTATTACTAAGCCTCTTATTTTGTCTTGATTTTTCTCTAGATATGAAAAATCTGGTATAACTAAGTCTATTCCTAACATATCATCTTCTGGGAATGCTAGTCCACAATCTACTACTACCATGTCATCACCATATTCAAATACAGTAATGTTTTTTCCTATTTCTTGAATTCCTCCAAGTGGTATTATTTTTAATTTTTCTTTTTTAAATTTAAATCCATTTTCTTCTTTTTTGTTTGTTAATTGTCTTGGTTTTCTTGTTCTGTTTATATTTGATGTCTTTTCTTTAACTACTTTTTCTTCTTTTTGCATTTTTGCATTTTTTAAGTCTTGAGTTATTTCTTGTAATGTTCTCTCTTTAGTCTTTCCTTTATTTATTTTTGTTTCTTGGTTTGTTTTCTTTCTTGTGCTTACAATTCTATTATTTCTTTGATTATTTCTTTTAGCCGTATTTGTAGAATTGTTTTTCTCGTTGTTTTCCATTATTTAATTTCCTCCTAAAATTTTATATAAAAATAGTATATAAAATAAATTATCTTCTGTAATGTTTTTAATTACATAATTTTTAGCCATAGCTAAATAAAACTCTTTATATCTTTTTGATATAAGGAGTTTAATGATTCTTTTTTCCGTTCATTTTTCTATTTAATATAAATTATATACACCGCTTTTTATAATTTATTTATGAAAACGCAAATACAAACAATTTAAATATTGCTTTAATTTCACCTTATTTAATTTTTCCGAACCATTATCTCTTTTTATTTTTATATACATCTCTTCTTATCGCCTCTTGCGATACAACTGGTATGTATTATACTATTTTTTTAATTGTTTGTCAATTTTCAATTGTTTTATCATTGCCTGAGTATACATAATATTGTTTATTGGCGTGTTTTATGGTATACTATAAACATGAACAATAGGAGGTTCCTTAGATGAAGGAAAAGACGTTTGATGGTCTTACCATCAGAAAATTAAAGACCAAAGATGCAGCTAACTTTGTTAAAATTTCAACTGGTCTTGGAATGTCTCAGTACTTAGCTTATTTCCGTGCTAGAAATGTTTCAGAAGCAGAAAGTATTATTGCTAAAAACAATCGGTATGGATATGCTTTGTATGGACTTTTTGTAAGACGTGTTGGATTAGTCTCTGTTTTCTATGTATCCCCTGATTCCTCAGGTGGTGCTGAAATCAGTTACTTTACTGGCGAAGATTACTTTGGCAACGATTATGCTTCAATTGGCGTTCAGCTTTTGGCACAGACTCTTAGCAAAAATTTTTCTTACTTTAATTTTGCTGTAAAAGAGAAAAATAATGCCAGTCTTGCTGTACAGTCAAAACTCGGTTCTACAGAACTTTACCGTGATTCTCGTGCTTATAGGCATTTTCGTTACAATTTTTAGCTGTAGGTGTATTAAAAAACAGGCGTGGTTACCAATTCCTCGCCTGTTTTCTTGTTATATTATTTTATATCTTGATATTTTTTATTTTTTCTGTGCAATATATATGTTGCTCCTATTAATACAATTATTCCTGTTCCTAGTGCTATTTTTCCTGTGTTTGGATATTTTATTCCTGATGTAGTTGGGTCATCTTTTATATTGCTTGCTCCTCCACTTCCGTTTTCTATATTCCATGTAAAGTTTGAGTCTAGATAATCAGCCAAAGTCACTTCTGCACTTTCTGAAATATGTGCTTGATATAACGAAATATCTTCTACTGGATAATATTTTCCATTTTCATCATCTAATTGCATATATACATAATAATATCCTTTATTTGTGACTTTTAAGTCATTTGCTATACTTTCGCCTTTACCTAATGGAATCGTTCCAGTATATATTGATTTTGCTGTTTTTGCATAAGCTAATAATTTTTCTAAGCAATCTTTCTCTCCGTTTTTTATTGAAAGTAATATGTTTTTGTCATCTATAGTACCAATTTTTAGATTTATTTTTCTTACAGTATCACTTTTTTTAGGTCCATAATAAAATGATGATGTGCGATCATGGAAAAAATAGCATACTAATCTGTCGTGTAGTTTGTTTTCTGCTGGTCTTTCTAGTTTTTTTGAAAAAACTATTTTAGCTTTACGTGTATCATATATTTCTTCTGCAACATGGCAATATATATCTCCATTTTCTTCTAAATATTGGTCTATATTGCCATTTGATTTCATATTTATTATAAATGCTCCTTCTATTTTTCCATATTCAATTTGAGGTTTATCAGCAGAATGAGTTAATAATATTTTATAGCTTCTTCCTGACTCTTCTAATTTTACATCTGAAAACTTTAAGTGATATTCTGCAAAATGGTTTGCTCCTTGACTACTTGTTTCTATAGTAACTTTTGCATTTGAAAAATCAGTCCAAACATCTTCTGTTTTGCTTTCGTTTTCGCTTTCACTTTCAGTTTTATTATTTTCTATTTCCGTTCCTATTGTAGGTATCTCTTCTTTTTCTTTAGTTTCATCTACATCAGTTTCAACTACATTTTCTTTTTCTGGATTGTTTACATCATTTTCTGAATTTTTTATATCACTTTCTGTTGCTAAGCATGTTGTAGCTATTTGCATAATTAATATTAATAGTACTACTGAAGATATTACTTTTTTCATTTTTTCTCCTCCTATGTATATATAAATTATATTAATAATAAAAAAAAGAGTCAACATTTTGTTGCTCTTTTTCTATTGAAATTTTTACTATTTTAGCCAAATATTCCACGTTTTTTAATTGGTGGTTGTTCATTCATAGTTTGTGCTAATTTTGTTATTAAGTCTCGTTGTTCTTGAGTTAGTTTTTTAGGAACTTGAACATTTACTGTGAATACAAAGTCTCCTCTCCAGCTTCCATTAATGCTCTTGAATCCTTTTCCTTTTAGTACAAATTTTGAACCAGTTTGAGTTCCTTCTGGAATTTTATATTTTTCTTTTGTTCCATCTACTAATGGAATTTCAATTTCTGTTCCTAAAGTTGCTCCTGTAAATGTTATTGGAATATCACATAATACGTGATCTGCTTTTCTTGTATATATACTATGTTTTTTAACATGAACATTTATATACAAATCCCCATTTGGTCCGCCTTTACTTCCTGGCTCTCCCTCTCCTCTAAGCACTACTGTTTGTCCATCATCAATTCCTTCAGGAATTTTTACTTTTATTTTTGCTGATTCTCTAACTGTTCCTTTTCCTTTACAATCTTGGCATGGTTCTTTTATTATTTTTCCTTCTCCACCACAGTTTGAACAAACTTTTTGTGTTGACATTTGTCCAAATGGTGTTGTTACTACTTGTTTTATTTTTCCTGTTCCATTACATACTTGGCAAGTTATTGGATTTGTTCCTGGTTTTGCTCCAGTTCCATGACAGTGTTCACATTTTTTATTTCTGTTTATGCTTATAGTTTTTTCTACACCTTTATATGATTCTTCAAAGGTTATCTCTAGGTTTAGTTTTAAATCAGCTCCTTTTCTAGGACCATTTCTTTTTTTAGTTCCTCCACCAAAAGCTGCTGAAAAAATATCTCCGAAGCTACCAAATCCAAAATCTTCAAATCCTGAAAATCCACCAAAGCCGTCAAAGCCTGATCCGTATGAATAGTATCCTCCTCCGTTTTGTCCGCCAAAGCCTTGTGGTCCTTCATGTCCAAATTGATCGTACATCTGTCTTTTTTGTTTATCTGATAATACTTCATATGCTTCACTTATTTCTTTAAATTTAGCTTCTGCTTCTTTTTTATTATCTGGATTAGCGTCTGGATGGTATTTTTTTGCTAGTTTTCTATATGCTCTTTTTAATTCATCATCAGAAGCATTTTTATCTACTCCAAGTACTTCATAATAATCTCTTTTTTCACTAGCCATTTTTTCCTCCATTTTTATGTAGTTTTATAATCTACAATACAACAAATTGGGGCAAATTTTTATTTTTATTTTATTTGCCCCTAACTTGCTCTCTTTTTTATTTATTATTTATTTTCGTCTTCGCTACTTTCTTCATCTACTTTGTAGTCAGCATCATAAACTGTTCCTTCTTTTGCTTCACCTTCAGTTGTTTCTGCTGTTGCATCTTCAGCAGCTCCTTCTGTTCCTGCAGCTGCGGCATTTGCTTTATATAGTTTTTCAGAAATTTCATAGAATACTTTTGTTAGTTTGTCTGTTCCTTCTTTTATTTCTTCTACATTATTTCCTTCAACAGTTTTCTTTAAGTTATCAATTTCTGTTTGTACTTTAGCTTTTTCTTCACTACTGATTTTATCTCCTAATTCGTCTATTGTTTTTTGACTGTTGTAGATTAAGCTTTCTGCATTGTTTTTAACTTCAACTTCTTCTTTTCTCTTTTTGTCTTCTGATGCATGTTCTTCGGCATCTCTAACAGCTCTATTAATATCATCTTCTGAAAGATTTGTGCTTGCTGTAATTGATACTTTTTGTTCATTTCCTGTAGCTGTGTCTTTAGCTGATACGTGAACTATACCATTTGCATCTATATCAAAAGTAACTTCAATTTGTGGTACTCCTCTTGGTGCTGGTGGAATTCCTGTTAATTGGAATCTTCCTAATGTTTTATTGTATGCAGCCATTTCTCTTTCACCTTGTAATACGTGAACTTCAACACTTGTTTGTCCGTCAGCTGCTGTAGAGAATACTTGTGATTTTTTAGTTGGTATAGTTGTGTTTCTTTCTATTAATTTTGTAAATACTCCACCATATGTTTCAATACCTAATGATAATGGTGTTACATCAAGTAATACTAAGTCTTTTACATCTCCTGATAATACACCACCTTGAATAGCTGCTCCTAAAGCAACACATTCATCTGGGTTTATTCCTTTATTTGGTTCTTTTCCTGTTATTTTTTTAACTTCTTCTTGTACTAGTGGAACTCTTGTAGATCCACCAACTAATAGTATTTGGTCTAATTGGCTTGCTTCTAATCCAGCATCTTTTAAAGCTTGGTTAACTGGTCCCATTGTTGATTTTACTAGTTCTCCAATTAGTTCTTCAAATTTTGCTCTTGTTAATGTTACATCTAAATGTTTTGGTCCTGTTGCATCTGCTGTAATGAATGGTAAGTTTATTTGTGTTTGTCCCATTCCTGATAATTCTATTTTAGCTTTTTCAGCAGCTTCTTTTAATCTTTGCATTGCCATTTTATCTGTAGATAAATCTATTCCGCTTGATTTTTTAAATTCAGCTACTAAGTAATCCATAATTTTTTGGTCGAAATCATCTCCACCTAGTCTATTATTTCCGCTTGTTGCTAGAACTTCAAATACTCCATCTCCTATATCTAGAATTGAAACATCGAATGTTCCTCCACCTAAGTCATATACCATTATTTTTTGGTCTTTATCTGTTTTATCCATACCAAATGCTAATGATGCAGCTGTTGGTTCATTTATGATTCTTAGAACTTCTAGTCCTGCAATTTTTCCAGCATCTTTTGTTGCTTGTCTTTGACTGTCTGAGAAATAAGCAGGAACTGTTATAACTGCTTGTTTTACTTCTGTTCCTAAATAATTTTCAGCATCTGATTTTAATTTTTGTAATATCATTGCTGATATTTCTTGTGGTGTAAATTCATCACCTTCTATTTTAACTTTTTTGTCTGATCCCATATCTCTTTTTATTGAAATTACTGTGTGATCTGGGTTTGTAACTGCTTGACGTTTTGCTATTTGTCCTACTAGTCTTTCTCCATTTTGTGAGAAAGCAACTACTGATGGAGTAGTTCTATTTCCCTCTGGATTTGGTATTACTACTGCTTCTCCACCTTCCATTACTGCTACACATGAGTTTGTAGTTCCTAAGTCGATTCCTATAATCTTTGACATCTTTTTTTATCCTCCTTTTTATCGGGTTGGAAAAATAATCATCACTATCTCCAATTTTATCTATATTATAACGCGGTCACGTATATACATACGCTCCCTTGCCTTCTAATATAGATAAAATCGAATCTATTAATAATTCTTTTCCCAACGACTTGTTTTTATTTTATTTGATTTTGTTCTTTTGTATAATTTATATATAAAAAATTAATAACTAGTTTGCAACTATTACCATAGAATGTCTTATTACTTTATTTCCTATGATATAGCCTTTTCTAAATTCTTCTTTTATAATGTTTTGTCCTAGTTTTTCATCTGTTATATGACTTACTGCTTCATGAAGTTCTGGGTCAAATGGTTTTCCAACAGTTTCAATTTCTTTAACTCCATGATAAGCTAAAGTATCTTTTAGTTGTTTTAATACCATTTTTATTCCTTCTTCATATGCTGTGTCTGTTGTTCCTGTTGTTATTGCTTTTTCTAGGTTGTCTATTATTGGCAATATGCTCATCATTATATCTGATACTAACATATTTCTTAGTGATTCTTTTTCTTTTATGTTTCTTTTTTTGTAATTTTCAAATTCTGCAAATAGTCTTTTATATCTATCGTTCATTTCTTCTAGTTCATTTGTTGTATTCTGATTTTCTATAATTTCTGGTTGTTGTGCTTCTTGTTCTGTTGTCTTTTCTTCTAGGTTTTCATTTTCTTGGTTTTCTGTCATTTTATCCCTTCTTTCTTTTTTTATTCGTTGTGATCTTCTTTTAGTTTTTTACTTATATATTTCATAATGGAAATAACTTTAGAATAATCCATTCTTGTTGGTCCTATTATTCCTATTGTTCCTATATCTTTATCTCCTAATAAATGATTAAATGTTACTACACTGAAGTCTTTTAATTTTTCATCTTGAAGTTCTTCGCCTATATATACATTTATGTCTTCTGCTACACCTGTATTTAGTACTTCTGATACTAAATCTTTTGCGTCTAGCACATTCATAAAGTTTTTTGCTAATTCGACTTTTTGAAATTCTGGTAAGTCGAATGATTTATTTGTTCCTTCTAATATTAAATCATCATGTTCTTTAAATATTTTATTTATTTCAGCTATAATTTTTTGAATTATTGAAATACTGTTTTTCATTTCTGTTGTTATAAACTCTTCAATATTTCCACCTAATTCATCTATTGGTTTTCCAACCATATTATTAGCAAAAATTGTATTTAAATTTCTGATTTGTTCTTCTGTTACATCTTCATCAAATTTTATAATGGCTTCTCTGATTATTCCTGAGTCTGTTAATATTATTGCCATCATTACTCTACTTCCTAGTAATACAAACTTTATATCTAGTATAGTGTGTGTTTCTATTTTCGGACCTATTGCAATTGTTGTATAGTGAGTCAATTCTGAAAGTGTTGTTGTTGCAATTTTTGTAAGATCTTCTAATTCATTTACTGTAGTTTCTAATTTATTTTTTATATATTGCATTTCTTTTGCTGTTAATTTATCGTCTCTTAATAGTTCATCAATATAGTATCTATATCCTTTTTGTGATGGTATTCTTCCTGCTGAGGTATATGGTTTTTCTAAGAAGCCTATTTTTTCAAGTTCCGCCATATCGTTTCTGATTGTAGCACTACTGCAGTTTAGTTCTTTTACTAGGTTTCCTGAACTTACTGGTTCTGCTGTATCTATATATTCTTCAATAATTGCTTGTAGTATTTTTTTCTTTCTATTATCAAGCATTTTTATTTCCCCTTTTATTAGCAGTTTTATTATTCGTCTGCTAATTTCATATATATATTATATCCTATTTTAGCAATTGTCAATACATATTGCTAAAATTATTTTTATTTTTTTCTAGTTTTATTTTACTCTTTACATTTTACTATTTTTAGTATTTTTTCTACTCATTTTCTTGACTTTTTTCGACAAAATTGTATAATTGTTAAGATAAATTTTATCAGGAGGTAGATGATGAATCAGTCTGATTTAACAAGATTTGATCAACTCTTTAACATTGCTTTTGATGCAAATGGGTCTTTAAAATCTAACTGTTCTGATGAATTAAAGCGGCGTTTGATTGAGGCCTGCCAGAGAGTGAGCCCTAACCGTAGTTATGGGAACCCCGACTCTAGGAAGGTTTTGGTGAATGCTAATTTAATCGTATCTCTTCATAAGGAGTATTTCTCCTAATCTATTTGGGGCATCAGGTGTGATGCTCTTTTCTTTATGAATATAAAAAAGATATCCAGTGGTAAGGATATCCTTTTAAATTTATATAAATTCTTCAAATACTTTATTAGCGAAATCTAAGCCTTTGTCTGTTAGCTTAATGTTATCTAGATCAATTTCAATTAGTTCTTCTTCAACTAGTTTGCTTATTTCAAATCTAAAATAAAATAGTGGGTTAATTTGGAATTTTCTTTCAAACTCTGATATTGATACTCCTTCTATTTTTCTCAATCCTAACATCATATATTCTTTTGCCATCATTTCTTTATTTTGTTCTTCTTCTATATTTTTATTATGATATTTTTCGATATACTCTTCTATTGTTTTACTATTTGAATATCTTTTTCCATTAAAGTAACTGTGTGCCGCTGCTCCGAATCCTAGATATTCGTTTTGATTCCAGCAATCTACATTATGTTTTGATTCATATCCAGGAATAGCAAAGTTTGAAATTTCATAATGTTTATAGCCATGTTCTTCTAGTAAATTTTTCATTTTCCAATACATTTTTCTTTCTTCATCTTCTGTTGGTAATGCTACTTCTCCACTTTCAACTAATTCTTTTAATTTTGTATTTTCTTCTAATATTAATGAGTAGCTTGATATATGTTCTGGTTTCAAATTTATTATTTCACTTATTTGTAGTGCTGTTCCCCATTCATCTGAATTTGGAAGTGCAAATATAAAATCTACATTTATATTTTTAAATCCGACTTCTCTGGCTAAATCATATGTTTCTAAAAATTCTTCATATGTGTGAATTCTTCCTATTTGCTTTAAAGTTTTATTGTCTGTTGATTGAAGTCCTATACTTAATCTATTTATTCCTGCTTTTTTATAATCTTGTAATTTTTCTTTTGTTATTGTTCCTGGATTTACTTCTATTGTTGTTTCTGCATTTTGTACTACAATAAATTTTTCTTTTATTTTTGCTATTATTTCTAATATATATTTACTTTCTATATAAGATGGTGTTCCACCTCCTATATAAATTGTTTTTATGTTGAATCCTCCTAGCATGCATATATCTATTTCTTTTTTTATTGTTTCTATGTATTTCTCAATTGTTTCATCTTTTTTTGAGAATGAAATAAAATCACAGTAATAGCATTTACTTTTACAATATGGAATGTGAACATATATTCCTATTTCTTTCATTTAATTTCCCCTTTTAAATTCATCTGCAATTTCAATTATTTTTTTTAATCTGTGGTTTACTCCTGATTTTCCTATTGGATTTTCTAGATGCATTCCTAAATCTTTTAAACTCATTTCTGGATATTCTATTCTTAGTTCTGCTATTTCTATTAATGGATCTGGAAGCTCTTCGTATTTTTTCATTTTTTTAAGAAAGTTTATTGCATCTATTTGTACAACTGCTGCACCTACTGTTTTATTTAGATTTGCTGTTTCACAATTTACTTGTCTGTTTACTGTATTTCTCATATCTTTCATTACACGTATGTCTTCAAATTTTAATACAGATTTTTGTGCTCCTATAAAGGCTAAGAATTTTGAAATTTCTTCACCTTCTTTTATATAAATTGTATTATTTTTTTCTAATATTTTTGTTTTTATTCCTGATTCTTTTAATATATTTTGAATGTATTGTGCTATATCTTTATTGTTTAACAATATTTCTAAATGATATTTTTTGTTTGGATCATTTATTGAACCACTACCTAAAAATATGCCCCTGACTAATGCTTTTTTTTCTTCTTCTTTTTTTAGTTCTTCTACTTTTCTTAATCCTATATTTTCTATTTTAGCTGTGTAGGTTTTGCCTTTTATTTCTGGTTCGTACTCTATATCTAGTTTAAATAAAATTTTATATATTCTTTCTATATTAAATTCATTTTCAGTAAGAAACTCTATATTTTTCTTTTCTATTTTTGTATTTGCTGATAATAGGTATCCTATTAATTCTGCTTCAATAAATTCTTTTTTAGAAAAGTTATTTATTTTACTTAATTCTTCTTTTACTTCTGATGAGAAAGACATTGTTATTCCTTCTTTCCTATAATTACTCTATCTATTCCATTTAAATCTTGTACACATTTTATTTGTGTATATCCATTTTCTTCTAGTATTTCTAATACATCATTTTTTTGATTATATCCAATTTCAAATATGATGTACCCATTTTGATTTATTGTTTTTTTTGCATCTCTTGCTATTTTTTTATAAAACTCTAATCCATCTTTTCCCCCATATAAAGCTATGTATGGTTCTTTTTTTACTTGTTCTTCTAAATTTTGAATATCTTTTTCATTTATATATGGTGGATTTGAAACAATTATATCAAAGTTGGTTTCCTGTATATTTTCAAATAAATTTGAATGTATAAAATTTACTCTGCCATTATGTATTTTATTATTTTCTTTTGCTATTTCTAAAGCTTTTTCACTTATGTCCGCTGCATAAACTTTAGAATTTTTTACTTCTTTTGATAAAGTTACGCCTATTATTCCACTTCCTGTACACATATCTAGTATTTTATCATTGTCTTTTGCCACTTTTAGAGTTTCTTGTATTAAAATTTCAGTATCATATCTTGGAATCAAAACATTTTCGTTTACTTTAAATTTTCTTCCATAGAACTCTTGAATTCCTGTTATATGTTGAATTGGGATATTGTTTTTTAGTTTTTCTACGCCTATTTTATAATTTTTAGTTACGTTCTCTTTTAATTCTTCTTCATCATGTGTAATTAAATACTCTTTTTCTACGTTCATGCAATATGATAATAATAGTTTTATTTTTATTATTTTTTCTTCTATATTATTTAATTCATTTATTCCATATTTAATTGCTTCTTTTACTTTCATATTGCCTCCAAGTGCTTTTTATTTTAGCATTTTTAGGTTTTGTTGTAAAGGCGTTCTTAATATAATTAGCACTAAATACAGTGAAAAAGATTATTTTAAAAATTTGCTCTTCGCAATCTCCTGAATAAAAAACTCCGTTTTTATATTGTAGATTGCTCAAATTCGCACTTCGTAAAAACTATGTTTTTACTACGTTTGGTCGCTAGCGCATTTTCAAAATAATCTTTTTCACTGTATTTAGTTTCTATCATATTTAATCACTTAATTAAAAAATGCCCCACATCAGCCGTCATGAATAAGAATTTTTATGGACCTGTCCTAAAACAGGTGGGTGCCGTCCTAAATACTTCTGGGTTTCTTACTTAAAAAGCAAGCATACACGCCATATTCAGAGATCATGCTCCCTTCTCCAAAACTTGTAGGTTCTAAAAACTCTGTCAAAAACGCACCATGTAGGGAAACTTATTAACTTATTTATATTTATATATTAGCATATTTTTTTATATGCTTCAAACCATTTTTTCTTTTTTAAATCTATTTAAGTTTAATCTAATTATATTTTTCTCTTTTTTTCTTATATTATTCTCTTTAATTTATTGCATTTTATTATTTGATTTATTATCTATTTTATAGTATAATTAATATTGGGAGTAAATAAAAAAGACAAGTTTTTCCAAAAATCTTGTCTTTTTTTATTTTTATTCTATATTATAATATTTTTCTTTCTTTTAAATTTTTTATTATTTCTTTTGTTGCCATATTTCTATGGTTGTGTTGTTTTTCATATTTTTCCTTTGGCATGTTACTCATTGGTTCAGTAAATCCATATGGTATAAATATTGGACTATATGTTAATCCTCCTAATTTACCATGTTCCTTTGCTATACTTCCTTTGCATTCTCCTCTTGCAACTATTTTTTCTCCTGTTGCTAATATAATAGCTGTTAACACACATACAAATTGGCATGTTCTTTCTTCCATATTTTCGTATTGTTTCATTTTGTCTAATATTTTGTTAATACATTCTATTTGTGGTGCATGGTCTCCTGCATATCTTGCTGAATATACTCCTGGTTCTCCATTTAGTTTATCTATACATAATCCTGCATCATCTGTTATTACTATTCCTTTTATATTATTTTCATTACAGTATTCCGCAATTGCTTTTGCTTTTATTTCTGAATTTTCTTCAAATGTTTTTCCATCTTCAATTATATCTTTATCAAATCCTATATCTTTTGCAGTTAATATTTCTATGTCAATGTTGTTTTCTGTTATTATTCTTTTCATGTCTGCTATTTTTCCTTCATTACTTGTTCCATATATTATTTTCATAATCATTCCTCCTTAAAATTTTGGCACATATTTTTCTTCTTCATCTTCTAAATCTTGAATATATCCATTTTTAAGATTTAATTCATATAAATAGTTTTCTATTTCTTCATATTCTTCTTTTGTTAGTTTCCTATTTATTTCTTTATTTTCTAAAGCTTTGTATGTTGGAAAATATTGCGCCATTAAACTAATTGTTGTTTCTTCTCCTAAATTTTCTTTTATCCATTTTAAAATATCTTTTGAATTTTGTATATTGTTTGGTAATACTAAATGTCTTATTATTAATCCTTTTCGCATTATTCCATTTTGGTCATATATATTTTCTCCAACTTGTCTTTTCATTTCTAAAATTGCTGCTTCGGCTTTTTCTCTATAGTCTTTTACTTTTGACAAACGCATTGCCAAGTCGTTATCATAGTATTTAAAATCTGGTAAGTATATATCAATATATCCTTCAAGCATCTTTAGTGTTTCTATATTTTCATAGCCACTTGTATTATAAAGAATCGGGATATTTAGTCCTTTTTCTTTTGCTTTTTTTATTGCTTCTAATATATGTGGTATGTATGGTACAGCTGTTACTAAATTTATATTATTAGCTCCATTATTTTGTTGCTCTAAAAATATTTCTGATAATTTTTCTATTGATATTTCTTCACCTTTTGATTCACAACTTATTTTATAATTTTGGCAAAATTCACATTTTAAATTACAGTTACTAAAAAATACTGTTCCTGAACCTGATTTTCCACTTATACATGGTTCTTCATCATAGTGAAGTGAATATAAGCCTATTTTAATTTTATTTCCCGCTCGGCATCTTCCTAATTCGTTTTTATTTCTATTTACTTTGCATTTAAATGGGCATAATGTGCATTCTTCTAGTTCTTTCATTTTTGATACAACCTTTATTTATTATTTATCAGCTATTAAATTTTATAACAAATTTAGTTCTTAGTAAAGTCTTTTTAAAATAGAATTACCCCCGGCTGAATTGGTAACAGCCGGGGGCGTAGCTTTTTTCTGGATTAGACATACTGAGCGTGATGGCGGTAAGCATACCACTTGCCATCAGTTTCATCCTTGAACACACCTTCATGTCCACAGGGGCAATACCAGCCGCTGCTTTCCGGGTGTGCCTTCTGGATGGCTTTCAGGTGTTCCTGCGCTTTTTCGTGAGTTTCCTCTCCTCCGGGGTTGATGAAAACTTCTTCATAGTGTTTCATTTTGCCTTCGTGTTCCCACGGAAGTGGTGAGTCATACTCCATCTGTTTGATCCTGCTCCGTGTTAATTCGCTATCCATATAGCTACCTCCTTATGTTGTGATACATATATTATAGCATATTGGCTGTATTTTTTCAATTTTGTATCAAGTGATAAATAATTTTTAACCTTACTTTATGCCATATGGACATTTTATGACAAGTTTATTTTAATGTTGACACGCACTTTTTTATTTTAATCTCATATATTTTTATATAGATATCTGGAGGTCTACTATGCTTGTATTATCTATTCCGTGTTTTTTTAATTTTCTTAATTCATCTATTTTTTTAGTTGGTTATATATCTAATAATGCTCTTTTTCCTGACCCACTTTCTAGTGAAGAAGAAGAATTTCATTTGAAAGAATTTGAAAAAGGAAGTATTGAGTCAAAAAATGTTTTAATTGAAAGGAATTTAAGATTGGTTGCTCATATTGCTAAAAAATATTCTTCTGCTTCTGCCAGTCTTGATGATTTGATTTCTATTGGTACTATTGGACTTATTAAAGGGATTAATAGTTATAATTTTAGCAAAGGTGTGAAGTTATCTACATATATATCACGTTGTATTGAAAATGAAATTCTTATGTTTTTTAGAAATTCTAAAAAACTGAATGCAGAAGTATATCTTAACGAACCTATTGGTAAAGATAAAGATGATAATGTTATAACTCTTCAAGAAATTTTAGAAAATAATGAACGTAGTATTGAAGAAGCTATTGATTTAAAATTAAAACAAAGTAAACTTTATAAAAAAATGGATTCACTTTTACAGCCTAGAGAAAAAGAAATACTTATTCTCAGATTTGGATTAAATAACTCTGCTCCTTTGACTCAGAATCAAGTGGCAAAGATTTTTGGTATTTCTAGGTCATATGTTTCACGTATTGAGACTAAAGCTATTGCTAAACTTTCTAAAGAATTTAAAGATGATTAAAATTAAAACACAAATTAAACTTTTACTATAATTATTTAGTATATAATAAAAACAACAGCCCACCTATTTACACAGGTGGGCTGCTGTTTCGCTTTTAGCGTGTGCTGTGCGAACTAATACAGCACGCTTCGCCGTTGTTGCAAAAAGAGCTCTGTTCACAGCAGAAATATTCTTCGCATTTATGCTGTACAACCATCTCTTTAGCAATTCTTTGGCTGCTTTTTTCGGATTGGGAAACTATCCCCTTGCTTGATGCACTGTCGACATCTTTCCGTATATTCTTTTGCATCATGCTACCTCCTTTGTTGCAAAAGCTTTTTTTATTATATCATATTTACTTTAAAAGGTCTAGTCTGTTGGTGTTTGTGCATTTTATATATTATGCATACTGGTATCTTTTTTTATTTCTAACTAAGAACATTATACTAATTATTAATGATAATACTTCTGCAAAAGTTACTGCAAGCCAAATTCCATCTATTCCTAAGATAATTGGAAGTATATATATCATTGCTATTTGGAATACTAGTGTTCTCATAAATGAAATTATTGCTGAAACAACTCCATTATTTAATGCGGTAAAAAATGATGAACTAAATATATTAAATCCACTAATTATGTATGATATTGAAAACAATCTTATTGCTCTTGTAGTAATTTGTAATAGTTCTATATCGTAGCTTACAAATATTGATGCTAGCACTTTTGATAATATTTCTGCTATTACTGTCATTGTTACTGATGTTATTGTTATCAAAATTAAGCTTTTCTTTAATAAATTTTTTAGTTCTTCTGTATTTTCAGCTCCATAATGATAAGATATAATTGGTGCTGTGCCTATTGAATATCCTAGATATGTACCTGTAAATATAAATCCTACATACATTATTATTCCATATGCTATCACTCCGTCAGCTCCTGCATATTTCATAAGTTGTAGGTTAAATAGCATATTTACAAGTGACATTGATAGGTTTGTTAGCATTTCTGATGATCCATTAGTGCAGGCTTGTAATATCGCTTTTCCTTTAAATTTTGTTTTTGTTAGTTTTAATGGACTTTTATTTGGTTTTATAAAATATATTAATGGAACCATTCCTCCTATTAATTGACTTACTCCTGTAGCTAAAGCTGCTCCAAATACTCCCATTTTTAAAACATATATAAATATAAAATCTAGGAACATATTTAGTACACCAGTTATTATCGAAATAATTAATCCAAATGTTGGTCTTTCAGCTACTATTAGGAAGCTTTGAAAACTATTTTGTAGTACAAATGGAATTAAAAATAATAGTAAGGTTCTTCCATATGTTGTACATAATTCTAACATATTTCCCTTTGCTCCTATTAGTCTTGCTATCGGTTTTACTAGTGGTATTCCTATAATGGTTAATAATCCACCTATTATAATTAGTAAATATATTAACATTGAAAAAAATCTATTTGCTTTTTCTTTATCTCCTTCTCCTATCGTTTTTGAAACTAGAGCACTTCCTCCTGTTCCAATCATAAATCCGAAGGTTCCTAAAATCATTAGTGCTGGCATTATTAAATTTACTGCTGCAAAAGCATCAGAACCAACACAATTTGATACAAATATTCCGTCTACTATTCCATATATTGATGTAAAGATCATCATTATTATTGTTGGAATTGTAAATTTTATTAGTTTTCTATATGTAAAGTGCTCTGATAACTGTATTTTCATTTGTATTCTCCTTTCGCTTTTATTTCTACTTTTATGCAATATAAAAGGCTCGTTATTTAGATAAATAACTGAGCCTACTCAGGCATCTTTTCTGACATGAGATTTTGTAACCTCGTGCAATACGGTGCACCTGTCCTCCGATGACTTAAATATACATATTACAGTTTTGGTATGATAACATATTATTATTTTTTTGTCTATATGTTAGTTTGATTTTTTGTATTATAGAAATTTTTTTAATGTTTCTATACTATCTTCTTGCATTTCAACAAAGTCTGTTAGTATATTTTTTACGTCTTCTTTTATTCTTGTATTGTTATTTAATAAACGTCTTCCTTCTATAATTCCCATATTTGTTCCTTGCATTAGTAATTCTGATAGCTTAGATGGAGTATCATCTGTTATTGTTCTCATCTGCACTCCATACCATGTCATCATCTTATTCATTTGGCTGGTTTCATGTGGCTTTTTTACAGTTGTATATTCGGAATATAAATTGTTTACTCTTTCTGATATATGTTTATATTTTCCATATTCCACTTTTAAAGCTTCTTCTAGTTTCGCATCATGATTTTTTTCTTCAATAAATTTGATTGCGTCCATTCCCATTGTAGCACCTTTGTTAACTTCATCTAAAACATTTAAATTATTATTTTCCACTAATATTCACCTCTTTCTTTATATTAGTTTGGGAAAATAATACTTTTTTATGCAACTTTTTCTTTTCTAAGTTCTTTAGCATGATTTATTGAGATTTCATTTATCTCTCCTGATGCTATTCTAGCTATTTCTTTTAAAGTTCCTTCTTCATCTAATTGTTCTATTTTTGTATTAGTTTTATTATCTTTAACTTCTTTTTGTATAAAATAATTATAATCTCCTTTAGCAGCTATTGGAGCTAAATGTGTTACACATATTACTTGATGTTTTTTTGATATTTCTTTCATTTTGATTCCAACTTTTTTGGCTGCTATTCCACTAATTCCTGTATCTATTTCATCAAATATTAATATTGGCACTTCATCTATATCAGCTAATACTTTTTTGATTCCTAACATTATTCTTGACATCTCTCCACCTGATGCTATTTTTATTAATGGTTTTTCAATTTCACCAATATTAGTTTGAATTAAAAACTCTATATTGTCTTTTCCATTTGTATTGAATTCTTCTCGGTATTCTATTTTTACTGAAAATTTTGCATTTTTCATTTCCAAATCTTTAAGTTCTTCATTAATTTCTTCTGACATTTTTTTAGCAAATTCTATTCGTAGTTGATGCATTTTATTTGATAGTTCTTCTAATTCTTCTTCTATTTTTTGTTTTTCTTTTTTTATTCTTTCAATATATTCTGACATGTTTTCTATATCATTTAATTGTTTTTTTACATCTTCCATGTATTCTAGTATTTCTGATATATTATTTCCATATTTTCTTTTTAGTCCTTGTATTAAATCAATTCTTGTTTCTATGTTTGATTTTTCTTCTTCATCAAAATATACATTTTCTTTATAGTTATATAAGTCTCTTTCTGATTCTTCTAAGTTATAATAAGCATTTTGGATCTGTTCTAATATTTTCTCGTAGTTTTTATCATAATCACTTATTTTTTCTATTGATCTTATTACTGTGTTTAGCTCTGTTAAAATTCCTTCTTCTAATTTATAATGTGACTCTTCTAAGTTTTTTTGTATTTTTTCGAAGTTCATTAATTTTTTAATTTGTTCGTCTAGTTCTTCTTCTTCACCTTCATATAAATTTGCTTCTTCAATTTCATTTAATTGGTATTGTAATAAGTCTAACTTTCTTTGTTTTTCTTTATCGTCACCATAATTTTTTCTTAGTTCTTCTTTTATTTGTATATATCTATTATATTTTTCTTGATATTCTTTTTTTATTTCAACTATATTTTTACCAATAAAATCATCTAAGAACTTTATATGACTAGAGGATTCTAATATTGTTTGGTTGTCTTGCTGTCCATGAATATCTATTACCTTTTTCATAAAATTTTTTAATTCATTTACTGTTGTTAATCTTCCATTTATTTTGCAGATATTTCTTCCTGATATATTTACTTCTCTTGATATTATATATTCTTCATTATTTACATATACTAGCATTTCAATAAATGAACTTTTTTCTCCATGTCGAATTATTTCTTTAGAAAATCTACCTCCGGCTAATACTTGTAATGAATCTATTATTAATGTTTTTCCTGCTCCTGTTTCACCTGTAAATACGTTAAATCCTTCGTTTAAGTTAATACTTATATCATCTATAATCCCAACATTTTTAATATGTAATGTACCTATCATAATTATACCTCCGTACGTTTGTTTGTATAAATATTATACTTCTATTTTGTTTTTTGTCAATACATTTGTTCGCAAAAAATAAAATATTTTTTCTTTTCTCTTCTATTGACGAAAACCTACTATTTGTGGTATAAATAGTAAGTACTGATTATGGCCCCTTGGTCAAGCGGCTAAGACGCCACCCTCTCAAGGTGGAATCATGGGTTCGATTCCCGTAGGGGTCACCAGGCTATAAATTGCCTATAAATAAAGGATTTGAGGTTTTATTTTCAAATCCTTTTATTATTTTTTAATATATGCAAAACCACCTGCTTAAATTTCAGCTGGTGGTTTTGCTTTTGACTATTCGTAATCGGAGCTTAATGCCTGATTGGTTTTGATATTTTCTCCTGTACGAAAGCCATGTGCATACGCTTTTCTCATGCTTCCAGCAAGTTCCAAAAAGAAAACACTTTTCCCTGGTATTGCTTCCAGTCCATCTTCGTGTCCCTTAATGTACATCTGCTGTTCTTCGCTTCCTTCTAAGTAGAAGCTTGGATCAAATTCATCACATTGCATTCTTTTTTCCAATTCTTCTGTGTGTACTTGGTCTCGCATTACGCGAAACCGCTCCATTTCAGGATGCAACATATCTCTTCTCTCCTATTCTTCAAATGTCGTATATTGCTTATTATATCATGTTTACATAACTTTGTCTAATTAAATACCAAAAAAGAATAAGCTGCATCAACCTGTAGCTTATTCTTCTATTATACATTTTTCTAAAATTTCTTTTAGTCTTTCGTCTTTTTTAGATAAATATAAATATCCTACTAATCCTTCAAATGCTGTTGAATACATGTAATCCTCTGGGTCTGCATTCTTAGGTAAATGATGATTCTCTGCATTTCTTGCTCTTCTTACAATTTCTTTTTCTTCTTCTGTTAAATCATCCATTAATCTTTTTAATATGTCTGCTTGAGCCTTTGCTTTTACATATTTTATAGATTCTATATGTAATTTATGTGGCTTTAGTTTTGTTTTATTTACTAAATTGGTTCGTATGTATAGTTCATAGATTGCATCTCCTACATATGCCCATGTTAGTGGTGATAACAAATTGACTTCTGTTTCGTCTTTTTTTCTTTCTATTAACTCCATTTTGTTCCTTTCTTTTTACACTTTTTCAAGTGTTATTTTTCCTATTTTGCCATTTTTAAAATCATCTAATATTATATTTGCAACTTTTTCTTCATCTATATTTCCTCCTGATATTAATGCTCCTCTTTTTCTTCCAATTAGGTACATTAGTTCAAGATAATATTGTGGGTGATTTTTTATTTTTTCTAGATTTTCTGTTGTTATTTTATATTTTTCATATAATTTTTCTGGATAATTTTTATCTAAATATTGAATTAGTGTATATGCAACTTCTGTTCTTTCTAGTACATCGTCTTTGATACTTCCTGTATATGCTAAATTTAATCCTACTTCTTCACTTTCAAATTTAGGCCAAAGTACACCTGGAGTGTCTAATAATTCTATCTGATTTCCTATTCTTATCCATTGTTTTTGTTTAGTTACACCCGGTTTATTTCCTACTGTCATTGTAGTTTTCTTTGATATTCTATTTATGAATGATGATTTTCCTACATTAGGTATACCAATAATCATGACTCTTATTGTTTTTCTAATTCTGCCTTTTTCATTTTGAGCTTTTAATTCTGCTTCCATTATATTTTCAATTGATTTTTTTACTTGTTCAATTCCTTTTCCTTGATTAGAATCCGCTTCTATTGCGGTTATATTCTTTTTCTTAAAATATTCTATCCATTTTCTTGTTTCTTTTTCATCTGCTAAATCGCTTTTATTTAGTACTATTATTCTTTTTTTATTTTTAATAATTTCTGCTATGTCTGGATTTTGGCTTGATTTTGGTATACGTGCATCTAATATTTCTACTACTACATCTATTAGTTTTGAGTCTTCTATCATTTGCCTCTTAGTTTTTGCCATATGACCTGGATACCAGTTTATATTTGCCCTATTTTGTTGATTGTCCATATTTTCACTTCCTATCTTCTATCACTCTTATTTCTATGCCAACAACTCCATATTTTTCTTGTTCTTCTTTAGAATAATATTTTTCCATATCTTTAGGATTTGCAAAATCATCTTTATCGTATCCCATTGATATTTTATCAAAATGTTTATATAACTCGCCAAAATTTGAATATTTGTATAATTTTACTACTTCAACCATTATGACTTCTAATGTCGTTCTATTTGTAAACTCTATCAAATCTTTTTCTTTTAGCAGTTGCCTTTTTTCATCGTTTAATCGTAATTCTATAGTTTTTGTTCCATTCTTTATAAGATTAAAGGGGTTATTATTTAAATTCATTCTATGTTTCATACTATTTCTCCATAACTCCTTATTATTTAATTTTCATAATCATAATCCCATAAGCTTAATTTACCATTTACTTCAATAGGATTTATTTTTTCAATGTTTTCTAATTTAAATCCATATCCATCCCAATCATTCGATGTTTTATTTATTACGCCTTTATATACTATTGGATCTTTTTTAGCTAATACATCTCTTAATCTATCATCAACTTTGACACAATCAGTAATTATTGCCTTTGCAATAATTTGACCAACTGGATATTCTAAATTTAAATGTTTGAATCTCTCCATTGCCTTTTTATCTATCCCTTTACCTGCATGAATTAATATATCTCCACGATATTTAGTTTTCCATGTTCTAAATTCATATTCTTTATAACCTTCTGCTATTAATGTTGCCCATGGTTGTTTAATTGTTATTGCTTTCATTTTACCTCCAATTAACTTTATCTGTATAAATTTTCCAATACTCTAGTTAAACAATCTTCTGCAGTTTTATCTGTATCTGAAAATCTAATTCTAACTAATTTACCATTCACTTTAAATATATATGGATTTTTTACTTTAGTCAAAAAATCTAATATTCTTTCATTACTAGGTTTTCTTCTATCTATTTTTATAGAACTTATTTCGTCTACATCATCTAGCGTTACATCTTCCAGTTTCATGCTTTTACATCTTTCTAATTTTTCTTTAATTTCTTCAATATTATATTTATCCATAAAATCACACTCCAAATTAATTATATATTCAAATGTAATTAATGGTAAATGTGTGAATTTACTCATTAACTTTACTCTCTATTTTTTGTTGTTCATTAACATATTGATAATTGAGTGCATTGTCTTTAGAAATAGCAGATTTTTTTGTTTCCTTTTCATATAAATCTCTAGCACCTTTAGCAACTCCTCCACCTCGTTTGGCAACTTTCAAATTTTCTTTTAAGCCTTGTGGATGTTCTTCTCTTGCGATATCTCGTGTTGCAATCTCTCCTATATTTGTAAGTGCAACTTCTATATCAGTCATATTATCTCTTAAAGATTCTTTTCTTAGCCCTTTTAATTCCTTGTATTCATTAACTTTCATTCCAGACCATCCTTTATAAATTTCATTGGTTAGTAAAGCATATTCTATTGGTTTGTTTATGCCTCCTTCTTTCCAAATGTCCGTAAGTTTAAATCTATCTACTATTCCCATTAATCTAGCCTTAATCCATTCGTCTGTATAACCTTTATTACGATAATAATTTACTGCTCGATTTATTGCGATTTCAGGATCAAATACTTCATCAATTCTCTCACTACCAAGATTCGCTAACCATAATTTAAAAGGTTCTGCTTTTGGACTCGGAACTGATTCAATAAGTCTTAAAATTCCTTTTGTATCAAGTACATCCTGATTATAATATTTACCGTCACTTGATTTTAATTTCAGTTGACTACAATTTGTAGCCAACTCAGACTCCTCTTTTTTTAATCTCAATTTTAATACAGACCAATATTTTCTCGCATCATTACTTTCTGTCAATGCACTTACAACATCAACTACGCTAAAATAATACTCTTCTTTTTCACTATCCCAAATACTTCTTATTTCCTTATCTTCAAATAGATTTGATATCGTCTCTAATTTATTCTTCAAATTAACACCTTCTTTCTCTTTTATTGAGGGGTTTAAATGTCGTAATCACCTTTTGAATTCCTATAATAAAATTCATTAAATTTGCTATGATTTTATGATTTTTTAGTGATTTTTGCTTCTTTTTAGCCAAAATGTGTAAGATCTAAATTCGTGGAATCTCTGTATTTATAAGGCGTTGCTAAGGGGTTTAAATAAATCGTAATCAACCAGTTGATGTTCATTTTTGGCATATTTTCGTCTATTCTATTATCGCTTTTCTTATTTTGAGTCTTATTCATTATTTTCACTTCCTTTATTATCCCGTCGAATTCGACAGATTTAAAATTCTATTTGGCAACAACTTGTTGTCATTTTTTTATTATTTACTTTCATTTTTATTATTATTTAATAATTTTATCATTATGTCAAAATCACTTTGTAATTCTTTTATCTCTCTTTCACGATAAATTTTAAATTCTTTTTCAGCCTTTTTTATTGCTTCTGCGTGAGATATTTTTCCATTATCTTCTAATATTTCTCTTCTATTCAAAAGTATTTGATTATCTAATTCTTCTATCCAATCTATCATTTTCATACTTCTTTGTTCTAATGCTTGCAATTCTGCATAATCTAAAAATTGAGATACTAATAAATTAAGTCTTTGTAATTCTATTTCTGACAAATAATTTTTAGCAATTTTTACATCATCTATTGTAACATAATCGCCTTTAAAATTTGTCATCCCAACATAAGGCTTTTCATTATCAACTCTATCATAAATTAATTCTGCTGCTGTATGTTCGTGAACCGCATAATGTAATTTGTTTTGCACTGTTGCAAAGAATTTTTTCGTCATATCACTTCTTGGATCATAATCAATACTTGTTGCGTAAATATCTGTTACCTGTTGATAAAAGTTTCTTTCACTTGAACGAATGTCTCTAATTCGTTGTAATAATTCTCTAAAATATCTATTTCCACCTTGTTTTAATCTTTCATCATCCATTGAAAAACCTTTTTGTATGTATTCGTGTAGTCTTTCAGTTGCCCATATTCTAAATCTAACTGCTACTTCTGATTGAACTCTATATCCCAAGGCAATTATCATATCTAAATTATAATGATCTATATTTCTTTTTACTTCTCTATTTCCTTCTTTTTGAACTAACAAGAATTTCTTGTTAGTTGAATTTTCTTGAAGCTCACCATCATTATAAATACTTTTTATATGTAGACTAATATTTTGTTGAGTAGTTTTATAAATACTAGCTAATTGATTTTGTGTAAGCCATAAATCTTCATTAGTAAATTTTACATTTACTTTTGTCACGCCATCTTTATCTTCATAAATCATTATTTCATTGTTAGTTTTTCTCATAATCCCTCCTTTAACTATAATTATTATTAAAATTCTCTTAATTTTAATTCATTTAAATATTTTCTTATTTTTATCAATAAATTTTCTTTTGGTATTGATTTTCTATAAAAGAACTACTTTCTTTCATAATATTTAAGTCATTATAATATTCATTATTCTAATTATTTTTTGCAACATATAATGCTTTTTCTTCTATCTTATTTAGCTCTATATTCATTAAAATAATCTTTACCATATAAATTATGAATATCTTCTGTTCCCATAACTACTACTTTATTATTTTCTAATCCTAATTCTTTTAATAATTGTTCTAGTTCATATCCTTCTTCTTTTATAAATTCTATATCTATTTCTAAAAATGCTGGAATAGCGGGGAATTTATCTATATCGAAGTCAATTTTTCCTAATTCATACGATATCCTGCTTGCTTTTACTTTACTAATAGGGTCTAAACCTATTTCATGAAAGAAATCCATAGTTTCTTTTAATCTACTTGTTTTAAACTTTATTCCTTCTTTAATTTCTGGTTTACTTTGATTAACATGCATTGTTACTTTTATATTGCCTTCGTCTGTTACTCTAATTAATTTATCATGTTTGTTTAAAAATGTTCTTTCTTTAGTATCTAGTGCAATTATTGTGCGTTCATTGTCATAAACTTTTTTGGCTCCTATTTCTTCTAATCTTTTTACTAATTGATCAATATCTATATCTAAAACTTTTATTTCATGTTCTTTATATTCGTTTATCATATTATTTTCACTTCCTTAATAATCTTCATAATAATTTATTATTTTTTCCATTGTTCCGTCTTTTGATATTTTATTCCACTCTGCTTTATATATTGATTTGGCATATTCTGTGTCTAAATAATTCTTTTGAAAGTCATCTCTTTTTTGTGCTAATACTGGATTGTTTGTCCATATGTTAAAATTACCATTACTATTTATTCTCTTACATATATATTTATAGCAGTTTTCAAAATGTTTATCAAAATCATTAATTTCTGGTAAATTTTTTATTGATGTTGCTATCTGTCTTTTAGCTAAAAGCTTAATATCAAAATCTCTATCTGAATCAGACATGCATTCTCCATAAATGTTTCTAGGTCTTTCTTTTCGAGATCCTCTATGATCTTCTATTGCTTCTTTCATTACTTTAATATCTTCATCATTAAAATATTTTTTTATTTCCAAATCATTTTCTAAAATTTTTCCTGATTCGTATTCATGATTTTCTCTACTAATTTTTAATCCTAAGTCATGATAGCTAGCTATAGTATATGCCATATTTTTATCTAAATTATAGTAATCGGCAAGCATCATCATATTATTAATTACATTATTAATATGTATCATTCCATGTGAATAATATTTGCTATACTTTGGAAAAATATTTTTTTCAATATGATTTTTTAATTCTTGGCTTACTTCATTAATTTCATTTTTCATGTATTATCCTCTTATATTTTCTATAATTACTTCTCCATCTCTTACAGATTTATATTTTTTATTTTGTCTTTTGCATTTCTTTACTATTTCTTCGATTAGATGCACTTTATGATAATCGGACTTATAATGTGGTATAAAAATGTAGTCTATAAAATCTAATCCTTCAGTAAAAATATGATTTTTATTATAATATTTTTTAGGTTCATCTACTTGTTCAAAAATTTTTAGATTTTTCCCTGTTACACAACTTCCTGCACTATATCCAATATATAAAAAGTCTTCGTTTGTAAGCTTTTCCTGCAATAACTTATCTAATCCACTATACTTCATTGCTTGTCTTAAAACAAACACATTTCCTCCCATAATGCAGCATGCATTATATTTCATAAATTTTTCTTTTAATTTTTCCTTGTTATCAAAATATTCTTTCAAATCTAATATTGTAACTTCAAATCCTATTTCTTCTAATAATTTTCTATCTTCTTTTATATTGTTTTCAACCTTTTCTGCACCTTTTGCATCCATTGCATTAAAAACTAACAATATTTTATTGTCGTATTCTTTAATCCAATTTTTTAGTAGATTAGTTTTATTTCCAAATTTTTGTGATGACAAATATAATAGCATTTATTTCTCCATTCTCTTACTAAATTCTAAATAAGTATGCTGCTAATTCATCATAGCATTCGTCTCTATTAACTAATTTTCCTTCTTCTCTCATTTTATTTAATTCATTGATAGAAACAAATTTAATTGCTTGAACTTCTTCAGCTTGAAATCTTATATTATCTGCTGTTAGTCCATTTTGTCTTAAAATAAAGAAATCATAAAATTGTCTATCATAGTGATCATCATTTACTTTTTCTTCTTTTCTATAAGAAAACATGAATCTAAAATCTCTAACTTCAACACTATATCCTAAGCTTACACTTACTTCTTCGCTGATTTCTCTAGTTGCTGCTGTTAAGCTGTCTTGACCTGCTGATAAATGTCCTGTTACTGATATATCCCACATTCCTGGGTTTTTATCTTTATTTTCACTTCTTTGTTGTATTAATACTTCATTTTTTTCATTAACTATCGCTACAACAATAATACGATGCCATAGTCCTTTTTTATGTACTTCTTTTCTTGGTAATATTTCTCCTGTTTTTATACCATTGCTATCTAATACATCTAATAACTCTTCTCTCATATTCACTTTCCTTTCTCTATTTGTAATTATTACTGCCTTTTATTATATCATTTAAACGCCTATTTGTCAGTATTTTCCTATAAAAAAGCCAGCCTTATTAGCTGACTTTTTAAAAATTTTATTCTTGTTTTTTAAATAATTCTTTTCCTACCCCACATAATGGACATTTAAAATCTTCTGGTACTTCGTCTCCATAATAAACATATCCGCATATTGTACATATCCATGCTGTTTTTCCTTTTTCTGTAGTTACTTTTAATAGTTCTTCTTTATGTTCTTGATAATAACCATAACTCATTTCTTCTTTTTCACTATAAATGTCTGCTTCTATCAATTTTCCTATGAATAATGTATGTGTGTCATTATCAATAGAATCTACTATTTCACATATCATATATCCTAAAGAATCTTTTATTACATTTATTCCTTCTACTTGATTTACTTCAGTATTTTCAAATTTGTTCATGTCTCTTCCTGAATTGAATCCGAATGTTTTTATTATGTCAGGATTTACATCTTTTCCCAATATTGATATTGCAAATTTATTATTATTTTTTAATAGTTCATTTGTATAGTTTTTCTTCATTACTGATACAGATATTAATGGATTTTCTCCTGAACTTATTTGTGATACTGCATCTACTATGCATCCTCCGTTTTTTGTTGTTAGTACATACATTCCTTGACTAATTTTTCTTGTTATATTTATATTTTTCATTTTTAACTCCTTATATCATTTTAGTAGTTGTTTCTTCAATAATTTCATATACTTTGTTTTTCTTTACTTCTATATTTTTAGTTCCTTCTATATAATTGCAATTGTTTTTGTAATATTGAAAAAGTGTGTCATTTCTTTCAATTGCTTTACTTATATCATTTAATCTCGCTTTATTATTTTGTGTTGTATACAGCTTTGGTTCCTTTTTTGCAATTGTTTCTAAAAATATGATTTTATCATATTGATTAATTATTTTATTAAATGATGTATTGCATCTATTAATAATTTCTTCGAAGACTTTTTGATTTATAAATTTTAGAGTATCTATAGATGAACCGTCATATATCATTAAGCAACTATTATATTTTTGTGAAATATTATTATAAATATTTTCTATATGTATATATGTTTTGATTACTAATTCTATAAATGATTCTTTTCCTATTTCTTCTGGTGTAATTCCTTTAGTAATTAAAAATGTTGGAATCTCTTTTAAAACAAATACAGTATAGCATTTTTTCTCATATCTTTCTTTTATATCTTTTATTATTTCTGTCTTTCCTGCACATGCTCCGCCTGTTATTAAAATTTTAAAACTCATATTTTTTCCTCTTTTTAAGAATTATACCATTTAAGTATATACTTGTCAGTATTTTGGAACATAAAAAACCAGCTCTTTTGAACTGGCTTTCAATATTGTTTATCTAAATTTTATTTTATTGTATCCCAATATACCATTTGTTCTATTGAATTTCTTTTTTCATGCATTTCTCCTGGATGTGCATCTTCTGATGGATATCCTACTGGTAATATTGAAACTATTTCTAAGTTTTCTGGTATTTCATATACTTCTCTTATTTTTTGTGGGTCAAATGATCCTATCCATGTTGTTCCTAATCCTAAATCTTGTATTTCAAGCATCATCTGTGTTGTTACAATACTTGCATCTATTATTCCTTCATCTTTTCCATCATATTTTCTCTTCCATGATATATTTTTGTCATAGCATATAATCATAATTACTGGTGCTCCCCAACCGAATCTAGTGCATTCACTTAATCTGGCTAATTTTTCTTTGTCTTGCAATACTAGAATTCTTTGTGGTTGATAATTTACTGCGGTTGGCGCTATTCTTCCCGCTTCTAATATTTTTTCTAATTTTTCTTTCTCAACTTTTTTATCTGCAAAGCTTCTGCATGAATATCTTGCTTTTGCTAATTCTAAAAAATCCATTTTAATCTCCTTTATATTTTATTTTCTTTTTTAGCTTTTACTAATTCTTCATGATAAAAATAATTTTTATAATTTAACTTATTTTTGTCACAATAATTGTTAATTTCTTGGGCTAAATTTATCCAATATTGTTTATTATTTTTATTATATATCTCAACATATTTTTCATAATATTGTGGGTATCTTTCTTTTATGTAATTCATTATGCTTACTTTGTATTGTCCTCTTAGATTTAAATTTTCAAACCAATATTCATCAATATAGTCTTTTGATTTCTCTATTATTTCTTTCCATTCAGTTATATATGGAAAAATTGGTGACATGAATAAAATTGTATATATTCCATTGTTATGTAATTCTTTTAATGTTTCTAATCTTTTTTCTATACTAGCTGCATTGTCCATGTCATTTTTAAAGTTTTCATCTAATGTATTTATAGACATGCTTACTGTTACATTTTTTATTTGTTTTAGCAATTCTATATCTCTTAATATTAAACTTGATTTTGTTGAGATTGATAGGTAACACTCTGAAGATATTAATTGTTTTAAAATATCTTTTGTTATTTCATATTTTTCTTCCATTTTATTATAACAGTCTGTTACAGATGATAAGAATACTGTTTTGTTTTTTATTTGGTTTAAATTTATTTTCTTGTCACATCTTTTTATATCAATAAAAGTTCCCCATTCTTCTTGATGTCCTGTAAAACGTTTCATAAATGATGCATAACAGTATTTGCAACCATGTGGGCAGCCTACATATGGATTTATTACATAGTCACTTGCTGGTAAATTTGATTTAGTTAAATAATCATTTACTTGTATTTCTTTTATTTTCATATATTACCTCAGTATTTTAATTTCTTTTATATTACTATAAAAAAGAGCAATTATCAATATAATTGCTCTTTCTTATAAGTTTATTTTACTTCTGATGTATATTCTGTTTTTTCGTCATTTTCATATAAGTAATATGTTCCTTTAGTTATCTTTTCATTACTTATAATTAGTGTTTTAAATTCTTCATCTGCTTCAAACTCAACGATATCTTCTTCGTTATCATTCTTTAAACTTATTGATGTTCCTTTGCTTATTTTATTTTTTAATGTAAAACATACAAATTTTTGAGTTGATGTACTCTCTGGTTTTTCTAACATATCTGAACCTAATGCAATTAATTCTCCTCCATTAATTTCAAATCCATCATCTGTATCTATTCCTGCATCTCCTCCTATTGGTGAACCAGCTGTATAAATTTTTCCGCCATTTATAATTAAATTTTTATTTGAGTCTATACCATCTCCGTTTGCTTTTATATATATTGTTCCATCATTTATAGTAATAGTTCCTCCGTCTCCTCCTGCATTTATTCCATCATCTTCAGCTTCTATATTAATAATTCCAGAGTTTATTGTTATGTCTTTTGTTTCTGTTGCAATTCCTTCTCCTTCTTCTTGATTACCATATACATTTAGTATTCCTTTTCCTTCTATAGTTAAATTTCCTTTTGAATATATACAACTATCGTATTCGCTTGATCCTCCGTCTGATAAGTTGTTTTCTGTATTTTCTTCTAATTTAATTGTTAAATCATTTTCACTAATATTAGCTATTGCTGCTGTATTTTTATTTTCTATAGTAACGTTGTTTAAAACTAATGTTACTTCATCTTCAGCATCTATTAATACTGAATGTTCAAATTCTCCTGTTAGTGTATAGATTCCGCTTTTAGTTATAGTTACATTTTTATCATATTCACTTAAGTCTATTTCTTTTTCTGATACTTCGTCTCCTTTTTCTACATCTGCTTCTTTAGTTTCTTTTTCTTTATTTTCTTCTTGCATTTCAAATCTGTTGTCTGGTTCTTTTACTTCTTCTTTTTTATTAATTTCTTCTATGTTTAAATATATTAATCTTCCTAAAATAATTGTTAGTATCACAATAACAATTATTTGTATTATACTTTCTTTTTTCATATTTCTCTCCTTTATATTTTGTTTTCTTTAGATGTGTTCTCATTTTGTGGATTATTACTTTCATTAGGCTTTTCTGGTGGTTGCTCTTGATTATCTCTTTCAGGTGGTTCCATCATTTCTCCACTTGGTTGTTGTAGCATTTTTTCATTCTTTTCTATTTGATTTTCTTCTCTTTTCTCTCTCATTTCTTTTATCTGAACTAAAAAGATTGAGCTTGTTATTATTGCTCCTATTAACATCCCTATAATTACATATCCTATTTTGTTTTTCATATTTTTCTCCTTTTCTTTTATTTTTTTCTATATTAATATATTGATATTAAATTTAACTTAAATTCTTGTAAAAAATAAAAATATGAAGTAAACCCTATATTGCTTACTTCATATTTCTTTGTATTATTCATTATTCTCATTTTCTACTAATGTATCTGGATTTCCTGTTGGTGATGTAGCCGGGCTTTCTGTTGGTGATGTATCTGGACTTCCTGTTGGTGATGTAGCCGGGCTTCCTGTTGGTGATGTGTCTGGACTTCCTGTTGGCGATGTGTCTGGGCTTCCTGTTGGTGACGTATCTGGACTTCCTGTTGGTGATGTATCTGGATTTCCTGTTGGCGATGTATTTGGACTTTCTGTTGGTGATGGTGTATTTGTTGGTGTTTGAACTGGTGTTTCAGATACTACTGGTTTTTCTTCTGGTACATTTCTCCATGGATTATTTGCTACTGGGTCTGTTGGGTCATATCCTCTACATTCTACGTTTCCAGATATTTTTCTTGCTGATGGCTTTCCTAATGGATTATTAGCTGATGCTGTGAATTCTACTTGTGTTCCTGCTCCACAATTATTGTATATCCATATTGCATCTGTTACGGTAAGTCTTATACATCCAGCTGATGCTGATGTTCCTAATTTATCATACTCCCAATATTCTAATGAACTTGGGTCTCCATTTTTTAAATATGGTACTGAATGGAATAATATATTTCCTACTATTGGTACTGAATATTGTCCAAATACTCCTCCGAATAATGGTTGCCATCTAGTTCTATAACTTCTTAATTTATATATTCCACCTCTTGGTGTAGCAGTTCCGCAAGAACATACCATTGCTTTTACTGGTACAGTATAATTTCCATCTGCATCTTTTGTATATACTGTAACAACATTTGAACCATAGTTAACTACAATATAATATGTAGCTTTGTTATCTTTATTAGTTACTTTAGCTTTGGCTAGTTCTTCTTCTGATACTGATTCGCTATCTGGTGCTTCTGTTCCTATTTTTTCTTTTATATTATTGATTTCTAATGTATATGCATTTTCACTGTATTCACCATTTACTTCGTATTTAAAATATACTTTTGCATTTGAAAATATTTCTATTTCTTCTTCATATGCTATGTATTCTGTATCTGTTATTAAATTTTCGGAATTTTGTACTTTATTTTCTTCTGGATTTTCCATGTTTTCGGCTACTATTATTGGTTCTATATAGTAATATAGTTTACAGCCTTCTATTTTTGAATTTGCTTTTATTATTACGCTCTCTTCTGTTTCTTCTGTATTAGAAATTTCAAAGCTTGTATTTTCTTTATCAACATTTGGAACATTCATTGCTTTTACAACTTCTTTTGTAGGTTGTCTTAATGCTTTTAGATCACTATTAGTTGCAAATGCTATTCCTAGTCCAGTTGCTAATATTACTGTTATTACTAATAATACTAAAATAATTTTTGTACTTATACTTAAATTTGCTAGTTTTTCTTTCATATGTATATCCTTTCTAAATCCTAAGTTCTATAATTATTTCTATCTGCTCTTTCATCAAATTCTCTGTCATATTCTTTATTTCCATAAAACCATACTGTTTTTTTGTCTTCTCCTGAACCCATTCTGTTTTTGTTTACTAATATGTCTATGAAAGATATTAATGGAAGTATTACTCCTAGTGCATCAATTAAAATTGTTTCCGTGTTTCCAATATTATTGCTTAAGCAATTATATAAATCATTTCCGAAATATGCTGTAAATAATATAAAGTATGCAAAAGCTCCTATAACATTTCTTTTTAATACTAATGCAAAGCATGGTATTGATGCAAATAGTAATGCAATCTCTAAATTGATGTTTATTGGTGTAATCGCGAATTCTATTTCCATTGATGCGCAAAATACTACTACTAGTCTGAATCCCCAAAATAAAATTCCTAAGAATGATATTAAATAACTTAACATTCCAACCATCTTTTGTTTCCTCCTCTGTTTTTTTATAATAAATTTTTATATAAAATAAATACCTTTATTTATCTTATATAAAATTTATATATCTAAAAGTGGAACGTGCATGTTTTATTGCGCGTAACGTTCCACTTTTGTTTAATTTTTATTCTTCTTCGTCTACATAGTTAAATTCATCTTTGAATTTTTCTTTGAATATGTCAAAAACTTTATTTAATACTTCTTCGTCTTCTACTCCAACATATGATTCTTCATCTTCTGATTCTGTTGGTTCTACTTTTAATATTACAACTTCACCAATTTCATCTTCTGATACTTCTTCAACTGGAAGTAATACTACATATTCTTCTTCGTCATACTCTATTAAATCTAAGAATTCAAATTGAACTTCGTTACCATTTTCATCATTTAATATTATTATGTTGTCTAATTCCTCTCCTGATTTGTTTTCTTCGTTACTCATATTTTTTCTCCTTTCAATTTTTATAAACAAATTGTTAAAAAACAATGTTAAAAACTATTTATTTTTATTTATATACATTTCTAGAATGTATACTGCTGATATTGTGTCTACTAAATTTTTTTTCTTTTTTGGATTTATATTTAAATCATTCATTGTTCTATGAGCTTCTACTGTTGTTAATCTTTCATCCATACAATCAATTTTTATTTTATTGTATTTACATTTTAATTTATGAATAAATTTTTCTGTTATTTCGGCTCTTTCAGATTTATCACCATTCATATGTAATGGCATACCAACAACTATGCAATCTATTTCATAATCTTGCATTATTTCATCTAGTCTTTTTAGTATTATTTTATCATTACCTTGATGGTGTATTGTTTCTAATCCTTGTGCAGTTATTCCTAATGCATCTGTTATAGCAATTCCAACTCTTGCACCACCATAATCAATTCCAAGTGTTCTCATTATTTTTCTAGTCCTATATAATTTTTTACCATTTTTTCTAGTAATTCATCTCTTTCTACTTTGCGAATTAGATTTCTTGCGTCATTATGACTTGTTATATATGTTGGATCTCCTGATAAAATATATCCAACTATTTGGTTTATTGGATTGTATCCTTTTTCTACTAGTGCATCATACACTTTTTTCATAATTTCTTTTGCTTCTAAATTGTTGTCTCTTTCTACTTTAAAACTCATAGTTTTATCAAAATCCATTAATTTATTCTCCTTTATTTATATAAAATTAATATTATTTTCATTTTTGTCTGCATTATCTAAATATTCTTCTAATTTCTTAGTAACTTTTTCAATTCCTGTTCCTTTATAGTAATTACCTAATGCAAAATTTATTTTTGGTCTTACTAAAGCTTTTTCATATGTTTTTTCATTTATGTATTCTACTTGTGTATCTTCTAATTCTTGCTTTAATACTTTTACTTTTTCTATTACTGAGTCTTCGTTTTTTCCTATATATACTATTGCAAATTTTGGCCCCATATATCTTACAAATATGTCGCTTGAATCTATACATGTCTTTGCCCAGTTTGACATTGAAATGATAACATTATTTCCTATTTCTCTCGAATATGTTGTATTTATTTCTTCTATATTTGTTACCCTAAACATTGCAACTATTGATGTAGGCTCTGAGTCTATTTTCTTTTTAGCTTGTCCATATAAGTATTCTGCTGAATATAGTCCGGTAAATTGATCTGTTCTTACTATGCTTTCCATAGCTGTTTGATATGATACAGTTTTTAGTATTGAAACTATGTCGTCTTTTATTACTTCTAACAAAGTTGTGTCTGTATCGTCATATGCATGGATTACTGAGCTTTCTATAATCCAATATCCTATATATACGTTATCTATATATAGTGGAAAAAACATTGCTGATTTTGCTCTTGAAAAATCTAATTTTTGATATGGTAATTTTTCATCTTCTGAATCTATTGTTATGTATTTAGGTGTTGCGGTACTAATACTATCTTTAAATACTTCTTCTGTGTGTAAGTTCGTTAAGTTTTTCCAATATTTTTCTTCTGTGTTTGAGGCTTTTAATACATATTCTGCTCCGTCGAATACTACTATGCTTGAATATTTTATTTCAAATTTATCTATTAATACGTTATTTATTTTTTGTATCTTTTCGTCTACTGGTAAGTCTTCACCTGTTATATTCATAAAGTCTTGAAGTGCATTTAGTTTATTGATTTTTGATGTTACATTACTAAATGTTGTTAACTTCTTTTTTATATTAACATTGTAGACTATTAGAATTGAAATAATTCCAATTAGCACAACTATCGGTATTAGCGCCACGTTTTTCACCTCTTATTTTAATATTTCTTTTTCATTTGATTTAATGTATTGTTCATTTCTGTTGAGAAATTATTTCCGTAATTTGCTTCTGCTGAACTTTTTGAACCATATGTTTGTTTGCTTAATAATGGGTATACCATATTTCCTAAAATTTTTAAACTATTTATAAAGTTTTTATTGTATCCGCTAATTGTTATAGCACAATTTACTATTGACTCTAAATATCTTGAATATACATTCTCATCAAATGGTATACTACAAGCTTTTACTTTGTCTTTATTAAATAGTTCTGTCATATATGACATTGCTGGATCATTATAGAAAGATATTCCACCTATTATTGCTTTACTTGATAATCCTCTTACTTTTGTTTCTTTATTAATAACTATTCTTAACTTTTCTTGATCTAGTATTCCTTTTGTTTTTAAATCTCTTAAGAATGCTGTTAATGGTTGTATTGTTAATATGTCCATTGATTGTACAAGGTATATTTCTTGTGCATTTGCTAAGTATCCTAAATCTGTATCAAAATCACAGTCTATTAATATTAATGACTCATTTTGTACTAGTGTTGATAATATTGCTTCTGCATTTGAATAATCTTTTCCATCGTTTGGAATTGTAGTATATACATTTAAGTTTCTATCTACTGGTATTCCTTGTGCATATCCATTTTCTAAGTTTTCTATTGATGTATATGCTATGTTTCTTAAATTTTCATCATTATTTGTATATATGAAATATGAATTTTTATTTTTAGTCATATCTAATATAGCTGTTTTTACTCCTATTGATGAGAATAAGCATGCTAAGTTGTTTACTAAAAATGATGTTCCACTCTTGCTTGCTCCAACAAATGCAACTATTTTTTTATCTCTTGTTAGGACTGAGTTCAAACTTCCTGTTGAATATGATTTATTTTCTTCAATTTTTTGCAAACTTTCTTGTCTTTCTTGGCTTGGTGAATATGATGTAACTGGTTCGTTTCTCATATTGTCTGTCATTCCAAATCCAACTTGTGGTCCCGCAATATTTTCAAATTGATTATAATTGTTTGTATTTTGATTATATTCAGTATTTACTTGATTTTGATATTGTGGGTTATTGTAATTGTTAGTTTGAACTGGTTCTTTTGGTATATTGTTCGTTTCGTACGCATTATATGGATTTACTACTGAACTTGATAATGTGTCTTCAGTATTTTCTAAGCTATATCCTATACTGTTATCTATTCCTGGTAATGTATCATTGTTTTCTGCAAATGGATCTTTATTCCAATCATCTAATCCTGGTAATGTACTATCATTTTGCGCACTTTGTACTTGATTACTATTTTGATTAAATGGATCTGTATCCCAATTATCTAGTCCTGGTAATGTACTATCATTTTGTGCATTTTGCACTTGATTGCTATTTTGATTAAATGGATCTGTATCCCAATTATCTAGTCCTGGTAATGTGCTATCATTTTGTGCACTTTGCACTTGTGTATTATTATTTTGATTAAATGGATCTGTGTTCCAGTTATCTAGTCCTGGTAATGTATTATCATTTTGTGTATTTTGTACTTGATTACTATTTTGATTAAATGGGTCTGCGTTCCAATTATCTAATCCTGGCAATGTATCAGCTTGTGTTGTTTCACTATTTTGATATTGATTTTGTGTGTTATTATACATTGTTTGATTTGCTTGAGAATATTGTGCATTGTTTTGACTAATTTGGTTTGTTTGTTCCACAGTTTGGTTCACATATTGTGTATTATTTTGTTGTTGATTATACTGTCCATAATTTTGTTCGAAATTATTTGCTTGTTGCATATTTGTTTGTGTATTATATTGATTATTATTTACCATTTGATTTGCTGTATTCATTTGATTTTGATTAGCTACTTGTGGTGGAAGTGTTGCTTGTACTTCAATCATTGAATTTTGAACTGTTTGCAATGATTGGTTTTGAGATACTTCTTCTGGTAATGGATATTTTCTTGGTCTTCCTCTTTTTCCTTTTGGCTTAGGTGGCTCAATTGGATATTTTCGTGGTCTTCCTCTTCCTCTCTTTGGCTCTTGTGGTATTTCAGGAGTTACAGCAACATCTTGCATTTGTATTTGTGGCTGTACAACATTTATATTTTGAACTACTTCTGTATTATTCATTGTAGTATCAGTTGTATTTAATGATTGTTCTAATTCTGCAAACATATCTGTATTATTTGAAACTTGATTTACTAATTGTTCATTTGTATTTAAGTTTTCAAATTGATTGAATGTATTTTGAGTTTGCATTTGTGTATCATCTAATCCTGGTAATACTGGTTGTTCTGGCATTGCCATATCGTCTATTCCTGGTAATGATATATCTTGATTTGACATATCGCTTAATCCTGGTAATGTTCCATTGTTTTGTGTATTTTGTACTTGATTATCATTTTGATTAAATGGGTCTGCATCCCAGTTTTCTAACCCTGGTAGTGATATATCTTGATTTGGCATATCGTCTAAACCTGGTAATGTTCCATTATTTTGTGTATTTTGTACTTGATTATCATTTTGATTAAATGGGTCTGCATCCCAGTTTTCTAGCCCTGGTAGTGATATATCTTGATTTGACATATCGTCTAAACCTGGTAATGTTTGTTCTTCTGGCATTGCCATGTCATCAAGTCCTGGTAGTCCTATGTCTTGATTTTGCATATTTTCTAATCCTGACATTACTGGTTCTTGAGTTGCTATATTATCTAATCCTGGTAATGTTATTTCATCAAAACTGTCTAATGTATTTTGTGTAGGTTGTTGATTTGTGTTTGGTATAGCAAACGGATCTTCATAGCTCATATTTGTTTCTTCTGGTGCTTTATATGGTTCAGAAGGTGGTAGTTCTTTATTGATATCATCAAATGGATCTTTGTCCCATTCATCTAACCCAGGTAATGTATTAAACTCATTGTTGTTTATTGAACTTGTTTCTGGAGCTGAACTTTCTAATTCTGTTGCTTGATTTGTAAATTGTTCAATTGGCTCAGTAATTACAGAGTTTTCTTGTTCACTACTTATAAATGTATCTGTTTGAGCTTGATATGAATTTTGATTTACATCATTATTATTTCTAGGTGTTGCACTTATATTCTGTAATTCTTCATCTGAATATATTTTTCTCTCATTTTTAATATTCATATTATTTGGAATTATTACGTTTCCTGTCATTCTTGGTTGTGCATTTTTGGTGTCTAGTAAATCTATTCCGCTATTTGAATTTGTATTATTTCCTTGAATTGGTCTGTTCGCCTCCTTTTGTTCCATTTTGAAAGCGTCTTTTTTCTCTTTTTCTATTTTTTGTTTTAATTTTCTGTCATTTTCTATTTGCTCAATTCTTCTTTGTTCTTGTAATTTTTCTTTTGCTTTTCTTTCTTCTTCTGTTTCTTCTGCATATGTTACTAGTTCTTGATATTTTGGACATTCTGCTTCTAAAACAGCTCTAACATTTATTGGCAGACATTTTATGATTATTTTTAATTGTTTATCTGTGTATTGTGATGCAATATTATTAAAACTGTCTGTATATCTGTCTTCATTTTTTCCTAATCTCTTGTAATGAATTAAGATATTTTGAACTTCTTGTTCTGTTACGTCGTCTACAGAACTTGTATCGACATTAGATCCTACAATTTGATAATATTCTTTTGCTTCTTCAGAATTACGTGGTCTGTTCAATAATTCACATACTTCATCAATTTTTCTGTCTGCACCTACTAATGCATTATAAATTCCATATTCGTGCATTTTAGTTAATACATATCCAGATTTAGTTCTTCTATCTGTACATATTATTACTATATCTGGTATTTTTTCTAATGCATTTGTTTCATTAGAAATCTCGTTTAATCTTTCTAATATAAATTTATCGATAACGTCATAGTTACTATTGGCAAATGGTTCTAAGTCTTCACTTATAACAATTCTGTCATATGTTTTATCATTTTTTATTTCTCTTATTATTGCATTAAAGTAAAATACATTTTTAAATGAAACTGGTTCTCCATATTTCTGTTGATAATTTTCGACTATTCTTTTTGAAACATTTTCATTACTTACTGCAAATAGAATTTTCATTTGTTACCCCCAAACTTTCTTATGTTTTATAAAACCCATCCTTTTACCACTATAGTAAATACAAGTGGTAATACTTGTGCGATAACTAATATTGTTACAAAAGCTATAATTAAATTGAATCCTCTATCTCTAATATCTAGTCTTCTTATTCCTATAATATATTGATATATTGCACCTATAGCTATTCCTAATAAACAAAAAGGTATACTATAGATTCTTACTGTATCTAATACCATTGCAGTTATTCCATATGCTTTAGAACCATATTTTTCACTATATTGTTCTAATTTTCCACTTGCTTGTTCTTTTATTTTATAGAAGTCACTTGCGTTATCTGATTCAAGTACTTCGTTATTTTCTTCTACTGCGTATACTGGAGTATATGATACTAATAGTAATGTTAAACTTAATAGTATGCTTAGTACTGCTATTACTTTTTTCATTTTTAATCCTCCTATTTTTCCTTTTCCGCCTAATTTTATACATATAATATAATACAATAAAACAGAAAAAATATCAACTAATTTTTGATATTTATTTTTATTTATTTTTTCTGTTTTATCAATGTTTTCAAGCCCTGTTTTTTTAATTTAAAATACGGTGTCATAAAATGACATATTTTACTTGCTTATATAATATTTTAATTAATAATAATTCTTTTAGCAAATTGCGCTAGCGACCAAACGAAGGTAAACATAGTTTACCGAAGTGCGAATTTGAGCAATCTACAGTATAAAAACGGAGTTTTTTATTCGGAGATTGCGAAGAGCAAAATTTGTTAAAATAATTATTATTAATTAAGCTTATACTGTATAAAAAATGAAGATATCCCATTTTAGGACACCTTCACTTTTTTATAATCTATTGTACAAATATGACATCCATCTAAAAATTCCATTTGCCCAGTTCTTATCGCTTGCATATCTAGTATTTACACCAGCTAAAGTTGGTCCATTATAATATGTACCTGTAGCTATTAGTCCATCATATATGTCTGTTCCTGCTGGATATAGATATGTTTTCGCTAAAACTCTTGCAACTAAATCTATTCCTTCTGCATATGTATCAAAAGTCATTGCTCCTCCATATGGATCACTATCATATGCTCCATATCCAAATAAATTCTTTTTATCATTTGCTATCTTCGAAGTTCCCCATCCTCCTTCGTGTATTGCCATTGATGCTAAGAATATTCCATTTATTCCATACTGTCTTTCTGCATAATAAAAATATTCTGCATTTGATGCTAATACACCTTGAGTATCTCCGCTATTTCCTGATAATACTTTTTTAAACTGATCTATTGTTAATCCGCTTGGTAAGGTTAGATCCATATTTATATCTAAGAAAGATAATAACTCTTCTTTACTATATTCCATTCCTACATTAAAGTTTGGTGCTGTTGTTCCATTTGGATTAATATTAGTAAAACAAGCTTTATCTGAATATCCAATATAATTTTCTACTTGGATTTTTAGCCAATTATTGTTTACTACTTCCATTACTACTACTTTGCTATCTTTTAAGATATCACATATCTCTGTTGATTTTTTATTTGGTGATTCTCTTAATTTTACTCTATCTGGCGTTGTCCATAAAGAATCTCCAGATTTAGGAATATAGTTATTGCTTCCTTCTCCTGTTCCTATTTCTACGATTTTATCTATAGCTTCTTGAGTTACCTCTCCTTCAATTCTTTCTTCTGATATATATTCATTTCCACGATATGTTTTTACTATAACCATCATTTGCTTCCCGTCAATTCCTTCTTGTTGTACTTGAATTGTACCTGATGGTAGTTCATTATTTTCTATATATTGAGTAGTATAATCTAAGTCTACTTCATCAATATTTAACGTTTTTTTGTATATATCACTTGTATTTTCTTTTAAAATTTCATTTATGTCTATCTTGTTTTTATTTTCTTCCATTCTGATTTTTTCATTTACTTTTTCAACTTTTGTTTTTTCTTCTATAATTGCAGTTGCTTGTACATTTTTAAAAGATTTTACGCATAAAATTGAAGTTATTGTAAGTAGCAATATTGTTATAGAATATATAATTATTCTTTGTTTTATAATTTGTTCTTTAGTTTTTACAATATACTTTATTTTTCTCATTTTTAACTCCTGATAATATTTTAATCTTGCCTAATATTTTTGTCAATTGAAGTTTTTGGATTTCTTTAGCTTTTTACTTGAATAATTGCTGATTTTATTATATATTTATTGAAGATTATTCATAATAATTTTACATATGATAAATTTTATTTGAAAGGATTTACTCATGTTTCAAGACAAACAAATTAAAGTAGTTTTAAGTATTTCGATACTTATTTTTATTATTTTAATTTCTATATTTCTTTTTAATATATTAAGAAAAAACTATAATAAACAACCTGAACCTAATAAAGAACCAGTTTTATCTTTAGTTACAGATAGTAATATCTTCAAAGTAGATTCTGTTTCTATATATTCTTCTGCTAATGCTTTAAGTAATGATGAAATGCAGAAAGATTATTGGGATTTAAATCTATATCAATATTCAGATATTGCTATTACTATAGATAATCATGTTTCAATAGATGGATCAACTTTAAAAAATACTGTTAAAAAAATGTATATTGATAACATTTCTTATCCTAGATTACCAGATAAAGGAACTCCTTGTTTATATTTGAAAGATTCTTATCTTTTTGGTAAGGGTGTTATTAATAAAGAAAATTTGATTAATAAAAAAATTAATTTTAATATTATTTCTTCAAATGATAATACTGATAGAAATATTAATGACTTTTATGCTGACTGTTCTGACCCTATTTTGCTTTCTTCTATTAATGAAGAAATTGTTCCTAATTTTATTATTAGAAATACAAATTCTGCAATTACTTTTGATGGCAATTTATTGTTAGACGCATCTATTTTACTTAGTAATATTGAATATTCGATTTCTTTTTCAGTTCATATAATTAATGAACTTGATGAAGAATATGTATGTAATTTAGTTATTCCTATTATTTTGAGTGATGATAATGATATTAATTCAATATATGATGGTTCTTACCGACTAGTTTCTACTGATTCAGGAGAGAATAAATTTTACAAAAGAGAAGATTAATAGGCAAATTGAAAGGAAAGATTTATTTTTATGAAAAAAATATCACATTTAGACTATATGAAAAAGCATTATTTTAAAACAGCTGATTATTCTAATCTTCATGAAATGCTTTATGGTATTGCAGAAAAATTTGGAAACAAACCTGCTTTCATTTTAAAAGATAATTCTGGATACCCTGTTACTGTTTCATATTTTAATTTTGTAAAAGATGTAGAATCAATAGGTATTTCACTTATCAAGCATGGTTTTTTAAATAAAAAGATTGCATTAATTGGATCTAATAGTTATAAATGGGCTGTTTCTTATTTAGCAGCTTGTATTGTTGGTGTTGTTGTTCCAATTGATAAAGAGCTTCATCCTGATGATGTGATTAATTTTTTAAATATATCTGAAACCTCTGTAATTTTAGGTGATGACAAATATTTGCAACCAATTTTTGAGTCAAGTAATAAATTAACTACAAATTTACAATATATTAACTTTGATGCTAAAACTAATACAGAATGCTTTTTTGGATTTGATAGTTTTAAATCTTCTGGTTTATATAATTTAGAAAATGATAATAAATTTAAAAACATTAAAATAAATTCAGATGAAATGCACTTTTTACTTTTCACTTCTGGAACTACTGGAAATTCAAAAGGTGTATGTTTATCTCATAAAAATATTTGTTCAAATATTTTTTCTGTTGGTAGTATTGTTAAGGTAAATTCTTCAACTTCTATTCTTTCAATACTTCCTATGCATCATACTTATGAATGTACTTTAGGATTTTTATTAGTTATTTCAAACGGTGGAACTATTTCTTTTTCTGAAGGTTTTAAAAAGCTTTCTAATAATTTTTTAGAATTTAAACCTAATATAATTTTAAGTGTTCCTCTACTTCTTGAAAAACTACATAAAAAAATTATGAGTTCTCTTAAAAGTAGTTTACCTTCAAAATATTTCACAGAGAATAAACATGTTATGGATAATGTTCCATTTTTTTATAAGCCTATTATTAAAAGTAAAATTGCTAAATCTTTGGGTGGAAACTTAAAAAAGATTATTGTTGGTGCTTCTGCTACAGATCCTCAATTATTAAATTCTTTTGAAAAGTTTGGCATTACTATTTTATCTGGATATGGTTTAACTGAATGTTCTCCTCTTGTTGCTGGAAATAATGATTTCTTTCATAAATCTGATTCTGCTGGTTTGCCTATTCCAAATGTTGAATTTATAATTGATTCTCCTAACAAAGATGGTGTTGGTGAAATTTTAGTAAAAGGTCCTAATGTTATGCTTGGATATTATAAAAACGAACAAGCTACTCGTGATACTTTTAAGGGTGAATATCTAAAAACTGGCGATTTGGGTAAAATTGATGAGAATGGATATTTATATATTTGTGGTCGTGCAAAAAGTGTTATCATTACTAAGAATGGTAAAAATGTATATCCAGAAGAACTTGAAGAAATTTTAAATAAAAATGACTATATAGAAGAATCTTTGGTTGCTGGCAATTTTAATGAATCTCATAAAGATACTGAAGTTAGTGCTTTAATTGTTTTAAATATGGATAATATTAAAAAGAAATTTAAAAAACCTACTAAAGAGGATATTACTAAACTTTTAAATTCTGCTATTAAAGCTATTAATGATAGGCTTCCTAATTTTAAGCATATTAAAAATTATGTTATTAAAGAGGATTCTTTAGAAAAAACTACTACTCAGAAGGTTAAGCGATTTGGAAAAAATTTGGAAGATTTAAAAAATATGTTGAAAAAGAAAAATAACAGTAACAATAATAAAGATACTAAATAAGCCAAAAAGAATAACATATATTTTTATGAATTGCGCTAGCGACCAAACGAAGGTAAACTGAGTTTACCGAAGTGCGAATTTGAGCAATCTACAATATAAAAACGGAGTTTTTTATTCGGAGATTGCGAAGAGCAAAATTCATAAAAATATATGTTATTCTTTTTGGCTTTATAATATCTTTAAATTTTATTTAATGCTTCTTTTAGTTTTTCAACTTCTTCTTTATTTAATGTTATGCCTTTTCCCATTTTATCATGTTCTTCGTTCCAATCACGTAAATCAAATTTTGGTTCTCTTTCGTTCCAGCTTACTAAATTTAATTCTTTGCTCCATCCTTTTTCTGTTGTAGATAGAACTGCAATTTTCTCAACTATTTCATATTTTATTTCAGGCATAAGCATATCTCCTTTTTATTTTGTAATAAATTTTTATTAGTTTATATATATCCTTTTTTATCGTTTTTGTAAAGAGTTTTTTTATTTATTGTTAGATTCTTATTGTTGCTCCGATTATTCCTGCATCATTTTTTAATTTTGCTAATTCTATTTTAGGCATTGACATACTATTGAATCTACTGTCTTTTGCTTTTATTTTTTCTAATAATCTATCATATACTGGATTTCCTTCATAGTATGAGAAGCTTCCTCCTAATACTACGATTTCTGGTTCAAACATATCAATCAAATTACATATTCCTATTGATAAATCTTCTATGAATTGATCTACTACATCTTTTACTTTTTCAGCATTTAAAACTAGCAATTGCTCTCTTAGATATTGTCCTGAAAAGTCATTATCTATATCTAGTACTTCTGCTACTTTATTTCTAAAAGCTCTGATTGAAGCATATGTTTCAAAACATCCTCTTTTTCCACATGAGCATTGTCTTCCGCCTTTATTTATTACCATGTGTCCAAACTCAAATCCTGAAAATCTTTTTGGTACTAGCATTTCACCATTTAAGAAAGCTGCTCCACCTATTCCTGTACCTATGCATATAAATACACAATCATCATAATCTCTCATATTTCCATAATGCTTTTCTGCTAAAGCTGCGCATTTTGAATCATTTTTTATTTGCATTGGTAAATTTATATATTTTTGTAACTCTGCTATTAAATCAAAATTTTCTATTCCTAAGTTTGTTGCTTGAACTATTTTATTATCACTTATTGTTCCTGGTGAGGCTATTCCTATAAATTCAATGTCGTTTAAATCTACATTGGCTTCTTCTATTACTTTGTTTAATAATTCTATTATTATTTTAACAAGGCTTTCTTTTACATTTACTCTATCTGCTCTTGTTAAATTTTGTTCTTCCATATTTAATATCATTCCGTTTATTTATTAATCCTACTCCAACATGGCTTCCACCTATATCTATCCCTATTCTCATAAATACATCCTTTCTAAACAAAAAAGAACGAACACATTTTGATATGCCGTTCCTTTTTTATTATTAACTCATATAATCTGTACTGAACATAAATCCACCCATATATAACTGGATACAAGGAACTAGTACTACAACAACGAAGAATATTAAAACTGTACCAACTAATATGTAACTTACTTCTGGCAATACTTTCATTATTCTTTGTAGTATTACGTCTATGTCTGCTTCAACGAACTCTAACATTTTGTCCATCATCATTGGCAAATCTGTTTGCATACCAACTTTAAGCATTTCTGTTGACATGCTACTTCCGAAGCCAGATTCTTCAAATGGCTCTACCCATGATTTACCTATAAAGCAGTTATTGATTGAGCTTTCTATTATTGATAACATTACATTATTTTTAGCAACGTTTTTACTAACTTCTAGTGCTTGTTGTACTCTCATCCCATTTTTTATATTTAATGACACTGATTTCATTACTCTTGAAAAATCTACAGCGTAAATTAATGGCCCAAATATTGGTGCTTTATATTTAAATAAGTGCCATTGATATCTACCTTGTGGTGTTCTTATATATGCAATTACTCCGCCTATTGCTGCTAGTATTAAAATTACTGGATAAAACCACCAATGTGTAGCACTTTTTAAAAAGTCTGCAAACCATTTTGTAATCCATGGTAATGAATCTTTTGATCCCATAGAATCAAAAACATCTTGTATTGATGGGATAACGAATATTGTTCCTATTAATAATAATGCTAACATACCAACAAATTGTATTACGTTTGGCATTACTATTTTCTTTACTTTTTTTGTTAATGCATCTGCATTTTCCAAATAATCCATCGCTTGTTCTAGTGCATTTACAAGTGATCCTGATAGTTCTCCAACTTTTATCATATTGACATATATTACTGGGAAAATACTTGAATAGTATTCCATTGTTGTATACATATTTTCACCAGATTCTATACCTGCCAATATATCTTCTAATATTGATTTGAAATTTGCATTTTCTGTTGTTGAAATAACTGTTTCTAATGCATGTATATTATTGAAATCAGCTTTTTTTAGAAGTAAAAAGTTTTGCGTAAATATTATTATATCTCTAGTTGTTATTTTTTTGCCTCTTCCTTTGTTTTTAGCAATTTTTTTACTTTGAGCTGTCATATTTTTATCAACCTTATGTGTATTGCTATTGCTTTTGTAAATTAATTTTACTTGTTCTGGAGATAAATCTTTTAATATTTCTTCTGAACTTCTATGTCTTTTTACTGGTGCTTTTGCTCCAGCAGTCACTTCTAATGCTTGTTGAATTTCTATTGGTGTTAGACCATTCTTTTTTAGCATTTTATATAATTCTTCTTTTGTAATACCATTTACAGTGTTTTTTGTTTCTTGTCCTGTTTTATTATCAATTGCTTTATACTGAAATGCTGGCATATTTCACCTCCACGACTATACTCCTATTCTTGCGTGTCCTCCACCTCTTAATTGAATAATTGTTTTGTCTAATGTTTCGTAATTTTTTTCTTCTATTTGTGCTTGCGCTTGTTCTAATGTTATTTTACCATCTATGTGTAATTGAGCTAATACGCTTATTAGTCCTTGGCTTCCTTTATCTTTACTTGATTGTATAGCATCTTCAACTTCTGAAACTGAGAATTTTTCTTTTCTAATGCAACCGGCAACTACGTTATCTACTACCATTACTTCTGGTACCATTACTAATCCTTTTTCATCTGCTGTTTTTATTAATCTTTGTGATACTATTATTTTTAATAAAGCTGCCATTAAATATTTGATTTGAGCTTGATCTGAAAATTCATAGAAATTGATGATTCTGTCTAGAGTTTCTGCACATGATTTAGTATGTAAAGTTCCTATTACTAAGTGACCTGACTCTGCCATATCTATAGCTGCTGACATTGTTTCTTTATCTCTAATCTCTCCTATTACTAGTATATCGCAGTCTTCTCTAAGTGCATTTCTAACACCATCATGGAAATTTAATGAATCTCCTGCAACTCCGACTTCTTTTTGTACAATTATTGATTTTTTAGTTTTATGTTTATATTCAACTGGTGCTTCTAGTGTTAGTATTTTTCTATTTTGATTTTCGTTTATATCATTTATTAAACAGTTTAGTGTTGTTGTTTTTCCTGAGTTTGTTTTTCCTGTAACTAGTATAACACCTTGTGGCTGATATGTCATTCTTCTTATAATATCTGGTACACCTAAATCTTCAAATCTTGGTAGTTCATTTTTTATAATTCTTAGTGTGAATAGAGGTATATTATCCATTTGAGAAATATTTACTCTTAGTCTTACATCTTTATACGCTATAGCTGTATCTAGTCTCTTGTCCTTTTTAAATAATTCATCATTTTCTATACTTCCATTTACTATAAAATCATAAAAGCCATAAATATCCTCTTCTGTTAATACAGGATATTTTGATGGAACTAATGATTTTTTTTGTCTTAGAACTGGTTTTAGTCCACATATAATATGAATATCTGATGCGTCTTTTTGAACTGCTTCTTCTATTATGTCTTCTAAACTTATCATATTTTTATTCCTTTCATTATAAATTATTAAATATTAATGTTTTATTATTTAATTCTTCAACTGTAATCTTTCCGTCTACAACTTTTTTAACTCCATCCATTTCGAATGGTAAGAATCCTTCTTCTAATGCTGCTTTTCTTATTTCAAAAGTTGACTTTCCATCCATTACAAGTTCTTTTATTCTATCTGTTAATGTTAATATTTCGATTATTGCAAGTCTTCCTGTGTATCCTGTCATATTACATTCTTTGCATCCAATAGTATCCCATGTAAATTTATCTGTAAAGTCAAATTCCATATTATATTTTTTTGAATATGTATTAATTTTTCTTTTTTCTTCGTCATTGAATGGTCTTTTTTGTGCACAATGTGGACATACTTTTCTTACTAGTCTTTGAGATACTGCTGTCGCTAGCGTACTTGCAATATCATAATCTGATATTCCTAGTTTTCTAAGTCTTGTTATTACCTCTATCGCATTTATTGTATGTATTGTTGATAAAACATAGTGACCTGTTTGTCCAGCTTCTAGTGCTATTTCTGCTGTTTCTAAGTCTCTTATTTCTCCTACTAGAACGATGTTAGGATCTTGTCTTAAAACAGTTCTTAATGCACTAGCAAAGGTTGTTTTAGCATCCATTTCAACTTGATTTAGTCCTGGAAGTCTAACTTCAACTGGGTCTTCAAGTGTAATGATATTTACTGAGTTTGTATTTAAAACTTTTATTATACTATAAAGTGTTGTTGTTTTACCTTCACCAGTTGGTGCTGCAACTATTGTTACAGAGTTTCTTTTATCAAAATATTTTGAAATTAAATTATCTTCTCTAGGAAATCCTAATTCATAAATATCTCTAATTTTTGCATCTTTCTTTAAAAGTCTTAGAACAAATTTTTCTCCATATATTGTTTTTTGTGAGGATACACGGATATTAAATCCTGGATACATGATAATTCTACCATCTTGAGATTCTTGTTTTTCTTGATACATATTTGATATAGCTTTTAATCTTCCTATCATTTGTGTTTGATTTTCTTTTGGTATTCTTGCTACTGTTATCATATCACCGTCAACTCTATATCTTACTCTAATATCTTTTTCCATTGGTTCTATATGTATATCTGATGCATTTTTGTCCATACCGCTTTTTATGATATTATCTACCATTTTAGTAATATCTTTATTTTCAGCATTTCCAAAATCGTCAGTGGAAACATCTCCATCTAAAGTTTCTAATGTTTCTTCTATTTTATTTGTAAAAGAAACAAATTTTTCCATAGAAAAACCAGCGTGCATTAACATTAATCTTATTTGTTCTACTAATTTGGTATTAGACGTATCTGCAAAACAAACTTTTACTTTACCATTTAATTCATCAAATGGTATTACTTTATTCTTTTTAGCTATATCCATTGATATATATTTTGAAATATTTATATTTACAATTTCTGGTCTCATAATTATAACTTTTTCGCCTAATATTTCACTCATAGCTTCTACTAACTTTTGTTCATCAACGGCCCCCAATTCAGATAACGCTTCACCAATTTTTAAATTAGGATGTTCTTTTTGATATCTTATAGCTTCTTTTATATCTGATTCTGTTGCTATTTTTCTTCTTACTAATTCTATTCCTAAAGGTACTCTTTTCATTGACATGTTCCCTTCTTTTCCTTCTTTCTTTATTGATCATTTATGTGCATGTGTATTTTTTGAATCTTTGTTTTTACTTCGTCTGGTAAATTATTTATTATTCTTTTCCATCCTTCTGCTGTCGTATCATAGTCCTTAGACTGACTGTTTCTTGCTATTAGTGCTCCTCTATTATATTTATAGTCTCCAAATCCAGTATGTAATGAATTATCCCATACATTTAATCGTGCTAAAGTATATTGATAATATGATTTATTATTAAATGCAATTTTGTTATTTGTATCTTCATATGCATATGCATAATTACTGTTTTCTTTTAGTATTCTTGGCACCCAAATAAATGCCCATTTATTCTCTTCACGTCCATCAGCCTCTTCATCAAATGGATTATATTTTAATTTTGTATACGATTGGCTATTAGTATATCCCTGAGCAGTTCTATTTCTTTCAGTAGCATTGTATACAAATGTTGGCCATATATTTTCTTCTAGAGAATACCATTCTATATCATCTTCTGTTGTTATTACCCAACTTCCTGTTTTATTATTTGATGTTACATTTGTCCAAAGAAATTTTATAGGAATTATTGCTTTTCCATCACCATATTCATAACCATTTGAACTTTCTGTTACATTTCTTGTTGGTCTATTAAATGGATATTGTGGATTTTTATTTATTGTTACTATTTTATTTGTAGTACTTCCTGTTCCACTACCTGTGCCTGTACCGTCACCCTCACCTGGTTGCACTACTTTTTTCTTTCCTATTGTTATCTCTACTGGTGCCACATCAGGATATGTAACTTTCAATTTTATTTTTTTTTGTGTTTTATCTGATGTTTCTGTAACTTCATATGTTGCTTTCATATTATTATATAAATTTATATCACTAAATAAATCTTTAACGTCTTTTTCATTTGTTACTGCTATATCATCATACGTTATAGCATCAAATTTATCAGCCATTTTTGTTACCATATCTGTAACTCTTTTTACTTTTGATATTTCAGCTGATGTATTTGATAAATTGACCATTATCGTTGTAAAAGTTGATAAGAATATTATTATAATAAATGTTGCTATTATTATGTCTTGCCCTGTAAAACCATTATTCTTTTTTAGTTTCTTATTAAGATTTTGGTTCATAATCTCTCCTAATTAAATAATTGGAATTGCTTGTATTATCATTGCTATTATATTTGAAATGCATAGATAAAAAGCGATTGGTATGTCTAAATTTATATCTTTCTCTGCTAGAATATCGCTTTGATCTATTTTTAGTTTTCTTTTTCTAACAATAACACTTCCTGTTAATGAAATCATTGTTAAGACTGCTGTTATTAAAAAAATTTCTGAAACAATAAACATATTCATGTATATGCATATCATCAATATTTCTAGTAAGTATTTATATTTATATAATTTATGTCTTGTTGTAATTATTGATAATACGACTACTATGAAAAAATATATAACATATTTATATATACTAATTATATTTATATTGTTTATTATATATAAATATATAATATGTACAAACCCAACTAATGATCCAACTAATATTATTGGTTTGTTTATTTGTTTTTTGTTTCTGTCAATTCCAGCTATTATAACTAAAGTTGTTGCAAATATCATTAAATATAAGTATTCTGTTAGTGTTAATACTGATAACATTTGAATGCTTGGCATTATACTAAAAAATATTCCTAATGAAGCTATCCCCATTAATGTTTCTATAAAAAAGTAACTACTACTAATTTTCTTGTTGCAATATCTACATTTTCCACCTAACAAAATATAGCTCCATACTGGTATTAAGTCTATGAAATTTAATTTGTGTTTACAGTTAGGACAAAAAGATCTTTCTGTTGTAATATTCTTTTTTTGTGGTATACGATATATTGCTAATGTAGAAAAGCTTCCAAATACTGTTCCAATTATGAATATTATTATGTATAGTATTAATTCCATCTTTTTCTCCTTGTAGTTTTAGTATTTATTTTTATAAAAGCATATGCATATAAAATGCATATGCTTTTATAAATTTCATGTATCACTATTAAAAGATTGCGTTTTCATTAGTTTTTGCACCTGCTGTCATAGCAAAGCTGTTAACTGTTAATTGATCTGTAACTATAGCTTGGAATACAAAGCTTGAATTTTTTTGTGACATTGTTACATTAAATGTTGTTACATTATTATTTGTTTGTTTTGTAACTGTATATGTATACCCTGGTGCTGAACTTCCTAATTTTGTTGCTAAAACATCAGCATCTAAATTGCTTGGTGTGTTTCCTTCAGCATATTCTGATGTTGATATTGATCCTAATGCAGTACTTAGTGCGTCCTCTGCAGTTCCTTTTGCAGAATTATCTTTTGCTTTTTGTGAGTTATTTAAAACTCCATTGTCTCCCATTACCATTGATATAGTAACACCAGCTAAGATTAATAATACAACTATTGTAATAACTAATGCTACTAAAGTAATACCTTTTTGATTTTTCATAATTTCCTCCTTAGTTTTTTTAAATTAATTGTGTTATATATGTAAATTTTAAATATAACCTAGTTATTTTTTCCGCTCTTTTGCAGGTGGAATAATACTTCCCGTTCCTACAGATGGTGCAGATATGTCATTTGCAAAATAATTTGATTCATTTTTTACAGTATTATTTGTATTTTTTACTGTGCTTCCTGTTCCAGAAACTGATGATGTAGAGTTACTAACTATTGCTGTTGGATCTGTAACTTTATAATGTATTGATCCATCTGCTTCATGTATAATTTCTGTTACTAAAGCTTCATCAAATGGGTTTGATTGTCCTGATTTTAAATCTCCTGATGCTTTATAATTTTGTAAATCTTCTTCTGTTATTGAATATCCTGATGATAATACTATTTTATTTTGATTTTCTAAATAGTTTTGTTTTTCTTTTAATATTTTTTGTTCTTCTTTAGATAGTTGATATGTTGCTCCAGTTATTTCAATTGAATTATTTTTTATATAATCAAAAAATACTGTTATTAATATTAGCATTATCGCAAATATCAAAATAATCATTGCTAGTGATTCTCTAATTATAGTTTTCATTTGTTCACCTCTTAATTTGTAGAATTAGTTGTTTTATTTGTTACTTCATTTGTACTATTGGTTGTTTGAGTTGTATTACTTGTGTTATTTACTGTATTTGAAGTTTTATTTCCATTTTTTTCAGCTTCTTCTTGTGCTTTTGCTTCAGCTTCAATTGTTAGTTGATTTTCTACTTTTGATAAGCTTGATTTTGCAATTGGTACATTAGTCTTATAAAATTCTGTAACTAATAGTAAAACTCTTGCATCTATAAGTTCCTCTTCTTCTAATGGTGTTCCATTATATTGTTGATCTGTTTTTACTTCTCTATATTCTGTAGCCATTTTTATATTTTCTGGTATAAAGTTTAATTCATTATCCATGCTTATTTTTTCAATAAATCCTATAGTGTCTGAATATGAAGCTACAAAATTAAATTTAAAGTCGCATAGTATATAATTTTCATCAGTTGTGGTATCTTGATTTTGAAAAACTTCTATTGTTAAATCACAATTATTTTTTGTTGCATATTGTCCGATTTTAACCCATATATAGCTTAAATCATAGCTAACTCCTGCGATTGCTCTTTCTTTTTCTGATGTTGATTTACTTTCCATTGCTGCTTCGTACATTTTTTTAGTAGAATTAAAGTTTTGAATTGAAAGTTTTAATGATTTTTGAGTTCCGGCATATGCGTTAGATTTTAAATTTGTTAAATTATTTAACTGTGTATCTACAGTTTCTCTTTTAGCTTTTAATTCTTTAAAGCTGTATACTTTGACTGGAAAACCAATTCCGGCCTTTACGCATATAAAACTAAACACTAAAGTAAAGATTAATATTCCTGTGAGAATTATTTTTCTCATTGCGCTCTCCTTTTATAATTGATTTTATTTTAAATCGCCTTCTATTGTTACTACAATATATTCTTCTTCCACTCCTGCTTTAGGTGATAATGTACTTTCTATAGTAGAACTTGTTCTTATACCTGTTGAAGCAGTAACATTTTCTAATCCACCTTTTGTTTCAAGTATTGCTTTGAAATATCCTAATTGTTGATATTTTATAGCTCTTGCTTGTATTACAAAATGTCTTCCTGTTGTATTTTCTATACTGATTAATTTAACTTCTTGTGGCATTATTGATGCTATTTTTGTAAGGAAATTTGATATTTCTACTTCTCTAAATATAACTTCTCCATTTGCCATTGATTGATTATTTAACTTTGATATTACAGTTTGATATTCTGCTGTAAATGCATCTATTGATGATTTGTTTTTAGACATATTTTGTATTGCTGTAGTAGTTTCTGTTTGCTTTTTTGTAGCTTCTTGTTCTTGTCTTTCCATATTTTCAAATAATGTACTAGCAATTATAGTGTAACCCATTATAAATACTAAACATATAGCTAATAATCTTATTGTTGTTCTTTCAAATGCGTCTAGATCATCTTGTGATGACTCTTTTAAAGATTTTATTTTAGGCATTTTTCCACCGCCTGATAATCCAGTTATGTCAAAAGTACTTGGTAGAGCTTTTTTATCGGCAAAATTTAATTCATTTGAGTTAGCTGTTCTTGTTCCTGCTAGAGCTAATGCTATAGCACTGTTTACCTCTATATAATCTTTTATTCCTACTTTTAATGATTGTGATTCTATAAATGATGGTCTAACTATATTGCATTCTATATCATTCATTCTGTCTTGGAAATACATGTCAATATTGTTGATTACTACTCCAGTTCCTGTAAAATATAATTTGTTTACTTGTTTTCCATAGTTAGCCATTTCTTCTTTTATTTCTGCAACAATTTTATATAAAACTGGTGTAATTATATCTATATATTCATTTCCTTCTTGTGTTCTGTCCATGTCTTGTGAAGCTAATGTTGTGTTTTTCAATATTTCATATGCTTTTGACATTGAGTTTTCTCTTTGTGCAATTTCTTTTAGAGCGTCAAAAATTGTGCTATCTAATTCTTTAACTGTATCTATTTGTCCATTTCTTATAAAAGTTAATGTAGTGATTTCTTCTAGGTTAACTATAACTTCGCATTCTACTTCACCTGTTTTTACTAAGTTTGATATACATATTGGTAATGGCTCAATTGCAGACAAACCATGTCCTTGAAATAATTCTTTTCTATCTTCTAATTTATTTTTTTCAATTGATACGTTAATTGCTTTCATTCTGTTTTCTTGATCTTGGTCTAGAACAAATATGTATCTTTTTTCCATATCTTCTTTTTTTATATTTTTTTCACGACAAAGCATTTCAAATTCTATTTCTGTTGATTTTCTCAAATCTTTTTCGCTAAGTAGTGCAAATAAATCAAAATAGTCATAATATTCCCCTGTTAAATTCACTGCTACTGGTGTTTTTTCGCTACTTGTCTCTTGAACTATTTGAGTTATTGTTTGAGTTATATCTTCATAGATTTTTGTTCCAAAAGATTCTATTTTTATATTATCTCTGTCTTTTGAAATTTTTGCATATTTTATTATTTTTCCTTCGATATATATCCCTAGACAGTTTTGCATCTCTTTTTCCCTTTCTCTATTAGATGACTATTTCTTTTACTTTTTTTAATCATTTATACTTATATTTTTACTCATTTAGACATAAGAAGTCAATATTTTTAACCTAAGTGTTATTCAAAAGTAATCGTAATGTAATATTATTTTTTGGTAGAATATTTTTTCAATTTATGGAAATTATATCTTTTAAAAGGAGGTGCTTTATGAAGACTTTAGACTCTAATAAAAAATATCAAAATTTTGTTGATGAAAAATCTCCCAACTCTCCTATACTTAAAAATTGTTTTAATGCCTTTTGGGTTGGAGGATTAATTTGTATTATAGGACAATTAATTTTTGATTATTGTATTTTCAGAGGTTTTTCAAAAGATTTGGCAGGAAGTGTTGTTTCTATTTCTTTAATTTTTATTAGCGCATTTTTAACTGCCTTAAACTTATTTAATCGTATTGGTAAATTTGCAGGTGCTGGTAGCCTTATTCCTATAACTGGTTTTGCTAATTCCATTATTTCACCTGCTATGGAATACAAATCAGAGGGTTATGTAATGGGTGTTGGAGCCAAAATGTTTACTGTCGCTGGTCCTGTTTTGGTATATGGAATTTGCAGTTCTGTTATTGTGGGGATTGCTTATTTAATTTTTAATACCCAAGCTATATTGCTAATTTAATTTAAGGAGTGTATTTATGAGAAAAGTTGGAAATCAAACTTTTATGTTAGATAATCCTATTAGTATTTTGGAAACTTCTAGCATAGTTCGGAAAAAAGGAGGCTGATGGTCCTCTAGCTCAATATTTTGATGTTTGTTTAGAAGATGAATTTTTTGGTGAAGAATCTTGGGAAAAAGCTGAATCAAAAATGATAAAAACTGCTGTTGAAACTGTTTTAAAAAAATCTAATCTTTCTGCTCATCAAATCGATTGTTTATTTTCTGGTGACTTACTAAACCAATGTATTTCTACAAGTTTTGGTATTCGTGATTTCGAAATTCCTTTTTTTGGAGTTTTTGGTGCTTGTTCTACTTTTGTTGAAGGATTAATTTTAGGTTCTACTTTTTTAGATAGTGGTGCTGGCATGAATGTTATAACTTCTACTTCTAGTCATTTTTGTAGTGCTGAAAAACAATTTAGATTTCCTTTAGAATTGGGAAATCAAAGACCCCCTACTGCTCAATGGACGGTAACTGGAGCCGCAGCTACTGTATTATCTACTTTTGGAAATGGTCCATTTATAACACATATTACACCTGGAAAAATTGTTGACAAAGGAATTAAGGACGCTAATAATATGGGTGCTGCAATGGCTCCTGCTGCTGTTTCTACAATCTTAACTCATTTAGAAGATACTAAGCGTAAACCATCTTATTATGATGCTATTATAACTGGTGATTTAGGTTATGTTGGTAAAGAAATTCTGTTAGACTTATGTAATGAAGATGGCTTTAATCTTTCTGGAAATTATAATGATTGTGGTGTTCTTATTTTTGATAAAGAAGAACAAGATACTCATTCAGGTGGTTCTGGTTGTGGCTGCTGTGGGTCTGTATTTTCAGGATATTTCTTTAATAAATTACGTAAAAAAGAAATTAAAAAAATTCTACTTGTTGCAACTGGTGCTCTTATGAATTCTACATCTTCTCAACAGGGTGAAAGTATTCCTGGAATCGCTCATGCAGTAAGTATAGAATTAGATAGATAAGGAGATTCATAATATGAGTGATTTTATTAATTCAATAGATTATATGATGCTTTTAAAAGCTTTTGTTATTGGTGGTTTACTATGTGTTTTTGCCCAAATATTAATAGATAAAACAAAACTTACTCCTGCTAGGATATTAGTTTTATATGTAACTTTGGGATGTATTTTAGGTGGTCTTGGAATATATAAATATTTAGTAGATTTTGCTGGTTGTGGTGCTACTGTGCCTCTTACTGGTTTTGGTTTTAATTTATCCAAAGGTGTTGCTGAAGCTATTAGAAGTGATGGTTTAATGGGTGCTTTTACTGGTGGTATTAAAGCTTGCGCTGCTGGAATTACTGCTGCTATTTTCTTTGGATATATTGCTGCACTTGTTTCAAAACCTAAAATGAAAAAGCAATAATTTTACATTATGTAAAGTTTATGATATAATATTTGTGCACTAAAAATTTATTATACAGGAGGTAGGTACTATGCAAAAAACAAATTTTAGTACCACACGGCTTGTATGTCAGCCGTTAGAAGAAAAAGACATACGTGCTTTCCGGCAGATAGCAGCCGAGCCACACGTTCAGAAGTTTTTCCACTGTGGTGATCCGGTCGACTTTTTACATGGGCTTGAGCAGTATGACTGCTACCCCATGGGAGTCTATTCCGCTTCTGGCTCTTATCTGATTGGTTACATCAACGGCTATGTGTACAGCAAATCGGAGCAGGAGCTTTTGGTCGAGTTTTTCCTGACCGAAGAATTTTACAACTTCGATTATGTAGCTGAACTGCTCCGGGGATTTGCTCACCACAGCCAACAGCTCGGTTTCTACACCTTACGGTTCGAGCTCGAACAGGACGATGAAGATGTTAGGCATCTACTGAACATGTCTTTCATTCCTGTTCACCCGATCCCGGAGGAGTATTATACCGATGAACAGAGTGGGAAGCACATCCATGTCTTCAAGATGGTCTTCTAAAGATATCCTCAAACGCAAAAGGAGAGCCGGCGGTTGTTACTTTAACCGTCGGCTCTTCTTTTTTTATTTTATTACTATATTATATATTTTTCCTGGAACATAAATTTTCTTTACAATTTCTTTTCCTTCAATTAATTTTGAAATTGTTTCATTTGATTCTACTGTTTTATCAATAGTTTCTTTATCTGCATCTTTTGTCACTGTTACTGTTGCTTTCAATTTTCCGTTTATTTGTACTGGTATTTCAATTTCATCATCAATTGTTTTTGCTTCATCATATTTTGGCCAAGGTGTTTTTGCTAGTTCTGTTTTTTCTCCTATTTGTTCCCATATTTCTTCTGTCACATGTGGTGCAAATGGATTTAATAATTGTAAAAATGTTTTATATTCTGCTCTTGTTATTTTTTTAGACTTTGTAAACTCATTTACCATTGTCATAAATGTAGCTACTGATGTATTGAATTTCATTTCTTCTATATCGTTTGTTACTTTTTTGATTGCTTTATGTATCATTGATTCAAATTCTTTTGAATACTCATTTTCATCAGTTAAAATTTCTTGCATTTGCCATACTCTATCTAAGAATTTGCTACATCCTCTGATACTTTCCATTGACCATGGTGCTGTTTGATCAAATGGTCCCATAAACATTTCATATACTCTAAAAGAATCTGCTCCAAACTCTACTACTATATCATCTGGATTTATTACATTTCCTTTTGATTTTGACATTTTTTCGCCATTTCCGCCTAATATCATACCGTGTGATGTACGTTTTTGATATGGTTCTTTTGTTGGAACTTCGTTTATGTCATATAAGAATTTATGCCAGAATCTTGAATATAATAGGTGAAGTGTTGTATGTTCCATTCCTCCATTATACCAATCTACGTTGTTCCAATATTTTAATGCTTCTTTTGATACAAATTCTTTATCATTGTGTGGGTCCATATATCTTAAATAATACCATGAAGACCCTGCCCATTGTGGCATCGTATCTGTTTCACGTTTGGCTTCCCTGCCACAGTGTGGACATTTTGTTTTTATCCAATCTGTTTGTTTAGCAAGTGGTGATTCTCCGTTTTCTCCTGGTTCATAATCTTCAATTTCTGGTAATTTTAGTGGTAATTCTTCTTCTGGAATTGGAACCCATCCGCATTCTTCACAATATACCATTGGTATCGGTTCTCCCCAATATCTTTGACGAGAAAATACCCAATCACGTAATTTGTAATTTACTTTTTTAGTTCCTAATTTATTTTCTTCAATGTATTCTGTAGCTTTTTTGATTGCTTCTTTGCTTTCTAATCCATTTAAGAATCCAGAATTTACGGCTATACCATTTTCTACATCTGTAAAGGCTTCTTTCATTTCCATATATAATTTTTCTTGACTATCAGAAAAATTATATTGGAATTTTGCTTCAATTTCATTTTGTAATTTATCTGCTTCATCTTTAATTTTAGGTATAATAACTGGCTTTATTGGTAAATTAAATTTTTTAGCAAATTCAAAGTCTCTTGTGTCATGCGCTGGAACTGCCATTATTGCACCAGTTCCATATGTTATTAATACATAATCTGAAATCCATACTGGTATTTCTTCATTTGTTAGTGGATTAATAACTTTTATTCCTTTTATTTCTACACCTGTTTTTTCTTTATTTAATTCTGCTCTTTCGAAGTCTGATTTCATTGCTGCTTTTTCTTGATATTCTTTTACTTCTTTTAGATTTTCTATTTTTGATTCATACTTTTTAATAAATGGATGTTCTGGTGATACTACCATATATGTTGCACCAAAAATTGTGTCTGGTCTTGTTGTATATATTAGTAGTGTATCATCTGTATCTTTTATTTTAAAGTTTACTTCTGCTCCTTCGCTTCTTCCTATCCAGTTTTTTTGTTGTGCTTTTATTTTATCTAAAAAGTCTAAATCGTCTAAGTCATCTATTAATCTTTGTGCATATTCTGTTATTTTTAACATCCATTGTGATTTTTCTTTTTGAACTACTGGACTTCCACATCTTTCACAAACGCCATTTACAACTTCTTCGTTTGCCAAACCTACTTTACATCCTGTGCAGAAATTAATTGGCATTGTTGTTTTATATGCTAAGCCATGTTTAAATAATTGAATAAATATCCATTGTGTCCATTTATAATAATTTGGATCTGTTGTATTTATTTCTCTAGACCAATCAAATGAAAATCCTAATGATTTCAATTGATTTCTAAAATGTTCTACATTTTTTTCTGTAGTTATTTTTGGATGAACATGATTTTTAATAGCATAGTTTTCTGCTGGTAATCCAAATGCGTCAAATCCCATTGGATATAATACGTTATATCCTTGCATTCTCTTTTTTCTTGCTATTATGTCTAATGCTGTATAACTACGAGGATGTCCAACATGGAGTCCTTGGCCTGAAGGATATGGAAATTCTACTAATCCATACCATTTTGGTAATGTAAAATCTTGTTTTGCATTAAATGTTCCTTCTTTCTCCCATTTTTTTTGCCATTTTGCTTCTACTTCTTTAAAATTGTACGCCATGTTTTTTTCCTCCTTTTTAGAATATTTGTTATTATATATCAGTACTATAGATTTTTCAATATTTATAGAGATTAATTTTAATATTAAGAACAATAGTGGGATGATAAAAATCTGATAAACTTAAATAAACAGCTAATATAACAAAACGGTATGGACATTTCCATACCGTTTCATTTTGCTGCGTATTTTCTTTTGGTATTAAAGCACAACTTCCAAGTACTCTACGCCTGAATCTTTCATTCTCTTGATTGCGGGTATTGTGTAGTTATTGAAGCTTTCCAGCCTTTCTTTTATTATTTCAGGCTTATCATCACTTCTTCTTACCAATTTTACTCCACACCGGTCACATATGCCTTCTTTTTTCGGCTTTTTATATTCATTTAGTGTGTAGCTTTCTCCGCATTCTGGGCAAACTACTCGATTTGCTGATCTTGCGATGGCTTCTTCGTCTGATATTTTCACATTGACTACGTGAGTAATACCCATTTTAGCTTCCACCGCAGCCTCTGCCTGCTCTGCCGTTCTTGGAAATCCGTCCAATATTAATGACATGTTTTCAGGTGCTTTTCGAATCTGGCCTAATGCTATATTTATTATTATATAGTCTGGTATTAGTTTCCCAGCTTCCATATAAATCTTAGCCTGCTGGCCCAATATAGTTTCTTTTTCGACCTCTTTTCTCAAAGCATCTCCGAAGGACACACATATATATTGGTCTTCTTTCCCCTCAAGAAATCGCCTCAGCAATGTGCCTTTTCCAGCACAAGGTTTACCAAGTAAAGAAATTATTTTCCGCATGGTCTAACCTTCCTTTCTGTTTATTTTGTAGTGCTTTTTTATTATAGCATAGTTTTTATAAAATCTCAATTATGTAAACAATAAAAAAAGACTTATTTCTAAGTCTTCTTTTTAAACTATGCTTTTTTTGCTATTTCTGCAATTTCAGCAAATGCTTTGCTGTCAGATACTGCTAATTCAGCTAACATTTTTCTGTTTATTGCTACATTAGCTTTTTTTAGACCTGCGATTAATTTGCTATATGTTAATCCATTCATTCTTGCAGCTGCATTAATTCTGATTATCCATAATTTTCTAAAATCGCTTTTCTTATCTTTTCTTCCAACATATGCGTACATTCCTGATTTCATAACAGCTTGATTAGCCATTCTGAATCTGTAATGTTTTGCTCCATAATATCCTTTTGCTCTTTTTAAAACTTTTTTATGTCTTGCTCTTGTTGTTCTTGCTGTTTTTACTCTTGCCATTTATTTTCACTCCTTTTTCTCAAACTTTCAATATTAGTCACCATATGGTAATAATTTTTTAACGTGTGACATACATGTCTTGTCCATAATTCCGTCTTGTACTCTTGCTGTATGTTTTGTTCTTTTTGTTTTATTTGCTAATAAGTGTCTTCTATTAGCTTTTGTTCTTTTTACTTTTCCTGTAGCTGTGTAAGAATATCTTTTTGCAGCTGCTTTATTTGTTTTTAATTTTGGCATAATAATATTTCTCCTTTCTATTTCTTAGCTAGTATTAAAAACATACTTTTACCTTCTAAACGAGGTGGTTTTTCTACGCTAGATATGTCAGATAGTTCGTCTGCAAATTTGTTTAATACTTCTTCTCCTATCTTGACATTATTAAGCTCTCTTCCTCTAAATCGTACTGTGAATTTTACTTTATTTCCAGACTCTAAAAATCCTCTAGCATTTTTACATTTAAAACCAAAGTCATGGTCTCCTATATTTGGAGTTACTCTGATTTCTTTTGTTTCAACCGCTTTTTGATTTTTCCTAGATTCTTTTTCTCTTTTAGCTTGTTCAAATTTGTATTTTCCATAGTTCATTATTTTGGCAACTGGCATTTCTGGATTTGGTGAAACTAGTACTAAGTCCAAATCTTTGCTTTCAGCTAATTCTATAGCTTCGTCTAAAGATAATTTTCCTAGTTTTTCTCCTTCTTCGCTAATTACATTAACTGAACTTAATTTTATTTGCCTATTAATAGGTAATTCTTGTTTTATAGTAAAACACCTCCGATTTTTATATATTTTCTTTTTTACAAAAGAAAAAGACTTGTTATAAAACAAGTCAATTCGCACAAAAATACACATTTAAAATATGTAATTTTATTAACCTTTTACCTTTACTTTGGCTAAGGTGAGAATTGACTTCTTCTTTAAAACGTTATTATAATACCACCTTTTTTAGCATCTGTCAAGGTTTTACTATATTAATTTAATAAAAAAGCAAGATCCCTTCCTTTATTATAAGTTAGGGATCCGCTTTTTTTCACTTACTGCTTGGTGTAGTGTGCCATGTAATTGGCAACGCCCACCGTGTAGGTAACTTCTGCCATGTGCAGCAGCGTCTCGACAGCGTCGGTCCACTCCTGCTTGACACCAGTGGCCAGTCTGAACAGTACTTCTCCGGACTTGGCATCTTTCAGCCGCTGTATTCTTTCTTCCTGTTCTGCTTTAGGCATAAGCCTGTCGAAATTTGCCTGATTCATTACCATACTGGTATACCTCCTCAAAAAGTTTGTACATACATTATATCACTTTTGTGCTTATTTGTCCATTTCTTGCCTATTTTAGCCTTTTATGGTAATGTATATTTATTAATTTTAATAATATTATTTATTATATTATTTTTAGAAGTGAGGTATTTATGAAACCTAATTCAAATTTTTTATTGTCTAATCTAATTGCTCACAGAGGTTATCATTCTGAAAAAGATTCTATACCAGAAAATTCTTTACCAGCTTTTATAAAAGCTATCGAAAATAATTATATTATTGAACTTGATTTGCATATTTTAAAAGATGGAAATGTTGTTGTTTTCCATGATGATAATTTAAATAGAATGACTGGTTTAAATAAAAATATTAAAGATACTACTTATGATGAAATTAAAGATTTACGACTTAAAAATACGAATAATTTTATTCCTCTTTTTGAAGACGTATTAAATTTAGTTAATGGCAAAGTTCCCATTATAGTAGAATTTAAATATGATGTTAAAGCTGGTATTTTAGAAAAAGCTACTATGGATATTTTAAAAAATTATAATGGAAAATTTGTTGTTAAAAGTTTCTCTCCTCTAAGTGTTTTATATATAAAAAAACATTATCCTGATGTTATTCGTGGCTTTCTTTCTTCTGGTATGGATTCTGAAAAATGCTTTATAAAAAAATGGTTTTTAACAAGTAATTTTCTTATTAAATTTCTTAATGTAGATTTTCTCTCTTATGATATTAATTCTTTGCCTAATAAAAATGTTGAAAAATTCAGAAAGAATCATACTGTTTTAGGTTGGACTGCTAGAAATAAAGATGATTTTGAAAAAGGAAAAAAATATTGTGATAATTTGATTTGTGAAAATTTTGATGTTATACTGTTTTCATAAAATACTAGGAGGTAATTATGAAAGTTGCATTAGTTCAAATGAATTCTCAAGATAATAAAAATGAAAATATTGAAAAAGCTTTTAAATATATGGATGAAGCTGTTTTACAAAAAGCTTCTGTTATTTGTTTATCAGAAAAATTTATGTATTGGGGTCCTGACAGAACTGGTGAAGATATTAATTCTCAGGCAATCAAAGATTTTCAAAAGTATGCTAAAGATAACAATGTTAATATTATTTTAGGAAGTATTGCTTTAAAAGTAGAAAATTCTGATAATATCACTAATACTTGTTTGGTAATTGATAGAAATGGTGAAATTGCTTGTAGATATGATAAAATTTATATGTACACAGTTGATAAGCCTAATTTAAAAATTAATGAAGCTTCTGATACTGTTGCTGGTTCTAAACTTGGTTTAGTTGAATTAGATGGTGTAAAAATCGGTATTGGTATTTGTTTTGATTTAAGATACCCCGAATATTTTAAAGCTTTATCTACTAGTGGTGCTGAAGTTATGTTTCTTCCTTCTAGTTTTAGAAAAGCTACTGGAGCTTTAGCTTGGGATGTACTTTCTAAAGCAAGAGCTATCGAAAATCAAGTATATTTTTGTGCTTGTAATCAAACTGGTGGTATTGCAGAAAAAGAAAGATGTGGTAATACACAAGTAATCTCGTATGATGGTTCAATCATTTCTAATATTGAATCAGACGAAGGAATTATTATTTGTGATTTGGATATTGAAAAATTACGCACTTTTAGAAAAGAATTTCCCGTTTTAAAACAAATTGTTAAATATTAAATTTCCTTTTCAAATTTTTTATATTGTTTTTTCTTTATTTCTATGTTATAATTATAAAAGTTTCTTATGAAGCTGATGAATTTATTTTAAAATATTTTGCCTTCTTTTAAGATTGGTTAAGTAATAAAAGTAATTCAGTCAATTTTAAGAGGAGGTTTATATAATGGAATCTAACTATGAAGATATTACACTTACATGTAAAGATTGTGGTGCTGAATTTGTTTTCACTGCTGGTGAACAACAATTTTATGCTGAAAAAGGTTTTACAAATCAACCTGTAAGATGTCCAGCTTGTAGAAAAGCTAGAAAACAACAAAAAAATAATTATTAAAACGACAGAAGCGGGTAAGTCTCAGACTTACCCGCTTTCTTTCTGCCTTTTTTCCTTATTAGAGTCCCATCTCTGCCCATTCCTCTGCGCTTTCTAAGTAAAGGTATGCAGGATAGTAGGTAAAGGATATACTCCGCTTAGATTCGGCTCCCAGTACATAGTTTATTGCACCCGTTGCGTGCATCATTTTGTGTAAAACATATCCTTTAGGTACACGCATGCTTTCGATATCGATGTCCTTTGCATAGGTATAGATTGGAACTGTTCCAGAGTCACTGGCGTATTGAAAGCTGTATTTGCTCCAGTTATTGAGCTCTAGCACTTTCTCAAGTGCTATTTTCGCTCTTTCTTCTTCTTTCCTATACAGCCACAGCCAGAACTTCCGATCTACTTTGTTGTAAAGCCCCTTCGTCGCTCCAAGCACTACTATAGCTATGCCTGCAGCCTTAATCATTTTTTTTGATGTCATTGCATCTCCTCCTTGTTTTTGATTAAAGTGTTAAACAAAAATTGGAGGCTTTACTCTCCAACTTTTGCTATTGAAGAGTAAACAATCTCTCTACTTTTTTTATTATAGATTATTTTCTTTTTTATGTCAACCTTAATATCCAGTACATTATTTATAATCAAATTAAGGCTTTTTGAATTCGTTGACATTGTTTTTTCTTTTCTATATAATGCATAAAGATACGCAAAATGTGGTTATCATCTCAATTCTATAAATAAAATGAGGTGGTATAGAATATTATAAGAAATACTTTTACAATTATTAATATTAATTTTTTTATGGCTAATTATAAGAATAACTCATGTACAAATTAGTCCGTAAATCTTCATATAATATTTATAAAGTAAATAATAGGAGTTAACTAAAATGATTAAAAATAGTGAAGAATATTTTGGTGCTGAATTTATTAGAAAGTTTAATAATATATTAGAAGAATCTTTAAAAGAATATAATTTTCTATTTCTACATGGGACTTACACAAAGGAAGATGCTGAAGACATTTGTAAATATGGTTTAAAATGTGATTATCCGGAATTAATGTATACATCAGAATTAATAGATAAAGATGATAAATTACTTTATGATAAATTAAAAAGTTGGCCACATTGGGATTTAAAATATTTAGTAATGATTTTAGTAAATAAAGGTACTGGAAAAAGTGGAATTCCAATATGGACTCAAAATCAGGATTTAAGTTTTACTTTGAATCCAGAATTTCTAAAAGGATATATAGATGTAAATAATAAACAAATATTGTTAAATCCTAGATATAAGCTAGAACATAATTATAGTTCATTAATAGAAGATACTAGTTACCAAACTAGAACAGGAAAAAAATTACAAATTTCTATACCACTAGAGGAAGAAATTTTTTATCAGAGTTCGTTCAGAAACGAAAAATAAAAAAAAAGCGGTAGTCTATATAGATTACCGCTTTGTATATTTTTTGTTTTCTTTCCCAAACGGGCTTGTAATTATCTCTTTGAGAATTGTGGAGCTTTTCTTGCTTTTTTAAGTCCGTATTTTTTTCTTTCTTTCATACGTGGATCTCTTGTTAAGAATCCGTTTGCTTTTAAAGCTGCTCTATATTCACCATTTGCTTCTAATAAAGCTCTTGCTATACCATGTCTAATAGCTCCAGCTTGACCAGTATATCCTCCACCTTCAACTTTACAAATAATATCGTATTTTCCTACTGTATTTGTAACTGTTAATGGTTGTTTAACTATAACTTTTAATATTTCTGTTCCAAAATATTCATCTAGTTTTTGTCCGTTAACTGTGATTTCACCTTTACCTTCAACTAGTCTAACTCTAGATATTGAGCTTTTTCTTCTACCTGTTCCGCAGAAAACTATTTTTTCAGATTTCTTAGCCATTATTTTACCTCCCATACTTCTGGTTTTTGAGCTATGTTTTCGTGTTCGCTACCAGCATATACTCTTAATTTCTTAATCATTTGTCTTCCTAATTTTGTATGTGGAAGCATACCTTTTATTGCAAGCATCATTGCTTTTTCTGGAGTATTTTCCATCATTACTCTAGCTGATGTTTCTGTCATTCCTCCAATATATCCTGAATGATGTCTATATACTTTTTGATCTAATTTTTTTCCTGTTAATACAGCTTCACTACAATTTATAATTATTACGTGATCTCCTGTATCTATTGATGGTGTGTATGTTGGTTTGTGTTTTCCTCTTAATAATTTTGCAGCTTCTGTTGCAACTCTACCTAATGGTTTTCCTGTTGCATCAATTACATACCATTTGCTTTCTATTTCGCTTTTCTTTGCGCTATATGTTGTATTATTCATGGTAATAATTACCCTCCATTCAATTATTATATTTATATATAAAATTTATTATCTGCTACCGGGGAGAAGCATTTAATAAATTTATATTTACATACAATGCGTTAATATTTTAATATAAAGTTTGCTAATTGTCAATATTTTCGTAATATTTTCTGTTTTTTATTTAGTTTTTTCATTTAGTTTTTTCGCATTTTTTATATTTTCATTTTGGTTTTTTAATAAGAAAAGAAGCCAACAGCTTTATTAAACAGCTATCGGCTTTTTAGATTTGCTTGTTAGAATTTTCAGAATTTTTGAATTATTTAACATTTAACACAGCTCATTTGAGGGTTTAGTTCTCCCCCATATACAAACATAAGCTGTTCAAAACTATCTCCTACGTTTTCCCACTCATAGAGTATGAAATCAGACATATTTGCATTTTTTAATACTTTTCTTGCCTGCCTTATGCAGTATTTAGTATCATCGTTTTCTTCTGCAATGTCTGTTATGTAGGTCACTACTCTTCCGTTTTTCATGGTTAACACCACAACTCCTGAATTTTTTGTTTTGGCGAGTAGCGCACCTGTAAAGTCCATAGGTAGTACTGCTATTTTCTTTAGTTTCCTTCTCCGCCATAGCTTGATGTTTTTCATAACTCTCATTTTCTCCTATTCAAAAAGCTTTTTAGAAAGTATATTTACCTTCTATTTAGTGTAATTTGCACCTTTGGAATGTTAGCATATCTAAAAAATGATGTCAATATATAAATACGCTTTTTTTCTTTATATTGCTCGTGGTATATATATCTTATCTCCTATATTTATTTTATTTTCATCTTCTATTTCATTTATATTGGAAATTTCTTTTACTGTACTTTTAAATTTTTTAGCAATTTTCCATAATGAATCTCCTTCTTTTACACAATATATTATCATACTGTATTTATCGTCTGATTCTTCGTCTTCTATTTCTATTTCGTTTATAACTTCTATTTTTTCTGCATTTAAACTTTGTATACTTAATTCTAATGTTGCTTCTATACTTGAATCTGGTAATAATACTGTATTTTCTTTTTCAATTTTTATTTTTGTTTTTTCTAGATCATATTTTGCATTTAGTTCTTTTGTTATTATTGTTTCGTACTTATTTATAGTTTCATTTTCAAATGAACTATATAGATATGTTGCTTTTATTTGCACTTCTGTTTTTTCTTCTTTGGTTTGAACATTTTTTATTATATACTCTTGATCGTATATTTGATTTATATCTTCTATTAATGTTTTATTTTCTAATTCTACTTTTTTTAATACTTGTGGCTTACTTTTTTCTAAATACATAGTTTGATTTTTAAAATCTGTTTTGTAATTTATACCATATAAGTCTATCATCATGTTTATTTCTCTTTTTTGATATATATCTCCTGATAAATTGAATTCCATTTCTATTTCTATTTCATTTTTATTGCTACAATCTTCATTAATATTTATATTTTTAAGTGTTAGTTCTATATTACTTTCACATTCTTCATCTATATTTTCTATGTCTAAAAATCCCATTACTGGCACTTCTTTTTGGACCATGTATGTACTTCCGCTTTTAGATTGATACACACATTTTATTTTGCAGTCTGCTTTTACTAATATTTTGTTATAACTTATTTTAGTTTCTATATTTTCTACTTTGGGTTTGAATTTTACTACTTCTATTCCTTCTTGAATATTTTCTGTTTCTAATTTTTCTTTTACTGATATTTTTGATTCACTATGACCAATATATGTATCTATATTAGTTTTTTTAGATAATGTTTCTATATTATGCACTTTATTTATTTCATAAATTAATTCTATATTTTCTTTTTTAGAAGCTACTACTTGTATCTCTGCTTCTATTTTATAATGGATTTTTCTTTCATTTAGTATACTTGTTTCTATCTGTATTATTGATATTTTTTCTGAAATACTGCTTTCTTGATTTATTCCCTCAATATCTAATACTTCTGAAAGTTCTTCGTCTATTTTTAGTACTCTATTTTTTCCTTCACTTGTTATATAAGATATTCTTGTTTCAAATCCTCCTTCTATTTTTAATCTATTTTCCATATTTTCTTTTTTTCTGATATATGGCAAGCTACTTTCTGATTGTACTTTTATTATGTCTGGTTTACTATCTGGCAATATATAGTCTTTTTCTATTGAGATTCTTTTATTTTTTTCTCCTATTCTCTTTTTTACATTTATAGTTTCTTTTTGAATTTGTAATTCCATTTTCTACCTCCTTATTCATATATTTTAATTATATTTAGAGGTCAAAAAAAAATTCCTTTTTCAAGGAATTTTTATGCATATTCTTCTCTATTTTTCTTTGATATTATTGCTGGTGGTTCTAATGCTTGAAATTTTTCTCCATCGTATATTTGAACTTCTACAGATTTTGTAAATATATCTGTATAGTTATAAGAACTTCTTCTTTCGTTTTCTTCAAATTTTACTCTAAAGTAAGTTGGATAAACTTGTTCAATAATAGCTGACTTTTCTAATGGCTTACTTCTTTTTCCTGGTGACTCTTTTACTATTATTTTGTGACCTATTTGTTCCTCCATGTTCTTTTTTAAACTACTAATATCTGACTTATAAATCATACAATCACCTACTTCATTTTTGATAGGCTCAGTATATCATCAGAGTCGATTTTTGTCAAAAATGTGCTAGTTTTATCATATCGTTAAACCGCTTGTGTTTACTGCGTTATATCATTTTTAAGGTGTTTCTTTTCTTTCTTTTTACAATTATGTTACAATTATGTTACATTCTCACTTTTTGCTTTATTGCCAATCTTTTTTCTGCCCTTTTGCACACTTTCCTCCTATACCATTATAGTTACTTCTCAAATATGGTTTTAAATCTTTCATAGTAATATTTTTTCTTTCATTTTCCATTGCTATCTTACTTGCTATTATTAATGGGTCTCTATATTCTATCATTATTCTTGCAGGTGATGACGCAAAATTTGCTCCTGCTATCATTAATGCTTCGTAAAAGCTTTCACATGCTCCTGCAAATATTATTAACTTTTCTTCTGACTTTTCCCATTCTCTTGCTTTTTTCACTACTTCCATAAAATATTTTGAATTTTTGTAATTTTCTATTTTATATAAATCTTGTCCTTTTTTATACATTTTATCATGTCCTGTTATTACTAATATATTTGGTCTATATGTTTCTAGTAATAGTGTTATTTCATTGCTTTGATTTTTTTCTTGAATGTTTTCTACTATGGCTTTTAAATTTAAATTGTTATAATAGTTTAATGCTCTTTTAGCATACTTTTTGTCTCCATCTAAATGTAGTATTATTGCGTTGCTACTTCCTTTTCTATTTCTTTTATAGCTTTCTGTAAACATATTTTACCACCTATGATAAAATATGTTTTTTATTTTTACTTTGTGCCCTATTTTTTATACAAAAAAGACGTTCTGTTTAGAACGTCTTTTCATTATTCTGTATAATCCATTTTCATTTCTCCAGGACCAACTTCTATAATTACTTTGAAACCTATTTCTGTTAGTTCTGTTTGTACTGTTATTATATCAGCTCCTGGTGATGCAATTTGTCTTGTATTATTATTTTCTGTATTCATTTCTATATAATTTCCATTATCTTTTATGTAGTCTAAATATTCTTTTGCTGATTGTTCTTTATTTGAATCTTCAAATTCAAGTTCTAGAATTTCTGTAGTGTTCTTTTTATATGAGTATTTTTTTACTTTTTTCTCTCCTAAAACTGTTTTTACAGATGGAATTTTTGCTTCTTTTACTTCGTATTCGTTAGCTTTTGTATATTTATTAATATTTATTGTTCTTATTCCAAAGTATGTTCCTACTGATATTAATATAGCAAGAACTATAATTACTAATATTATTTTTATCTTTTTCATTCTTTTCTCCTTTGTATACTTATATATTTTATTTTAGCTATAATCTAATTGAAAAGTCAATATTTATTATTATAATTTTAGTTTTTCATATTTCTTTTTAGTTGCTAATCCTCCTCTTATATGCCTTTCTGCTTTGTTTTCATTTAGTATTTTTCTTACTTCGATGTAAAGTGCTTTGTTTATTTTCTCTAGTCTTTGACTTACATCTTTATGTATAGTACTTTTACTTACTCCAAACTTTTTTGCACTTCCTCTGACTGTATCTTTAGAATCTATAATATACTGTGCAACTTGAATTACACGCTCTTCTATTCTTTTTGACATAAAGAAAACCTCCATTTAAGAATACTTTGTTTAATAGTATTCTATGAAGGCTTTTCTTAGAACTTTAATTATTATCTATTATTGTTTTGCTTATCTCTGCTATAAGATTTTCTGCATTTGGTATATTTTTTGTAAATACTCCTATTAAATAAGGATTTTCATTGTAATATACTATTCCATAGTCATGTGTACATCCTGCAATGCTTCCATATTTATGTGCTATTTCATAATTTTTAATATTTTTCTTTAAGTATCCGCCTGAAGATGATTCTTTCATTAAGTTTATTAAATCTGCATACTTTTCTCTATCTTGATATAATCTTTTTAATACATCTAGCGAATATTTTGCTGATGTTACATTTTCAACATTAAACTCTTCTGTTAAATTTTCTTTTGTATATTGTTTTATTAATATTCTATATGCTTTTTCTCCGCCTAATTCTTTTTTTAATATATTTGTTGCTGTATTGTCACTTTCTTTTATCATTTCTCTTAATAAAAATGATATTGGTATATAATCGCCAAATTTATATATGTTACTTGTATTTCCTGCTCCAGCTTCATAGTCTGATGATTGGTACAATAATTTAGTATCTAATGTTATATCTCCATGAGTAATTTTGTCATAGTATAACATTGCTATTGGTACTTTTATTGTACTTGCTGCAGTAAAATATGTATTTTCATTATAAAAATATTGATTTTTGCTATTTATGTCATAATAAAAAAATGCAAAATTTTCTTCATTTAAATTTTTTTCTGCAATATATTTTTCTATAATTTCTTTTACTTTTACTGCCTCTTGTTTTGCTTCTTCTACTTCAACTAATTGTTCTTGATTTACTTCATTAGTTATTTCATTGTTTTCTTGCTTTATTTCTGTGTTTTCAGCCATTCCTATTTTTTCATTTTTTTGTTGTATTAGTGGAGTAGAAATATTTTTTCTGCTTTTTTTAGCTGTTATGAAAATTATCAATATGATTGTTAAACTTATTAATAATAATGTTATTAGTTTTAATCTCTTTTTTCTTTTTTTACTTTCTTTTAATTTCTGTAATTTTGTTTTCAATATTTTTCTCCATATTTCAGAGTTTTAAAGATATTATCAAAGAAGCATACCTCTATTTTATTACTATTCCCATTAATTTTGATAGTTCAATTGCTTGGAAATTATTTACGATCGCACCTTCTATATCCTGCAGACTTGTTACTATTCCGTTTATTTCACATGTTGATAAATCTACTGACTTTAATTTTGTTCTAAAAAATTGTGCTTGTACTAATTCTGAATTTTCAAAATAAATATTTTTTATTTTACATTCTGAAAAACTACTGTTTGATAAATTGCAATTTTTAAAAATTATTTCTTCTAAATTTGTGTTTGAAAAATTTGCATATTTATAAATAGTGTTATTACTTGAAAAATGGTATACTCTTGAATCTGTGAAATCACACCCAACAAATTTGCTATCTTTCATTTCTACTCTAATAAAACTTCCTTCTCTAAATAAGCAGTTTGACAAATCACATCTTTCGAATATTACGTCGTGAAATACCGCTTTTTCAAAGCTTCCTGTAATTTTGCAGTCTGTAAATATGCACTTTTCAAATTCTACTTCTTCTGCATTTAAATCTATCTCTTCTATTTTCTGAAAATGCTTATTTTCAACTATTAATTCTTCATTTTTATATTTTTCTATTGCTGGATATATTTTTTCTTCTTTCGTAGTTTCTCCAAGTATTGGCCTATATATGTTCATTTAAATCACCTATCCTTAATAGACTTTATAAATTTACTTTATTATATTATATATTTTTTAATTAGTCTTCATTTTTCTTGAATTTTTTTATTTTTATTTGTATGATTATTTGTATAATTTAAATTATGTTTGGAGGACTTTTTAATGAGATTAAAAAAAGTTTTAATTATATTATTTATATTTTTAGGTTTGTTTATAACTAACTCTTATGCTACTGAATTTGTTGAAGGTGTAGATAACACTGTTGATATTGATATTACTAAAATTGCTGAAAATTTTAATAAAAGTTCATATATTACTAAATTTGCTAATATAGGTATTAAAGTATATGCTACTCAGACTAATAACTCTATTATTTTGAATTATGGCAATACTAATTCACTTGTATATGCTTATAATCCTAATACTGGTGTGTATACTACTTATTATCCTATATCTTCTATAAATGAATATCTTAATGCTATGTTAGTTGATACTATTTATACTATGCAAGGAAATGACGAAGGGGTTCAGCTTCCTTATGCTTTAGATGATACTTTATCTTTTGCTGGTATTAAAGATTCGGGATATGAAAAGTCTTATACTTCTGATAGTACTGGTAAACCACAGATTAAGTTTCAAATAAATCCTTCTGTAAAATTAAAATTGTCAGATACTTCTTCTCCAATTTCTGATAGTATTTTTATGCTAAATGGTACTATTTACACTAAAGAGGATTTTATAGCTAAGTCTGGAAATCTTGTTTTTTATAAAACTTTTAATGAAAACGGTTTGTTAGAATTATATATTGGTCAACCTAATGAATTAAATAATCTTTCTTACGATTCTATGCTTACTGCTCTTTCTATTATTTTTAGTAATGGTTCTAATTTAAATCAAAATGCTGTTTCATATATTAAGCAAAACTATTCTGATTTTTCTGTTGGTAATAGTGAATTTAGTGGTGTGTCTATTGATACTTCTATAAATAGTTTACCAAAGCAAAATGCTGATACTATTATGGTTGCTTCTAATATTAAATATGCCAAATTTACTATTGATGTTGATACATTTAATACTGAAATTGATAATGTTGTTATCGATGAACCTAATGTTGGTGATAGTGCAAAGGTTTCTAAAAATAGAGTTTCTGCTCCTTTAGTTATTTCTATTGTTATCATTGCTTCTGTTGTAATTATTATGTTAGTTGGAATTTTAATTAGAAGAAATCAAAAAATAGTTTAAGAAAATTATAGATAAAAATCTTGTATTGAATGTATCAATACAAGATTTTTTTATCTAGCAATTTATATTAATTTTTTAAACTCTTCTAAGTCTGCTTTAAAGTTTTCAAATGCTTCTTTGTATAAATTCTCATCTAATGGATCTACTCCTGCCATTTTTAATAATTCAACTGGGCTTTTACTTGAACCTGACTTTAGGAAGTTTAAATAATTTTCTATTTGGTTTTTATCTCCATTAAATACTCTTTTAGCTATTACTGATGATACACACATTCCTACAGTATATTTATAAACATAATAGTTGTAGTAAAAATGTGGAACTCCATAGCATGAATATTTTGATAATTCATGTATTCTTACTCTTCCACCATAATATTCTTCTGATAGTTTTTCATAAAGGTCTGTTATAGTTTGATTTGATAATCCTTCATTGTTTGCCGCTTTTATGTGTAATTTATTTTCAAACTCTGCAAAAAATGGTTGTCTGTAGCAGCATCCTATAAATTCATCTAATCTTTTAAAATATAAATATTTCTTTTCTTCTTTATCTGTACAATTTTGTATTAATAATTGCATTAATAAATTTTCATTTACTGTTGATGCTACTTCTGCTACAAATATTCTGTAGTCACTGTTTGCGTATTCTTGATTATGATTTGATAGATATGTGTGTGCTGAATGTCCTAATTCATGTATTAGTGTAAATATTGATTCTACATCTTCTATATAACTGGTTAATATATATGGATTTGAATCATAACAGCCTGATGAATATGCTCCGTGTCTTTTTCCTTCATGTGGCATATAGTCTATCCATCTTTCTTCTCTTGCTTTTTTCATTATTTCTGTATATTCTGGTCCGAATTTTTTTGTTGCTTCATAAATTAATTCAAAGGCATCATCTAAGGTATATTTTTTTGATGGTTCTTTTACTATAGGATAACGTAAGTCATACATGTCTAATACATCTTTATTCATTAATTTTTTTACTACATCTAGATATTCTAGATAGTAATTATGATATGTTTTGTTTGCGTTTTCTAATACTTTATAAAATAATTCTTCTGTTACTTCATCTCCAAATACACTTGCATCTAGTGGTGATTTAAACTTTCTTATTTTGCTGTAGAATACATCCTTTTTCATTGTTCCTTCTAGTGTTGATGCATATACGTTTGCCATCTTTTTATATTGTATATTTAACTTTTCGTATGCTTGTTTTCTTACCTGTTCATCTGGATTTTTATAAAATTCTTTTACTGTTTCTTCATTTAAAAAGTTCTCTTTTCCATCTATTATAACTGGTTCAAATTCTGGTCTTATATTTGAATAAGTTTTATATGATGATCCTATAACTCCACTTGCCATTGTTAACACTTCTTCTGTTTCATCACTTAATATATGTGGCTTCGTACGTAATATATGATTTATCATATTAGTATATTTTTTGCAGTTTTCGTTTTCTATAACTTTTTTTGCTGATTCTTCGTTTTTTAATATTTCTAAATCTATAAACACAGTTTTGTTTGCTGTTTCTTCTGCTAGTCCTAAGATGTTTGCATTTAATTCTTGCATTTCAGCATTTTCTGGTTCTACATCCACAGCTAGATGTGCATATGTGTATAATTTTTCTAGTTTTCTATTTATTTTTTCTAGTAAGTTCATAAATTCTAAAAATATTTCAGCATTTTCTAAAAACTTACCTTTGTATTTTTCTATTTCTGGCAAACTTTGTTTTACTTCTTGAAAATCTTTTTGGAATTCTTCTTTGTTTTTATACATTTTACTTAAATCCCATTTGTATTTTTCTTCGATTTCTTCTCTTTTCAAATTTAACTCCTCCTTAATTTATACTTTATTATTATCTTTTGCATTTTATCATAAAGTATTTATTTGTTGTAGCTTTTGTTTTCATATTTTATTTTTTTTTGAATATATGTATATTAGATTTTTATTTTGGAGGTTTTTTATGGAGGAATTTCAAGATGCTTTTAATCCTGCTAGCCAGTATGAGCAAGGATATTTATACTATAAATTTCTAACACAGCAAGTAGAATACAAAATCAAATGTAAGGAATTAGAAAGACTTAATAAAGATTTAAATAAATAAATTTAAACTAAAATAAAAACTATATTGATTAATTTTTGGAATTTTGCTCTTCGCAATCTCCATAACAAAAAACTCCGTTTTTATATGGTAGATTGCTCAAATTCGCACTCCACTGCTAACGCAGTTACGTTTGGTCGCTAGCGCAATTCCAAAAGCTTAATCAATATAGTTTTTATTTAATTTGTTTTTATTTTAATATGTTTTTATTATAATTCTAATTCTTTTTGTTTTTCTAGTGTATTTAAATTGTATGTTACTATGTTTTCATCTGATAATACGTATAGTATGTCTGATATATAAATTGCTCTTTTCATGCTATCTATATATTTTTTCTCATCATCATTATTAGCCTCTATTTTTCCATACTCTTCAAAACCTTTTTCTAAATCTATTTTATAAATTCTAAATGAACTGTTGTAATAATATTTTTTTGAATTTCCTGAAGTTTCTATTGGAAATCCTATTAAGTTTTTATCTTTACTATAAAATAATGCTTTATGATTATACATTACTTCTGAATATGTGTATCCGCTTCCAATATCTATACTAAACATCTCTTTTGGATTAGTTACATCTGATACATCAAACATTGACATTTTCATATTGTCATTTACAACTCCACCATATCCATTTGATTTTGTATTATAACCAATTCCTATTATATGAGTTTCATCATATGGATGTAAGTATGAACTATATCCAGGTATTTTAAGTTCTCCTTTTACTTCTGGATTTGTTGGGTCTGATAAATCTATTACAAATAGTGGGTCTATTTGTTCAAAAGTTACTATATATCCTATTTTTCCTACAAATCTTACTGAATAAATTTTTTCACCTTTTGCTAAATCTTCTATTTTTCCTATTTCATTTAAATTTTCATCTAATATATATAATTGATTATTAGATTTTTCGTCATATCCTTTTGTTGTTGCTACTCTTAGATTTCCTTCATATTCATCCATTGAAAATTGATTATTTAAATAGCCCTTTATTTCTGTTTGTGCTTGCAAGTTTATTGCTGTTTGTTCTAAATTGAATTTATATATTTTACTTGTTGTTTTTTCTTGTCCTAATACATACTTATGTTCTGACTGTGTTATATATAAATTGTTTTTATTTGCATATACATTCTCACTTGCTCCAAAAAAGCTTTCTGTATTTATTTTTTCTTTGTTATTTATATTAAATCCTGCTACTGTCATAAATGATTTATTTTCTGTTCCTTCAAAATATGCAATGTCTGTACATTTCAATTTTCTATCTTCATTTGCTGTATCTTTTATTAATGGCATTATTTCATCATCTTCTATTTTAGCTAAATCATAATAGTAGGCGTCTTTTGAACTTACAAAATATATATTGTCTTCAATCATTCTTGAAGTATTGTATTCACCATCTATTATAATTGTTCTGTCTTCTTTTGGATTACTTTTATCTGATATGTCATATACTATAACTTTTGTTTGTGAATTTCGATAATATCTTGGATATATGCAGTCTGTAAAAGCTTCTGATGTTACAGTGTCTTCTGGTTCTTGATTATCTTGGTATGTTATTCCTAATACTATCATTTTATTTTGGTTTATATATAACTCACTAGGATAATATATATTTTTTGTGTCATAATCCATTTTAGATTTTATTTCTAAATTTTCGCTATCTATTATATAAACTTTTTCTTTTGTTACATAATAAATATATTTTCCGTCTGTTTTTACTATATCAGCTTCATCTACTCCTTTTACTTGTACGTTTGTTTCTGAATAATCTCTTGCTTCTTCTTTAGTTGTACTTGAAGCTATTGTATCTTCCATTGCTACTTCATTTTGAAGCATTTTTTCTTCATAAGATCTATTATTATTCTCTTTTAATGCTTCTCTTACTTGTTCCATATTTTCAAATCTTGGTAGGTCATTCATTTTTTGTGCTACCACTTGAGTTTGTGTAGTTTGATCTTTTTTAGTTAATGGCTTTTTATGTTTTAAATATACTGCACTTCCTGATAAACATATTGCAAATACTGCACATGCTGCTAAATATTTTATAAATACTGGTTTTTTAACTTGTTGTTTTATTGTTGCTTTTCTAAAAGTTTTTTGTTTTAGTTCTTCACTTGGTGTAATTTGATCTAAAGCTTTTTTATAATTTTCTTGATTCTTATTCATTTTCAAAACCTCCTTCTATTTTTTCTTTTAGGCTTTTTCTTGCTCTTGCTAACCATGTTTTTATGGTTCCTTCTCTTGTTTTCATTATTTTAGAAATTTCATTTACTTTATATCCTTCGTAATAAAATAGGTATACTACTGTTTTGTATTTTTGTGGTAATGTGCTTACTATTTGAAATATGTTTTCTTGTTCTTTTTCTTCGAATTGTATATTCTCTTCTAAAGCTACTGTTTTTTTATTCCATGCTTGATTATGTAAGTTTTTGCTTACATTTATTGTTACACGTATAAACCACGCTTTTTCGTGTTCTTCATTTTCAAATTTTGGTAGCTTTTGACTGTATTTTATAAATACTTCTTGGAATATATCTTCCGCATTTTCAATATTTTTACTTCTAGTGATTGCAATCTTATATACTAATCCTGAATATTTTTCTATCATACTTTTTATTTCTTCTGTTTGCATTATTACCCTCCTATCTATTATGAATACAATTTATAATAGAGTTTGGTTTCAAATTTTTAATATATTTTTCTAAATATCTTTTCTTGATTTTTACTTATATACAATGTGGTTATGCTATATGCTATTAATGTAATTACTAATATGGTTGCTAGAAAATAATGTGCTTGCTTTATTATTTTACTTATAATGTATAAAGTTATTAATAGTGCAAGTGTATAAAATAATACGTTCATTATGTTTGTATTTTGCTTCATCATCGTGTATTCGTTATCCCAATTAATTTGTGGCTTTTTTATATCTATTAATAACTTTATTTTTTCTCCAACAGAATTTAATAGGTATAATATTGTAAACATTATTATTGTTGGTGCTAAATTTTTTACTGCATACCAATAGCAAAAGGTTATAATAATTACTGATAACATATTTATTCTTTTTCCTATTTCTGTTTTTATATTGAATTGTTTTTCTAATTTAATTGGTAAGCTTTTGGTTAATATTGAAGTTTTACAATCTTTTGATATTCCTATTATTGATGAAAAGTTCATCATAAAAAATATTGCTCCTACCCCTATGAATATTGCTTGTCCCATTGAAGTATTTATTATTCCTAAAAAATTTTGTATAATATCTATTCCTAATTTTTTTGATACTATTACTGTAATTGCAAATATTTCTAAAATTATTATAGGATATATTATAGGTATTAGTAGACATTGAATGCAAAATATTGGTGTTCTTGAAATTACTTTTCTTTCCTTTTGTATATATGATTTTATTTTATTTTGTTTTTTGAAATCTTCTATTGTCAACTTAGTATTATCTTTTTTTATTCTTTTGCTGTTTATTGTTGTTCCTATTGCTCCTTTTAAATATATTTTAGATATTATAAATATTCCTAATATATATATTCCTATGCTTTCTGCTACATATACACTTAAATTTTTTATTCCTTTTTCATTGTTATAGTTTAAAAGCGTATTCATCATTGGTTTGATTAGTTCTATTTTGTCTGCTATCATTGTGGCTAATCCATTTGGCTTTAAAACAGCTTCCTCAAATTCTTGTTTTGTTACTTTAATTGGTTTAAAACCTGTAAATATTAAGTCTATTAGTATTGCTGATATTATTATTGTTATATATATTACTTGTGTTTTGTTTTTTAAGTAATTTGAGAATCTCATAATAATTGCTATTACTATTGAAGTTGTTACTATTGGTATTATTGGAAGTATTGTTAATGTCAATAATGTGTATAAATAGAATAATATTCCTACTTTCATTATTATTCCATATACTACCATTGGTATTGCTAACATGATAATCTCCATCTGATATTCTGAAATTATCATATTTATAAATTTTGCATGGATGATATCTTTTGGGTTTATTGGCATTCGTAATAATTGTTTTAAATCTTTTGAAAAATATAGTACGTTTATGCTTTCAAATACGCTTTTAGCAAACAGTATAAAGAAATTCATTAATACTAATATGTTTATAAATGTATAACTTTGCTCTATTCCTTTTAACTTTTTGGTTATGACGAAAGACAATACTGTCATTGATATTGCTAAAAATCCAAATACTATTATAAATGCTATAAATGATAATATTTTTTCTTTTAATGTGTTTTGTTTTTCTTGCCTTTTAGAATTCTTTATAATTACACTTGTTAAACTTTTCATTTGTATCCTCTTCTATTTTTCTTCAACTTCAATCAATTCTAAGAATGATTCTTCTAACGATGTATTGGTTTTTAGTTGTTCTTTCAATTCTTCTACTGTTCCTGTATATATTATTTTTCCTTTATTTATTATCGCTATTTTGTCACATATTTTTTCTGCTACTTCTAATACATGTGTTGAGAAAAACACTGTATTTCCTTTTTGGCTATGTTCTTTCATTAATTCTTTTAAAGTGTATGCAGCTTGTGGATCTAGTCCAGTCATTGGTTCGTCTAATATCCAGTTTTTAGGATTGTATAGTAATACACTTATTATTAATAGTTTTTGTTTCATTCCATGTGAATAGCTTTGAATCCTATCTTTTAAGCTATCATATATATTAAACTTTTTTGCTAATTTTTCTACAATTTCTAATCTTTGTTCTGGATTAACTTCATATACATCTCCGATAAAATTTAGATATTCTAGTCCTGTTAGTTTTTCAAACATCTCTGGTGAATCTGGCACAAACCCAAATTTCTTTTTGGCTTCTATTGGCTTTGTTTTAATACTTTTTCCATCTATAAAAATATCGCCTTCATCTATTTGTAGTACTCCTGTTATCATTTCTAATGTTGTTGTTTTTCCTGCTCCATTCGGACCTATAAATCCAAATACTGTTCCATCTTCTATTTTCAAGTTCATTTTATCTATTATTTTTTTGCCTTTAACGTATGAAGTTGATACATTCTTGATTTCAATCATTTTTTCTTTCTCCTTATATGCAAATAGCAGGACATATATACTTTTTTGTCCTGCTACTTTTTTTATTTTATTAGTCCTATTACTGTTTTTGGTTTTGCTACTTTTTTTGGATCTAATACAAATGCTTCTTTTAAGTTTCTTGTTGCTCCTTCTATTTTACTTTCATCATTTGTGTGTATATATGCTAGTACTTGTCCTACTTCTACTACATTTCCTATTCTTTGATTCATTACTATTCCAGCTGTATGATCTATAGAGTCTTCTTTTCTTATTCTTCCTGCTCCAAGATATACTGATATATTTCCAATTTTCTCTGTATCTATTGTTTTTAGTGCTCCCCTTTCTTCTGCATATACTGGAATTATATGTTTTGCTTTTGGAAATTTTTCTGTATCATCTAAATATGTTATATCTCCACCTTGTTTTGCAACTAATTCTTTAAATTTGTTGTAGGCTGCTCCTGATTGTATTGCCTCTTCTATCATTTGTGTTGCTTTTACTGCATCTGATGCTTTTCCTGCCATAAATAACATTTGTGTTCCTAGTGCTATTATGATTTCTTTTATATCTTCTGGCATATCACCTTTTAATGCTTTTATTGCTTCTATTACTTCTAATGTATTTCCTATAGCATGACCTGTTGGTTCATTCATGTTTGTTATTACACATCTTACTTCTCTGTGTGCTAATATTCCTATTTTTATCATCATATTTGCTAATTCTTTTGCCTGTTTTATGTCTTTCATAAATGCACCATTTCCACAAGTTATATCTATTAATATTTTATTTGCTCCTGATGCTATTTTTTTACTCATTATACTTGATGCTATTAATGGTATGTTTGCTGTACATCCTATAGTGTCTCTTAATGCATATATTTTTTTATCTGCTGGTGCTAAATTTAAGCTTGATGTTATTAGGCTTATTCCAATTTCTTGTACATTATTTTTAAATTCTTCTATGCTTATATTTACATTATATCCTGGTATTGATTCTAATTTGTCGCTTGTTCCTCCTGTAAAACCTAATCCTCTTCCTGACATTTTTGCTACTGGAACTCCAAGTGATGCAATTATTGGCATTAGTATTAATGTTATTTTATCTCCTACTCCTCCTGTGGAATGCTTGTCTACTATATTATCAGATACATCACTTAAGTCTATTGTATCTCCTGAATTTGCCATTGATATGGTAAGATTTGTTATTTCTTTATTTGTCATTCCATTAATATATATTGCCATAACTAGTGCAGCTGCTTGATAATCTGTTATATTTCCTTTTGTATATTCTTTTATAAAATAATCTATTTCATCTTGACTTAATTCTTTTTTATCTCTTTTTTTAGCTATTATACTTATAGCATTCATACTATTTTCTCCTTTATTTTACGAAATTTTTTATAAAGCTTTTTCTATGTAATATGCATGGCCCATATTCTTTTATTGCTGCTATATGTTTTGCTGTTCCATATCCTTTATGTCCATTAAATCCGTATTGCGGATATATTTCATCATATTCTCTCATCATTCTATCTCTTGTTACTTTTGCAATTATTGAAGCAGCTGCAATTGAATATTCTTTCGCATCTCCTTTTATTATAGATTTATATGGAATATTTTGTGTGTCAATATTTGTTAAAGCATCAACTAAAATTAAATCTGGTTTTGTTTCTAAATTTTCTATTGCTCTTTTTAGTGCCAATTTTGTTGCATTTAATATATTTATTTCATCTATTTCATTTTGGTCTGCAATTCCTACACTCCAGCTAATTGCTTCTTTTGTTATTTCTTCATATATTTTTTCTCTTTTTTTCTCTGATACTTTTTTAGAATCATTAACCCCTTCTATCATTGAGTCTTTAGGCATTATTACAGCACCAACAACTACTGGTCCAGCTAATGGTCCTCTTCCTGCTTCATCTATTCCTGCTATTAATTGTATTTTATCCGAATATAATTTTTCTTCGTCTTGTTTTAATACTCTTAGTCTTTCTTCTTCTTTTTCTTTCATATTAGTTTCTCACTTCTCTTGTTTTTACATTTTTTAAATCATCATAAAAATATACATATTTTTCTCTATTATTCTTTTTTATTTTTACGCCTTTATATTGACTTCCATCTTTCTCGTCTTTGCAATAAGCAACACTTAGTGTACTATAATTTAAAAAGTAATATTCATTATTTAGTTTAATATCTAGTTTAAATTCGTCTAAATCTTTCTGTTCTAATCTATACCAATAATTTGAAGTTTCAAGTAGTGTTTCTTGTTCTTTTCCACCAAATCTTAGTAGATTATTAATCATTGTTCCTTGATTTAGTGCTACTTCATGTGTTCCAACAAACTGTTTTGGAAGGTGATATGTTACTGTTCCATCTGCTTCATTTTTTTCAATTATTGTTTCATCAATATATTTATCTCTATACTGTGTTCCCACTGATTTTATTAATTCCATGTTTGCTACTATTTCTTTTAGGTCTACACTTTTATTTATATTCATATTTATTGACATTACTACTCCTGCTAGGATTAAGATAACAATTATAGTTACTACTAATATCATAAGAGTTATTCCTCTTTCATTTTTTGTCATATTTCCTCCATTTTTAATTTTTTTTTAAGTTTTCATTTTTATTATATATATAGATTTTATTTTTTTCAATAATAAATTCTTGTACTTTTATAAAAAAAAGTATACATTATTATTGTAAATATTTTTAGGAGGATAATTATGAGTAACAATGAAGAAAAAAATGCACACGATTTTGTAAAATCTAGTTCTGTAAGTAACTACAATGATACTAACAAATCTAAAAATTCTATTTTAAAAAATATTTTAATCTCTTTTACCTCTGGAATAATTGGTGCCTCTTTAGTTTTAGGCTTGTGTTTTTATGTTCCTGCTGTAAAAGATTTATTTGTATCTGATTCGTCAGATGATAATAAAACCAAAAGTCGAAATTCTAAAATTTTTACATCAGAAGGCTCTGTAAATACTGGAATTGATGTATCAGAATATTCTGGTACTGCTATAGAAGTTGCAAATAAGGTCTTACCTTCTGTTGTTGGTATTGAAGTAAACTTTTCTGTTTCTTCTAATTACCGTACATTTTTTCAAGAGCGTTCTTCTACTTCGACAGCAACTGGTTCTGGTGTAATAATTTCAGATGATGGATATATTCTTACAAATAATCATATAGTTGACGCATCTTCTTCATCTTCTAGCTATTATACTGTTTCTGAAGCTAAGAAAGTTGTAGTTTATTTATATAATGAAGATGAACCTATAGAAGCAAAGATTATAGGTACAGATAGCGTTACAGACTTAGCTATTTTAAAAATTGATAGAGATGACTTAACACCTGCTAAAATAGGTGATTCTGATTCAGTGCAAGTTGGAGAATTTGCAATGGCTGTTGGTAATCCTTTAGATTTAAAGAGTACTGTTACTTCTGGTATTGTTAGTGGCCTTAATAGAGAAATTGAAGACGAAAATGGAACTATGTATACTTTAATTCAAACTGATGCTGCTATTAATTCTGGTAACAGTGGTGGCGCATTAGTTAATGCTGATGGAGAACTAATTGGTATAAATACTTTAAAAATGTCTGGTACTGGAATTGAAGCTATGGGATTTGCAATTCCTATTAACTCTACTTTAGATATTACTGAGCAACTAATTTCTACTGGTAAAGTTTCTAGACCTTATATTGGTATTTCAGGTATTGATGTTACTGAAGCTTATTCTAGATATTATAATTTACCTGTTGGTGTATATGTAGCTGAAATTGAAACTGATGGTCCTGCCAAAGATTCTGATTTAAAACCTGGTGATGTTATATTAGAATTTAACGGAAAAAAGGTTGAATCTATGTCTCAACTTAATAAAGAGAAAAATCAATGTGAAATTGGTGATGAGATTACTTTAAAAGTTTCTCGTGAAAATGATGGTAAAGACGAAGAATTAGAAGTAAAACTTACTTTGATTGAAACTCCATAAATTTTGTAATTTATAAAGAAAAGAGTATTGTAACTAAATGATGTTTACAATACTCTCTTTTTTTATATTTTTAAACTTCTTTTACCTTCTACTATGTTTTCTGATTTTACTTTATATACACTTTTATCTCTATTTATAAAAGCAAATATTGCTGCTGTTATTGGTACTGTATATACTATTCCTATACTTCCTGATAAAGCACATACACTTTCTGTTACTATTGCTTCTATATTTAAAACTTCTACTACTGTTATATTTGATGACATATATAATAATACTAATAATAGTGATGATCCTATAAACGAAAGGATAAGTGTATTTGTCATTGTTCCTATCATGTCTCCACCAATATTCATTCCACTTTTAAATAACTCTTTTGCTGTCATACTTGGCTTTTTAATTTTTAATTCGCTTAAGCTTGATGCTATTGACATTCCAACATCCATGCAAGCACCTAGTGCTGATACTATTATTTCTGCAAATAATAAATCTCTAAAGTTAAATTTTACATTTGAGGTTATACTTAACATTATAGCCTCTTCTTTTCCGGCTCCTGATAATTTAGCTATATATCCGAATACTGTAGCTATTATTCCTGCTAGTACTATTCCTCCTATTGTACCAAGCGCAGCTGAAATACTTTTTTTGTTCCAGCCTCCAATTATTGTAAAGGTTAATACTGTTATTATAAAACAGGTTGCAATAGATACTAATATAGCGTTATAGCCTTTAAATATTGCTGCTAATAGTACAAAGAATACTGCTAATACTGTTATTATTAAACCTATAATTGCTTTTATTCCTTTTTTTCTTCCTACTAAAATTATACTTGCAAAAAAGAATATTACTAATCCTATTAAATAGTTTTGTCTTACAACATCTTGTACTGTTATTTTAGGTTCTCCATTTTCTTCTTGTATACTTACATATACTATATTACCTTCATTTAGCTCATATCCAACAATTTTGTTATCTAAGTCATATGTAAGTCTGTATGTCGTATCAAATTTTTCGTCTTTTTCTTCTCCTTCGAGAATTTTTACTTTGACATTTTGTACAAATTCTTTTCCACCATCTGTACTTTCTCTTTCATATTTCTTTCCTGCTTCTATTATTTTAGCTTTAATATGTTCTTTTACTTTTGGCTTTTCATTTATTGTTGTTGCTTCCGAAGTTGCCTGTTCTGCTGGTGTTTGCTCTGCTTGTGGTTGTTCAGCTGGTGGTGCCACCTCCTCAGCGTTTGAAATATTTTTTGATTGAATTACTAAAAAAATCATTAAAAATATTATTATTATTTTGGTTACTTTCTTTTTCAAATTAATGCCTCCTATTCAAATATTACTATATCCATTTTATTTGTATTTTCTATATTTCCGTATGCGTATATTATATATAAATATCCTTCTTCATTAACTATAAAGTTTTCTGTATTTTCTATTTTATATCTTGAATCATTTAAATCTCTTAATTTCATATCTGAATATTGACTTTTTAAATCTTCGTCATTTTTGTTTAATCTTTCTATTTCTGATTTTATTTTCTTTTGTAGTTCATCTGATTTATATTCTTTTGCTTTTATAATTTCATTTATTGAAACTTGTGTATTATTATTTAAATTGTAATTGAATGTTTTTATTTTTGCACTTTGTGTTGTTGAGCCTTCACGTATTGTTTCTTTTATTATTAGTGATAATAAATCTCCATTTAAATATGCTTTGTAAACTACGCTATAGTCTGTAAATTCAGTAGAATGTTCCATTATGTTTTCTATTTTGTCTACATATGCTGTTTGAATTTGACTATTTATTTTTTCTGCTTCTGTTGAATTTATATTTATTTGTGGAATTACTGCTACAATATTATATTTTTCTGGTTCGTTTTTGTTGGTAGTACTATATGTCCATACGATTTCTTTTGCCTGATTTTTCTTTTTTACATTGCTTGCTGTTGATGTTCCTGAAATATCATTAGTAAATATTTTTCCAGTACTGAATTCATTTTTTAATTTTGTTATTTCTGCTGCATCTTGAGTTTTTCCAACTCCAATTCCTAGCATAAATGGGTCTGTGTCTGAATATCTATAAAATACTTGAGCATATATTCCGATACTTAATGATAATGCACATAATAAAATTACTATAACAAAAAACATTGTTCTATTCATTCCTAGAATTTTGTCCATATCTTTTTCTTTATTATTCATTTTTTCTTCCTTTCATGAATTAAAAACTTTAATAACTTGCCTATTAGTATAACATTAAAATCCTTTTATTTCAATTGTTATATTAGTATTTATTTGCATTTCTTCCATTGACTATTTTGGCTTTTTGTTGTATTATATTTTATACATAAAAATTGATTATTCTTTTTATGTACAAAGCTTTTTAAAGCTTATTTATAAAAATTTTTAAGGAGAGATTTCTTATATATGTTATGTTCAGTATGTAATAAAAACACAGCCGTTATATTTATAAATAAAATTGAAGACGGAAAAAACTCAGTTGAAGGATTATGTTATAACTGTGCTAAAGAAAAAGGTATTAATCCTTTAGAAGTTTTAGCTAAACAGTCTAATCTTTCTGAAGATGAACTTAATGATATGTCTTCACAAATTGAAAATATTTTTAATGATATTACTGAAAACATGTCTGGCATTGATGGTGAAGATATGAGTTCTATTGGTCCAATGTTAGGAAATATTTTTGGTGTTAACAAAAAAGAATCTGATGAAAAAGCTGCATCTGCTACATCTTCTGATTCTTCTAATTCTGAAAGAAAAAAAGTTAAAACTGAAAAAAGACCTAAGGAAAAAAAGAAAAGATTTTTAGATTCTTTTGGAACTAATTTAACAGAGCAAGCTAAACAAGGAAAACTTGATAAAGTTATTGGTAGAAATAAAGAAATTCAAAGAATTACTCAAATTTTAAATAGACGTTCAAAAAACAATCCTTGTTTAATTGGTGAACCTGGTGTTGGTAAAACTGCTATAGCTCAAGGATTAGCCTTAAGAATAGCTGATGGAAATGTTCCTGCTAAATTGCTTAATAAAGAAGTTTATTTAATTGATATGACAGCTATGATTGCTGGAACTCAATTTAGAGGTCAATTTGAGTCTAGAATGAAAGCTCTAGTTGACGAATGTAAAACTTATGGAAATATTATTTTAGTTATAGATGAAATTCACAATATTATTGGAGCTGGTGATGCAGAACATTCTATGAATGCTGCTAATATTTTAAAGCCTTCTCTTTCTAATGGTGATATTCAATTAATCGGTACTACTACTCTTAATGAGTATAGAAAATATATTGAAAAAGATTCTGCTTTAGAAAGAAGATTCCAACCAGTTATTGTTGATGAACCATCTATATATGATACTATTGAAATTATTCAAGGTATTAAAAGATATTATGAAGATTTTCACAAAGTTTTAATTTCTAATGATGTTATTGAGAAAACTGTTAAAATGTCTGAAAAATATATTCATGATAGATTTTTACCAGATAAGGCTATAGATTTAATTGACGAAGCATGTTCTAGAATCAATTTAAACAATAAAGAACTTTATGAAATAGAAGTTATAAAAAATCAACTAGCTAAAATCGCTGACGAAAAAGAAGAAGCGGTTTCTTCTGATTCTACTGAAGATTATCAAAAAGCTGCTGATCTTAAAACTAAAGAATGTATTTTAAATGAACGTTTAGATGAGCTTTGTAAAAATTTACAATTAAAAGCTTTAACTGTTCAGGATATTGCTGAAGTAATTGAAAACTGGACTAAAATTCCTGTTACAAAAATTACTGAGGCAGAAACTCAAAAATTACTTAATTTAGAAAATAATCTTCATAAAAGAATTATTGGTCAAAACGATGCGGTTGCTGCTGTTGCTAAAGCAATTAGGAGAAATCGTGCGGGGCTTCAAACTACTAAAAGACCACCTTCATTTATTTTTGTTGGTCCAACTGGTGTAGGAAAAACAGAACTTGCTAAGGCTCTTTCTTCTGAAATGTTTGGTAGTGAAGATTCAATTATTAGAATAGATATGTCTGAATTTATGGAAAGTCATTCTACTTCTAAACTTATTGGTTCTCCTCCAGGTTATGTTGGATATGATGATGCTGGTCAATTAACTGAAAAAGTTAAAAGAAAACCTTATTCAATTATTCTTTTAGACGAAATTGAAAAAGCTCATCCTGATGTATTTAATATCCTACTTCAAGTATTAGATGACGGAAAACTTACTGATTCACAAGGAAATACAGTTAATTTTGAAAACACAATTATTATCATGACTTCTAATGCTGGATCAAATTTAAATACAAATTCAATTGGTTTTGGAAAACAAACTGTTGATAGTTCTAAAATCAATTCTGCTCTTAAAGAATTATTTAGACCTGAGTTTTTAAATCGTGTTGATGAAATTGTTAATTTCGATAGTTTGACTAATGAAGAATTAATTCAAATTATTGATTTACTTTTAAATCATACTGAAGATGCTTTGAAAAATAAAGATATTAAGCTTTCTGTAACTGTAGCTACTAAAAAGTATATTTTAGAAAAAGGTACTGATTTAAAATATGGTGCTCGTCCTCTACGTAGAGCTATTCAAAAATATATTGAAGATGAAATTGCAGAAATGCTTTTAAGATCAGAAATATCTGGTGGTCAAATTGTTAAAGTTGATGCTAGAAAAGATGGATTGAAATTCATAGTTAAATAGTAAAAGAGATATTCTATTTTTAGAATATCTCTTTATTATTTATTACGTCATTTTAACTTTCAAAATTTTCTAATATGCTATATAACTCTTCTTTTCCTAAGATTTCTTTTTTTGATTCTATCTCCTTTTTTTCTTCTTCTGGTAAGTATTCCATTAGTATATTAGTTGTTTCATATAGTTCTTCTTCTCCTTCTTTATTTAATTTATATACACATATTATTCCTTTTTCTTCTCCGATACAATAATGTTCATCACAATATCCTGGCTCTTCTTTATATAATGATATTTGTAATTCTGAAAAATTTTCTATTTCATAATCTTTATACACATCTTCTAATTCTTTTTTAGTTAAATTCACTATTTCTTTATCTATTTCTTTTTCTTCTATTATTTCATGTCCACATTCTTTATAAAAACATGTTGTTATTACTTTTGCATTTGGCGATAATTTTTCTTCTTTATTTTCTGTTGATATCGTTTCATTACCTATATTATTTTCTGCTATTATATCTTCTGAACTCATACTATTTTTCTGATCATCTCTTGTATTTAAATAAAAATATCCAATTCCTATACTTGCTAAAAATA